>JAIYDP010000305.1 GCA_027487435.1 Verrucomicrobiaceae bacterium | reverse complement strand
CTACGACTCGACGACGCGGCGGTGGGACGAAGCGAAGGGAGGGTTGAGGGGGTACGTGGACGAGAGACGGCGGCGGGCGATGGAGCGGCTTGTGAAGCGACGCGGGGGGAAGCGGGTGTGGGAGGGTGGGGGGGGAGAGTCTGAAGGAGGGGGGTGGAAGTGAGTTTGCGCCGCCGATGTCATTGAATAAAGTCGTTAACGATTGGCCCGTCAATTGTGCACCGCACACCACGCCGTGCCAGAAGCACGACGACATCAAATCAAATGATGGCGCAACACTGGCCGTCTTTTGAAGCGTAGCGTCGAGGAAGGTTGCGCCTGGGGTCGGGGGCAGTCAGGAGAGGGCGGGCGGCATTGATGCTTCATCTAATTGCGTTGATGGGCACGATATTCAGAATGATAATGCCAGTTCACACATCTCAGACTCTATTTCAAAAGATCTGAGCGAAATGCTGTGAAAACTACCCCAGACGTCACCTTCGCCGACTCCCTCCACCGCCACGTCTCACCCAAGAGGCATCTACACTCCTACAGGCGTCCGGGACCGCCGCCGTCGCGCACCTCCAGGCGGAAGCCCATCGCCGACCCTTGCGATGCGTCCTAGCCCGGGGACTTTCTGCCGAACTCTCACTCCTCTCTGCGGCCCCTCTTCAGACATGGCCGACCCAACGAGCTGTCCTGAAGCGTCAGCACGATGAGGTACGTCCTGATGTCCTTGACTCCAGTCAAACTAGTTGATGCGACGTCAACCAAATGGTTACAGGAGCCCCTACCACCCTCCTCCCAACGTCACTTCTCTGCCGCAATCACCCACATCTCGTCTCGCGACGCTTCTTGTCCGCGAGGCACCCCCTCCTCTGCTTGCACTTCCACCCCCTCCCGGCCCCCTTGCTATGGAGGCCTCCCACTTGCACCTAATGCCAAACCACCAGCATGACGGTGCCGGGGAACCGGAGACGGACTGCGAGCCCCAAGCGATTTGACAGGGGGACTTAAGTATCGATGGGAAAGACGGGGAGTCATCAAGCGGGCCCAACGGCTGTGACCTCGGGGTCGCATGGGGCGTCGCATGGCGGCACGGCTGTCATAACAGATGTGCGTCGGTCGGTCTACACCTCCACAACTTAAAGAATAGAAAACTGAGGCGCCTCGTTGACCCACCGCAGGTTTGGTGTGTCGGGGCCGCTTTGATGGACCCGGAGTGCTCGTCGTGATGTGCCCTGCAAGCCCGCGCATCCCTCACGTCGCGGGCTTGGGGTTTTCGCTCCGCGACTCCTCCGCTCAGCAAAAGACGTCAGCCACAAGAGCGGCGCCTCCGTCTGACGTCCCTTGCACTCCCATCACATCAGGCCTCCATGTCATCCATCCTCCCTTCTTGGCCAGCTTCCCGCAGCGGCCTGAAACGCGCATTGGCTTGCAAGAGCATCTCAGCTCGGACTTGTGATCGCTTCCGTCCAGTTTCGATTTGATAATGATAGGCTGGATGTCCGTTGGATAAAAATAACAGACAGCGGCGGGTGGTTTGCTCATGCCGTGCACCTGACTGAGAAAAAATTCGTTTGAAGGTCCTTGTCATGCTCATTTGAACAACCCAAACGTCGCTCCGCTTGCGGTTGTGGCCCCGACAGACAACTCGCACCTTCCGTCGTTTCATCCCCCGGGATGATTCTCTTTGATGTTTTGATTGCTCCGTCGAAGGGGTTGTTGACGTTGGTGCTAGAAATTGAAAACTTCGTTGCACAAAGGGTGGAGCCGAAGCGAAGCGAAGTGGGGTCCAATGGGGGGGGGGGGGGGGGGAGTGGGAGGTTTCTCAAAAGAAATGTCTAAAAACTGTTTGAAAACGTCGGAGGGGCCAAAGATGTGGCTCTGGCCGATGGCAAAAGTAGTTCCATCTGACGTGCGTTTGGTTGATGTTTTCGCTTGATTTGATGGAAAACTGAAGTGCGCTGGATCGTCGCAAGTAATATTGGCTGAAATATCCGATTATGAATGGCATTGGACTGCGAGATAGCAAAAAGTTCGTGAGAAGCGCCTGGAATGTCCACATGCGGGTGTTGATGTTGCGCTTGATGTTTTCGCCTCCTCGAGGATTCCGTGCGCTTGCTTGCGCGCCTGTGTTCATCCCGCCCGTCGCGCTGCGATGACGTCGAACCGTCGGCGCTTTGAGGCTGTGGATTCGAAGGGCCGTGTAGTAACGTTTGATGGCTGGAAGGGAAGCAAAGGAAGCGTTCTTCTGCAGAGCGCAAGCGCGATGGAGTTCCAAGCTGCTGCTGGCGAAGACGAGCCGCATCAGGCGCCCTTCCATCCCCTAAAGCGTTTGATTGATGGCGACGGTTCCGCGAAGTGCGCAGAGTCGTTTAGATGCTCCAGAGACTGCTGGGACGGCTGCAGCCGCTGGGCCGACTCGTCAAATAAAGACATCTCCTCCACAAGCGCAGCGCCGTCGTCTCCAGACTTGATTGGTCCATTTGTGGATATGACGTCCCCCGAAGTTCAGGTCCCCATCTCACCGGCCCTTTCCCAGCGCACCCGCTCGCTGGCGCCGACATCGCCTTGTAACTTCTCACGTGCACTACTCTCCCATCAAAAGGCGTCGGTCTCGTCTCTTCGGACCCCGTCCCTTCTTCAGTCGCAAACGGGGTCGCATGGAAAACCCTTTCAGATTTTGGATCCGCCGCAGGCTTGGCGGATGCCTCTGACTGAAGCGACCCCAAAGCGCGCCAAAGTGATGCAATCACATCAAACGCCATCAATTCAGACTCCCTCCGAATGGACAAGTTCGATCAACCGTCCACCAAGCGGCCGGCGCTGTGAGCAAAGTGCCGTCCAAAGCAAAGGGCCGTCTGCTCAACCGCAAGTCAGCCTCATCAACCTCTCCGCTGGAACTTATTTTCCCTCAGACTTTCATGCCGTTGACGTCATTTTCCGCTCTCAATTTGCTGCCCTCCTATCCAAAGGAGCAACAGTTGCCTGCGCTTGCGAAGATGTCGGCGCCGCATGTTGTACAGTCGCTGACGGCATGAGCTTTCAAAACTCAACCCATGGCCATGCGCCTGGCCCCAGCAGGCGCAAGTGGAGCGCAAAGAGGGAAGCACAAATGGCTATCGCCCCAAGCATTGACGACCTTTTTAAGCCTCTGCTGCCTCCTCCTATGAATAGCACCATCTACGATTTGATTGAACGCTCCACATCTCCTCCAGACTCCGACAGTCTCGCGCTGGTGGACTGGCGATGGGCACGTGCTTGGGGCTTCTTTGACGCGAAAACGCGCGAGTGGGTTGAAGCGATGGGAGGGCTTGGGGGATACCTCGACGAGAAGAGGCGACGGGCTGACGTCAAGAGAGCGAAAGCAAACAGGGGCGCGACGTCTGGGAACGGAGGGAAATGATAGGTTTGGGATGCGGAAGCCCACTTTTGCAGTTCTGATGACAACACAAGAATGAGAAGGATAGCCGGAAGGTTGTGAGGGCCCGGGGCGTCAATTTTTTGTTGCGTGGAACCTTGTCACCAGTGAAGATGAAGGGTCAGACGCAGCACAGGCCATGTGCGTGCACTCCATGGAGTCAATGCCCAACGGTACACATCAACAGCACATCAAATCATGCCTATTTACAGCCACGTACAATCGGACTCAGAGTCAGACCGTGAGCTCGTGGCCGAAACTTCTCGCCCATGCTCGAGCCCAAAATTGCAGATTTTGAGGCCACCCCGACCGCTCCCTCAAGAGGCGATTCTGGACATCATCAGCGGAAACAGCCCAGCCCAGCTGTGCATGGATGCTTTCGGTAGCGGACTGTTGCATCAGCCTCGAGAGGAGGGTCGTTGCCGGCGCTGGTGGCGCATGCACGACACGCGACGGAGGGGTTGATCCAGGCGGCGGACGCCGACTCAAAGAAATGCAGCGAATACACTTAAAAATAGAGTTGTGATGTGCGTTTGCGGGGTGCAGGGGGCGGGTCGCTGAGTTGCAAAAACATCATGTTCATGATAAGAGGATTACGGGATTTCGACGGAATTGATTGTTGGGGCATTGAAATGAGTCGGGGATGCCCACCCCTTCGGAAGATGTGAGGAGCACATCACTCGTGTGACTCGGCGACTCAAGAAAAGTGGACAGCTCATCTCTCTACGCACTTTGCCAGAGACAAGAGCACGTTTTAGGCTAGAGCCCGTTTCAGGCTACACACTTTGATGTAGAAGATGACTTTTAGGCGCAACCACAGAGGCAGCTTCCCGTTGCGCATGATTTTTTCGTGGAAACAAGACTGCAAATATGAACGCATTGTCTTCTAGAAGCATAACTCAAATGCCGGCACCATCCGGGAGTACAGGCCTCATCATGCAGGATACGCTTCATTCCGAAGTTGAGTTGTCGATAGCTTCGCAAAGTGACCAAAACTGCAGACCTGCATTCTTGCGCAGCGGGAGAGGGTCCAAGCTTACACAATGCCCACGTTTGGAAGACGAAACTCCGGGTAGAGTATGCAGCTGGAGGTTGACATGGCACCGCGGGTTCAAAGTTGCCCCTTTGCGTTTAAATTAACAAATAGAAATTTGAGCATTGCATATTTGTGGTCTCTGATTATTGAGCTAACCTTCGTTTGCAAGCGTTGCGAAGAGACAGGGTCACGCCTTTTCTCGTTGTGGCCCAGAGGGAGCTCCATACACTCACTTGAAGTGCTGCGGAAACAGAAACGACTGGTGCCTTGTTGTGGCTCGGAATGGGCCGTGACGAGGCCAACGAAGGTCGTCCTCTTTCCAACCCAAAGAGCTACTTGGTCAATGAGCAAGCCCCTTTTCTCGATTTGAAAGAGGATGTGCTCAATTCCGAGAGTTTCCGAAGGAAAACCCAAGCTTTTTTGGGCGCGAGTGTAGACGCCACCCCTGCTGCCCTCTCTTCGCCATTGGATTCGTCCGCTGTCGTCTCAAATCCAAAATCACCCGAAATCTCCCCCAGAGCTGCTGGCGAAGTCTCGCATGGTGCACGCGTTTCCGCGGAAAGCGTTCTTTCTTCGAGTCGATCCTCGCACGTTGACGAAGCGGCGTTTGAAACCACATCAACATCCCCCTCCAGCATTGACTCAAAGCCCACCATTGTCTCCGCCTTTAATCCAAGTTTTTTCGGCCCACGTGATGGCGAGGGCGGCCCTGTCTTCGATGCGGGCCACACCTCATATCTTGCGACGCAAGTTGATGACCCCGCTCGCGTGTCAGCGTTTGGCGCGGGTGATGTCGACATCAACCGCAGTGCAGCTGAGGTTCGTGAATTGTCCAATCCTCTCTGACACCAGCGCAAGGGTACGTTCGCGTTGGGGTTTTATCGCCCGTTGCAGCGGCTGCCGGATTTGGAGCCCCCCCCCCTGTCCCTCGTCGACTGGCGCTGGGCTCGAGCTAAGGGCTATTACAATGCGGAAACGAGGGAGTGGAACGAAGACAGGGGGGGGGTGCAAGGGTATCTTCGGGACGTCGAGGAGCGTCGGAGCTCTAAAAGAAGGAAGCAATCTTCTTTAGAGAGACCCGCTGACACTAAGCTACCAACTCCCCCTCCCCTTGCTGTGCAGCGCCCTCCTCCCTCCACCACTCCGTTTTGGGTCTTAAATGAAATGAACACCAACGGCCTCTACCCCATCGACCTTTTTCGCGCGGAGATGCTTCGCGAGCTGCCATCAAGTGGCCCTTGGCATGAAGACGTTTTGGAGGACATCGCCTCGTGATGAACGTCTTTCGCGCTCAACCTCTTAGTTGCCGTGCCATCATCAGCTGACGCATGCTCTATTTCATTTTTGATTTGATGTTTGTATTTATATGATTGCAATTTTCTTCCTCTCGTGCGCGTAAATTTTGTTTTCTAATTTTTTTTTGATACGGCAAAAGCCTGTGGCTATTGCGATGACAGCTGGGCGAATATTGAGTGTTTAAGTCTATTTTGTCCCGTTGACCGTGCGTACATAAGGACACTGGTTTTTCTTTCTTGATTCAACACTCATGGACACCTTGTCCACACATCAACTACACATCACTGCGAAGATAAATCAACGAGCCACAGCGTTATCGCCTCACTCCCCTCGCCACCCCCCCCCTCCAGACTCGGCCCTCCGCTCAAGGGCGCCCATCCATTCGAATGACTGAGCTGTGCCCTGCAGGAAGCCAACCCGCCCCCCACTGCAGCGCCAGCGGCTGCCGCATGGAGGAGGCGCTGGAGAAACTCTCGGGCAGCGCGGCGTCGTCTTTCGCTCGCTTCGATTCGGCTGCCCGTTCCCTACTACTCCGCCTTCGCTTCACAGCTTCAAGGTACGCTTCGAGACCCCCCTTCTCCTCATTCCATGTCTTAGAGAACGGGTCATAAAAACCTTTCGCCCTTGCCCACCGCCAGTCCACAAGTGTCAATAATTCAGCCGATTCGACGCCATCGACCGCTGTGACAGGTCTCTTCTTGCGGGCCCCAACCGAGGGGGTCTTTCTGTTGAACGAAGTGAGTCCCTGCGTGTCCGCCGGTCGCGACGTGTTGACCGTCATCGCACTCTCCCCAGCGTTCGCGCCAACGACAGTTGGAGAGAGGGTAGCGCTAAAAGACGCGGACTGCATGATGTGCAACCAAAGGCGGAGTTGGGAGTCCTCCACATCATCCGCGACATCAATCCGGACGCGGCGGACTCTTCGAAACGGTCCTGATGGCAAAGCAGCGCTTCGCCGCAGCAACTCTTCTGACTCTGAGGCCATCAAATCTTCCCCGCCACAATAGTCGGCGAGAAATTGCGCCTCCCGAACGGCTGCCAAAACGTCAGGCGCTCTTAAGAGCCTTTCATCAAACGACAACAACCTCCCGACCTTCGAAAGGCCACCGCCCGCCTCCTTCCCTCCGCAAAGTTGAGATGTCGCGCATTCAAACGCCTTGACCCCCTCCACGCCCCCCCGCGCCAGGGGTTTGGCCCCCGCATTAGCGGCTTCGGGATCTTCCTCCAAACGGGACTTCTTTGAGCCGGAATTCGGCTCTGTTTGAACCCCCCCCCCTCTGCAAGGTGCGGACATGGCCAGCGCGTCGCTTCGGGAGGTCATTGTGGGGATTTCGTCCTCGTTTGCGGGGCGACGATGTCCGTCTTGAGGTGCCGCCATTGGTCGCGGCTTTGCGGCTCTCCCACGCAGCCGTTTCGAGCCACAAGTTGTGCGACGGTTTGAGCGAAGCGAAGTTATCTTTTAGAACTTCAGCTTGTTCTTGAAGCGAAGCGAAGCGGATCAAGCGAAGCGTTTATTTGCGCTGGGGTGTTTGAAAAGCAAGTGGTCGATGCGAAAGTGAACTTTGATGGCTTCCTGCAAGGGGTTTCTCCGGTTTGCGGTTGATTTTGATTGATTTTGATGTAGGCCATGTCATCAGGGGACTTGTTGACTCTCCTGACAAAGGGATTGCGGCAGCTGCAGTGACATCAACCCCGAAATAGATTGTGATGGATGTCCGTGTCATCTCTCCGCCAAATTCACTCTCTTTCAAACGAGCCACACCCCCCCCCCCCTTCCCAATCCGATACCGGCCAGCAGAGAGTGCTCGAAAATAAATCTAGAGGCTCCAAGCCCTCCAAGTTCATCCCCACCACAACCCTCTCGCAAAGCGCTGCAGGGCACTTTTGAGTCTGCACAGGCTTTAAGACATGCCTCGGCTGGGTCGAAGTCTTAGAGGCGCAGTGGGGGGGGCGCGGCCTCCCATCCAGCGCAAACTTGGGGTCGGTTGAAGGCTTTTTGAGCTTTTCCGTCGCGAGTAACCGCTTTTTTATCCTCCGACGCTGCACGTCCTTTAAGTATCCTTTAAGCCCTCCCTTCGCTTCGTTCCATTGGCGCGTCTCCGAGCTGTAGAACCCTCTTGCGCGGGCCCAGCGCCATTGGACCAACGACAGTGACGACTCGTCGTCTTCGCCGCTTGATGACTCTTGTTTTGATGTCGATGCGAGAATTGGAAGCAGAGGTCTGAAAAGGCGCTGCAACAGCATGTCTTTCCGCTGAAGTTCAACGATGCAGCCACTGGGACTGTCAGCTAAATCACATCAAATTTGCACTTGATGGGGAGCCCCTCCCTCGGCCACGCGTATGGTTGCCCCGTGGAAGTTGATTCACATCGATCGGACGAGAGAAATCGGTTTCGCTGGTCACCAGATATTTCTTCCACTTCATTTCCGTCTGGCCGTTCAGTTTGTTTGCTTTCATGATGGATGGAAATCTCTGCGCAAGAGTCCGACTCGTAACCGCGTGTTCCGGCTGCGCCGCTGTCCTTGGCGTTGCGACACTCTCCCGCAGCAGAGCCGACAGGCGCCTTGCAGGGCCGCAGACATCCGCCGCCGTCGAGGTGAGGCCAGCTCACGACGTTGAGGCCTCCGCACGGCGCCGAGCGACTCCATGTGGAGATTTCAGCGTATCCCTCGCGCATCGTCAAGCCGCAGCCTGTGGTGCTGATGAAGGCTTCGTTGGAGCAACCGTAAGTTGCACACGCGTCTGTTTGAATTTCAAACCAAAGAAGGTCGAAATCGGGGGTCAAATCGCTGCCCAAGGCGTCGAAGGCAGAGCTCATTTCGAGATTGCGTGCGCTGCCCAACGGGGGTGTGTGACTGGCCTGTCAGCAGTATGCGGGATGTCAAAATTGTGAAGTTCTTCCATCGCCGCAAGTGTTTGTGATGTGCCTTTTTTGACAGTTTTCCTCCAGCCCTCAAATTGGCAACATCCCCCCCCGACGGTGTCTCCGCCACCTTCCGACGTTTGGCCTAACTCTGCTCATCGTCCGATTTGGCGCATGGGTCTGCCTGACGCTCTCTTTCAAGCTTTGTCTGTTATTTTTATTTTTACTCTCGTCTCGCGTCGAAGATCGCCTTTGACATTCTCCTCCACTTTCTCGCCGCGACTCCCCAGCACACACGTGCGCACACCCTCCTCCGTCCGTCCGCCTGAACCGACTTGTCAGACTTCTCAAGTCGTGCCACCTC
This sequence comes from Verrucomicrobiaceae bacterium, assembly GCA_027487435.1. Classification (GTDB taxonomy): domain Bacteria; phylum Verrucomicrobiota; class Verrucomicrobiia; order Verrucomicrobiales; family Akkermansiaceae; genus UBA956. Next base: position 10,413 of record JAIYDP010000305.1, on the reverse strand, counting down.
AGCGTCGCGCAACTGTTGCTGCGCCCCCTTACCGATGGCTCTCGCTCCACCCGTAAAACGGTTGATTAAAAAGAAAATATCCCTCTTCAACCGCAGAGGTGCCTCCCTCCCGCAGCCCCCCGTTTCTTCACACGAGCCAGCGGGCTGCCGACTCTGTCCAGTTTTGACGTTTCACCACGCTCCTCCCCGCTTCCTCGCAGTCAAAATGCTCTCGAGAACTCGTGAGAGTGCGCACGTTTGAGGGCCGCGCAGCGACGTGTTTTCTTTCTTCACCAGCGAAGCGAAGGGATTTGAAATTTGAATTTCAAAGCTTCCCCGTGCCTCCTTACTTTATTTGTTAGGTTCTACATCCAGCTCATGCGGTCGGCATGTTTGTCTCTGTTGACGCCGTTACATGGTAAATCTTTCCACAAGTGGCAAAACAAATCCACTGGCTCAAGCCCCTCCAAATTTGGCCTCATTGGGAAGTCAACCCAACCTATCTTTCTGGGGGGGGCTCTCCTTTTCATCTCCTCCTTCGACGAGGCCCCCACTTTCCATTGTTTGAAACTTGGTGATGCGCGCACCGACTCCCTCCTTGCCCCCCGCTTTAGCCGCCGCTTTCTTGCGTCGTGGATGTACCCGGCCACGCCACCCCTGCTTTCGTCCCACCTTCGCTTCTCTCCGTCATAAAACCCCCTAGCGCGGGCCCAGCGCCAATCCACAAGGGACAGAGCCGACTCATCAAGAGAGGGGTATGATGCGTCGGCGGGCGCAGAGGGAAATGACGCAAGCGGCCGAAAGAAATCGTCGATGGCCGGAAGGGCGAGGACCGTCGACGTCGTTGTCTTTTTGGCGAGGGGCTCGTTTTCGCCTTGGCTGTCCTGCGGGGGGGGGGGTCTCCAGTCGCTGGAGGTGCTGCGGAGGTCATTGGGGTGAGGGGACTACTCAGACGGTTGCTCGGAAAGATCGAAGGCTGTCTCGTCGATGAAATGAGGCTCCTCTGCGCTTGCCCCCTCATCGTCTGACTCCAGCTGGAATGATGTGTCTCTTAACGTGCTTGACGTCATCAAGAGCCACCGCGTCATGTCACCATGACCCCCTCCAAGCCCATCAAACGACCAATCAGCGGTTCTTGGAAACGTAGCGACACCCCTGCGCTCGTTCGCTCTCACCCCTCCCCCCAAAAACTTGATTGGGGCCCCCTCACCGCAACACCCGACACTTCCGCACGCGACGGGGTTTGACGCGGACGCGTTCTCTCGCCTCTCGCTCAGAATTCGCGCATGCAGCATGAAATGGAGGAAAGGGCGAGTGGATAAGACGTCAACTGCCGGAGCGTCTTGATGGGCATCCTCTCGCTCCCGCGCCGCAACATTTTGATGCACAGGCACCGCCACGTTCCGCCGCCGCAGCGAAAGTCGACGCGAGAAGCTGCGCCAGAGAGAGGTTTTTTATGGCTGAATTAAGCAGCGTCCCTCCCACGTGAGGACGCCGCCGCATGAGAGCAACTTGCAACGGTTGGCGCCACATCAACTCCGCACCACACGCTGAGAAACCGTTAGGATAAGGAGGGCTGCTGCAGCAATTGCACGCTTCTTTACGGTTGAAGCGCCTGCTTTGGACCTCCCCCCTTCTCAAAAACGGGAGAAGACGTCTTCGAGCAGCTGCTGCGTTCTTTGGCCGCCATTGGGGCGCATCTGCGGCCGCCTCGGCATCACTCAGCGATGCCCCTTCAAGTCTCCATCAAAAACGCTGCACCCTCATCAGAGAGCGAACAAAACTTTACTTCATCTCGCTCACAACCCGGCTGAAAATGCTCAGCCCGCCTAGACCCTGCTGACCCCCCCCCGCATCAACCTTTGCCATCAGCAACGGCCCGAGGTACCCATTGCGGACGCGAGGTCAAAAGCAGAGCGCCGATTCGGCCGCGTCAAAAGCTTTGTCGTCGCTCTCCGGCCCTTTTCAATCCGACGCCTCTTCAAATCCGCAAAATATCCCCCCACCCCTCCCTTCGATTCGTCCCACTCGCGCTTCTTTTCGTCGTAGAACCCCCGCGAGCGAGCCCACCGCCAGTCGACGAGCGAGAGGGTGGTTTCGTCTGGCGTCCCGACGGGTTGCGCAGGGGGCCGCAAGAGGCTGAGGGGTTGGAAAACGTCTTCAAGCCGCGGGATGCTGTGGGGCGGAGGAGCGAAGGGGCGGATGATGTTTGATGTCTGAGGGGGTGTAGAGGGGACGTCAGAAGGGCTCGAGATGCTGGAAGTGATTAGTTTGAATGAAAGGGGTTTATGTCAATGCAGTTGATGTGAACAATCAAGCCTTAAAAGAACGCTAAGGGGCATCAAAGAGACGCGCCAAACGATTGGGGTCGTCTAGACGTCTCTACAGTTACACATCAAACGCATGATCACCAGTGGGAGCCTCCAAGACATTTGTGGTGGGACGTCCCTCGGCCGCGAGTTCCCCCTGCGAACACGAGGTCCTCCATCGACATCAAACGTAACGTCTCTTCGTCGACGTGGCCTCCAAGCTCTTGACAAAGACTGGCCGTATCCATCAAACGCCCTTTGCTGTCGCCTTTGCCCATCAGACGATGTAAGGAGTCAACAGCCTCACACCCGATTATTTCCGGGTGCTTTTTACCCCCATCACCCCCTTCAATGTCATCAAACCTGGGCACATCACCTTCGTCGTAGAGATCCCCGTGAGGGTCGCCAAACACCTCCTCGTCCACACCTCCGCACATCATTTTGAACGCCTCTTCGTAAGCCTCCCCGCACGAAACGTCCTCACGCGCCGTCTTCATTCCGGGCGCATGATGTGCGCCTGCCCCTCCATCAAAATCTCGACGCTGGACGAAAACTGCCATGCCGCCACAGATCGCTTCGCTTCGAGCGAGAATGTGCTGCTGACAGGCCAGGTCGCGTCGGTGGCGGTGCACCTCAAACTTCGGACCTCGTTCGTGAACTTTCGTCCGCAACCACTCGTTTTCTACGTCAAAGCTGGTGTGACAGCACGCGCACTCCCAGCGTTCCAAACGTTTGCAAGCTGCAAAGTCGCTGCGAGGACGCGGGTCTCATGTCTGACCTCTCTGGAGGATGCGTCGCACTCTCATGGGCGGGGCATGGGAAGGAGGCAGGTTCGTTTCTGAGCCAGAACGGGCACGACAGACGTGCTTTGAGCTGTGCTCGGACAACTTTCATCGTGTGGACGACACCTTCAAAAAACTGCGGAACGCGTTTGTTAATCCGCTAGTTTAAATTTCTTCTCTTCTTCTCTTCTCCCTCCCCTCCTTTGGTACCCCTTGAATGTCCACCGTCTTCATGAAGACTAAACATGAAGATTAAACGTGCAAATGTTCCACCGCCTTGGTTTCAGTAGCACAGAAAGGCCTCGAGGTACTGAACCTTGTTTGAAAGCGATTCGTATTTGTAAAAACAGCTCCAGTCTACAGAATGCGTGCGAGTGACATGTTCACGCATGAATCAAGTTCAAGCGGAGCAGTTGTGTCACGCAGCGTGACGTTTTTGCGAAAGAGATGTCAAGAGGACGTGCCACGACTCTTCGGGTGAATAGTGTTGACAAACACTGATGCTGACCTCAAGTCTGTGGTAAACCAGAGTTCAAAGTAGAACATCTGTTGACGTTAGGGGGGGTTGTCCGTTCTTAAAAGAAGCTGCAGCATTTGTTAATAAATCAAGCGACCCTGCCGTTATCTATCGGATGGTTGAAGCCTTGTTGGCGAATGAGGTGCGCATCAAACCGCTCTTCTCCGCCTTCCCTTCGCTTCGCTGGAAGGTCTTCCAGAAGCGCAGCGTCTCATCCCCCGCCGCTGAGCAGACGGTCGAGCCGTCGGGGGAGAGCGCGAGGTGCAGCACGCGCGACTGATGGCCCGTCAGCTCCGCCATCTACAATCTGTTAGCCGCGCCTTTTAACTCACCAACCTTGGTCATGGTGGGGTACTTCCAAACGATCAGCTGGTTCTGCGTGAAGCCGTGCGACGACACGAGCTCCTTCTCATGGCGGCTCCACATCAGCGCCGTGACCTGGGAGTTCGTGTCAATCTCGTTCAACAAAGAGCCAGTCTGCGTGTTCCAAAAGCAAATGCGCCTGTCCGCAGTGCCGCCGCCAGAGGCCTCGCGTTGTTAGAGGGGGGGAGGGGTAGGGGGGGTGCGTACAAGCAGCGTGGGGGCAGTCGGGCACCACGCGACAGCCTTGACGGCCGCGGTGTGATGTGCCATCGTGTGCGCGGGTGTCGTCTCCATGCCGTTGTAGACGTTGAGGATGTTGTCATTGCCTTTAAAAGTTAGTTAAAAAACATGAGCTGAACCTCCAGACGCAAGCTGCTGGCCGTTGGCTGACCACTTGAGGCCGCAGACCTCCTGGCTGTGGCCCTCAAGAGTCGCAAATGCGTGGTTTGCGATGCGGACGTCGTGATGGATGATGGAGGCATCACGCGACGCAGATGAGAGGATGTAGTTGTTCCACGCAAGGGCACCGACGCGGCCGCGATGGCCGTTCATGCAGCGCACTTGGCGTGTGGCAGCGACATCCCAAATCTGAACCTGATTTGCATCAGATAGAAGGGGGGGGGGGGTGCGTCACCTCGCAGGTGTCCGTGCCGACGGCGGTGTGCGACCCCTCCTGCCCCCCCGACACGCTCGTGACGATGTCGTCGGCGGAAGATGTGGACATCAGCTCGGTGATGTTGCCGGTCTGGGCGTTCCAGAGGAACACGGTGTTGCCGAGGGCGACAGCGAGCAAATTTGTGGAGGACCAGTCGAGGAGGTTGAGGTAGTAGTCGTCGACCATGTCGGGCGCGTCGAGGATCTTCTCGGGGGCAGAGGGGATGTAGACGGTGGTCTTCTTCTTGGAGAAGTCGGTGACCTTATTCTGGCTGTAAAGGGCGTTAAGAGAGCTGACGAAGCCCTGGGGGGGGGGGGGAGGCCTCTGCTGCAACGTCAGAATGCGAGACTTATCCTGCATGGTCTTGGCGAGAGAATCTTTGTACGCGTCCTTGCTGGGCGAAGGCTGCGGATCGAAGTTCTCGTTTGTGAGAGAGAAGTGGGCCACGTCGTGGTTGAGGGTCCCCCTGTTGGGGATGAACCTGTCGCACTTGGGGGTGCGCTTGGGGGTTGAAGCGAGTTTCATCGAGTTCGACAGAGAAGACATGGTTGCCACACAGGACAGTGTCTGCTGTAACGGTATCGAAAAAGGTTTAAATACTGGCGGGAGAACTCACCGTTTTCTGTCATTGTCAACGGCTGTTCGAGATTTTTGCGGTGACCACTTTAACAAGAATAGTTAGAGATTGTTTGTTTAAATTAACTAATGGCTGGAGACAAGAGGCGAAGAGACGATCCAGAGAGTGATCGCGAGGAGCGCAGAAGGCTTGGGGCTTGCTTGTTCCCTAATCTTTCAGAGACAAGGGCGGTGACCGCGACCGTGATCGGGAGCGAGATCGGGAGCGAGATCGGGAGCGAGATCGGGAGCGTGATCGCGAACGGGACAGAGACAAGGACCGTGACAGAGAACGTGAACGAGACAGCCGCCCTAAAGAGAGAGATCGTGAACGTGGTCGAGATCGTGGTGACCGCGAGCGTCCCCGGGAGAGCGACCGCGACCGCCATCATGATCGCGACCGAGAGCGCGAACGTGACCGCGAGAGGGATCGAGGCGACCGCGATCGTGAGCGCGCTAAGGAGTCGGATCGAGGAAGGACACGCGGCACCGATGGCACGGTTGATTCGGCAGCACATCAACCCGCTGCTGTTGTCAAGGTCGAGGTGAGAGACGTCAAAGTCAAAACGAAAGAGGAGGAGGCTGCAGAGGAGCAGGCCATGAGAGAGGCATTTTTGAGCCGAATGAAGGCTGAGGTTGATGCTTTGCTTGTGGCTGATAACTCGTCGCAGCCGCTGTCTTTGGAAGACAAACTGCGGACACTCAAGGATTCTCATAAAGAGCAAAAACCTGTCTTTTTGAGCAAGGAAGAGCGGCAGCGACTTGCGTTGGCGAAGCAGGAGGCTGAAAGGGCGGAGCGACTGAAACGGGAGCAAGAGGAGCGCGAAGCTCTACGGCGCGTTGTGGACCGAGAGAAGCAAGGTACTTCTGAAGGGGGGGGATGAGTAGGTTAACGGGAATTAGAGCAGGAGCGGCGGCGACAAGAGGAAGCGAAACGAGCGGCCAAAGTTGTTGAGAAGGAGGAGCGAGCGGACAGCCTTGTCATTGCGGTAGCCTTGCAGATTTTGCGAGATTATATGAAAATATGCATTCGTATGCGTGACGGAGCTGTTATTTTTCATCCATGTCACCTCTGTCGTTTCATCCACACCCAATCGCAACGACGGCAACTCACTTGACGCATATTTTCACATTTGGTCTCCCCATCTTACAAATATAGCATCGATATCTCGGCGCAAAACCCGAGCGAAAGAAGATTTTGAAAATGTCCGAGAAGTTCCGCTTCAACTTCGACTGGGACGCGTCGGACGACACCGCCAAGGACTCCATTTCCCTGTACACAAACCCCGTTGAGGCGCAGCTCCTTTTCGGCAGAGGCTTGTAGGCCCCCCCGTCATGTCTGATGTGCCGCTTCTCGAGTATCTTTGTATCGGTTCCTTTGTTTCAAGTTTTCTTTCGTTTGATCTGTTTGATGGGCCATCAGGCGCTATCGATAAACCGTGTGCGTTTGAAAAGATCTGACCATGCGCAGGCGCGCCGGGATTGACCCACGCGAGCAAAAGAAGAGCAGCACGTGAGTTGCGGCATGTGTTCCACTTGATTTTTATTGCCCATCGTTCGCTTGTTCCTTGACTTGAGTCAGGTACCTCACCGACCTCGAGCGGCTGAGAGAAAAAGAAAGGGACGTCAAGCCTCCATCCGACGGCGAGAGAGATGAAGAGCTCGAGAAGCGGTTTCCTACCCCCCCCCCCCCTCTTGACTTGTCTTGCGAGTGCCGTTGAAGAAATTCTCATCCCATTCAGCGCGGAGGAGCGCGCTGCTGAACGGTTGAAGCGGCAGGAGATGATTGGCAAGCACTGGAGCGAAAAGGAGCTCGAGGAAATGAACGATCGCGACTGGCGCATTTTCCGCGAGGTGCTTCGCTTCGCTTCTTGGCATTTCCTGACCGATGCAGGACTTCCGCATTCAAGTCAAAGGGGGTGTGGTCCCAAAGCCAATCCGAAGCTGGAAGGAGAGCTGCCTGCCGGAATCGGTTTTGGATGGTGCCCTTCCGGTTGTGTCCGGTTGATTGACAACATCAAGTCATCCGCCAAATCGGGTACAAGAAGCCGACGCCGATTCAAATGCAGTGCGTGCCGCTTGGGCTCCTCAACCGCGACGTGATGGGCATCGCCGAGACGGGTTCCGGCAAGACCGCGGTGAGTTATTTTTAGACAGCGGATACTCTTGTCTGATGATGACTCCTGCAGGCTTTTGTCATCCCCATGATGGTCTTCATCTCCGCACTCCCGCGCATCACGCCAGAGCTTGCGGCTGACGGCCCTTACGCCCTCATCCTCGCGCCAACTCGCGAGCTGGTAAGTCGTTGAAGTGAAGAATTCGCTCCCCCGCTCTTTTATTTATTTCAAAATGAGCGCCGGCGATGTTCTTTGATCTTGCAATGATCTGCCGATGATGACGCATCAGGTCGCTCAAATCTACGAAGAGGCACTCAAGTTTGCTACGCCGCTGGTTTGTTTGTGGAATGATGTCTCTGACGCAGCAGGGCATCCGCGCGTACTGTTTGCAGGGGGGGGTGAATGTGCGTGCGTGAGATGACCTAATTGGGTAGGGGGGGCATAAAAGCATCGAGGAGCAGGGCTTTACGATGCGGCAGGGGATGGAACTTCTTGTCTCGACCCCTGGGCGATTGATTGATTGTGAGCCACAGCATCACATCAATCGTTACTCGTTGACAGGGTTTTGATTGACTGCCGTCTCATACCATAACATTAGCATATTTGTTTGGACACCTTTTGGCCTCAGCCCATCAAGCACAGCCACATCTCGAAGCAACCCGCCATCCCCCAGCGATTCAGCCGCCCCGCCGCGCGTCCACGGGGGCGCTTGCTGATTTTTCAATTTATTCGATAGCAGCTTTACGCCACCTGATATTTTGTCTTTTGCGATGAATGGCCGCATGTCAAAGTCTGATGATGTTTTGATGGCCTCATCCTTCGCCACCGACCACCTACTCTTAAACATGACAGGTCTCGAGCGCCGTCTGCTGGTGCTTGCGCAGTGCAACTTCGTTGTGCTGGACGAGGTGACCCCCCCCCCTCGCAACCATTTCGGATTCACCCCCTAGGCCGACCGCATGATTGACATGGGTTTTGAGCCGCAGGTCAAAGTCATTCTCGACGCGATGCCGTCGTCGAAGATGAAGCCCGACTCAGAGGTACGGTCGCTCTTGCTGTTGTCCCATCAACTTTGGTTTTGATTTGGCTCCGTTGATGTAACATCACCCGTAACCCGCCAGGATGCTGAGTATGGAAATCAAGGCTTCAAGTATCGCCAAACGTTTATGTTTTCCGCGACAATGCCCTACGCCGTCGAAAGGCTGTCGAGAAAGTACCCCCCCTCCTCCTCTTGTGCTCCCTCGGTTCAGCATCCCTCCGCCTTGCGGCCTATTCTCTGTGCCCCCCTGACTCCCCCCTCCCTCCAGTTACATGCGGCGCCCTGCGCTGATTGTCGTCGGAGAGGTGGGGCAAGTTGTGGACCGCATTGAGCAGCGCATTGAGGTCTTGGGCGAGCACGAGAAGAAGTTCGGAGGGGGGGGGGGTTGGTTGACACTGTTAGGCGCAAATTGATGGAACTTCTTCGCACAGGCCCCAAGCCACCCATCATGGTGATGTCTCCATCCGCTGCGCGTTTGACTGTTGGAGGTGTTTGTCAACGCAAAGAAGAGCGCAGACGTCCTTTCAAAAGCCATCTCCGCCGAAGGGGTGTGCGCTCCCCTCTTTTGATGCTGATGGCACCTCAGTTTAAATGCGGAACATTTCACGGCGGGAAGAGTCAAGAGCTGCGCGAATGGTCGCTGGAGGAGTTCAAGGAGCGCCGCTATGACATTTTGGTGCCCCTGAACACGCTGGGTACTTTTAACTGATGTGCGGGAGGTGTGCACGGACGTTGCTGGGCGCGGTATCGACGTGCAAGGCGTGTCACACGTCATCAACTTTGATTGCCCCAAGAATATTGAAGGTGCGTCTCTTATTTTGTTTCTTTTTAAGCATGGATTGCCTCAATTGCAAGTTGTCTGTTCGAGCGCTTTGATGTGTTTCACTTCGCTACAATCGTTTTCGTCATTAACTACGTGATTCTTTGTTACCGCGGCCATCTTCTGAGGCATCATGACATCTCAATTCTACAATTGGGGAACATCTTTTGGGAGAATCTTGAGTGATGTCAACCTTGCCGCCGAATTTGAGAAACTGCATCGTCCCACTGACCCCCCCCCCCAAAGACTACACGCACCGCATCGGTCGCACAGGTCGCGCAGGCCTGTCTGGCGTTGCGACGACGTTGATCACCCTCGTGCCTCCGTGTCTGTTCAACACGTCTGATGGCAGCAGGACGACACGCACATCTTTTTCGACCTCAAAAATCTCCTCATCAGCTCGGGCAACAAGTACCGTCCATTAACAGCTTGAATTTAACGACTTTAGAGTGCCAGCCGAGATCCTCAACAACCCGGCCAGCCAGCATCGAGCAGGTCCGTTTGCATTTCGATGTTGCACGCATGGTCCATAGTTACCAATGCACCTCCTCATGGGCTTTTATTTTTAAATCTTTGGCGCGCTGACCCATGTAGGCGAGCTTGTGGTTGTCAAGCGCTCCAATCAAGTTGTGTACGCGGCGTAGACTTGTCCAAGAGGGATTAAACATAAGCACCTCTGCAGTTTGCGAACGAGCAGATTAAGTCGCGTTGAGGGAGTGGGGGGGGGGTGCTGTTTCCCCTCACAAAATGCTGGCGTCGTCGGAAAGTTTTCGCTTGGGGCGGCGCCCCTCCAACTGAACTCCGTTGCGCAAACAGAATCGAAGCAGCCATCCTGTTAGCTTCAGTGGACACATTATGCCAAACAACTAACACCCCCCCCCCCCCCCCCCCCCCCCCACACCCGCAGCAAAGCGCGTCGGGTAGAACGCGAACTCGTTCGTCGGGTCGGGCCCAAACAAAACGACCGGCCGGCCGATGGCGTCCGACAGCAGCGCGACGTGCACGAGCTCCAGCCCAATCCCCCCCCCCCCCCACTCGGCGCAAGCGGGTCGTCCAAAAGCATTTCGACGTTCTCAACCGACACGCCAAGTCGCGTCAACATGGCGCTGTGGTGCTGCCTCGCGCACGTCAGCTCCAACTTTCACCTCCCCCCCCCCCCCCCCCCCCAGGGGCGGGCGCAGCCCAATTCGGAACAGCCCGGGGAGGCCGGACGGCGG
>JAIYDP010000098.1 GCA_027487435.1 Verrucomicrobiaceae bacterium | reverse complement strand
GCTCCGCCGCCATGACAATTCATTTGATCTCCCTGTTTCATGAGATAAATAGGGGTTGTCGTTGCTTCCTGAAACGCCAACACCCCAACCTAGCGATAATGGGTTGGGGTGTTGGCGGATGGGCTGGGGAGCCCTTGCATGGTGGGTAATCTATTGATTTCATAGGATTCTTTGGGTCAGTGGATTTTCCGGGTTGCCCAGAATGACAGGTATCGACAGGTGACTTTGTCAGAAATCCGTCGGAAAAACCGTCATTCTGTCCCGGACAAGCGGATGGATTTGAACCGTGTTCGACAAACAAGTCCCTGCCCGTGATCCGGTGGGTTATTTGATATTCAAAGTTCTCGTCCATTCGTCATCTCACATGCCAGATCCTTGAGGCGGATCAAGGTCATTTTCGCGGTAATTTAGCGGTAAAGGTTTGTTGCAATTGGGTTCAGTTCACTCGTCGCAGAATACCTTCATCAATCAGTCCGTCAAAGTAGGCAATGAGGCGTTTTACCATTGGCGGATATTTGACTGCGACTCCAGCCTCAATATTTCTTCGATGCCCTGCGTCGGTGAGGTTGGCCGAGGTGATTAGCGCATAGGCACTGTCGCCGACAAAGCACTTGGCGTGCATACTCGCACGAGTGGAAGTATCCGAATTCAGGCTACGTGGATCGACGTAGATTTCTGGACTTCTTTCGGCCTTCCAGTGTTTGCGCAAAAACTCGTCGCGAAAAGCCGTCAGCGCGGATTTTTCGTCTTTGATCGCCGTGTCTGGAAACAAATGTAGAATCAACCTGACTCTCAGTTCCGGCTTTTGGGAGATGGCTTCACGCAGATGCACAAAAATTGATTCTGCTCCAAAGACTGCATAGTCGCAGATCAGTATCTCAGATTTGGCCTCGTGAATGAGGTGATGGATCGTTGGCAGTGTCTCACAAGTTGGCACATCCTTGAGTTCTGGGCCAGAAAGGATGAGATCAAACAGTGATTCGGGCGTAGGATGGGTTTCGCGGCTTTGAAGAATGGCATCCACAACTTCGAGGGCGGGTCGAAACATCCCATACGTTTGCCGAAACTCTACCAACCAGTCATGGATGGCGTGAGCCTCTGAGCCAAGTATCTGGCGTAAAATTCCACGACTGGGAACCTCGTTGTTCTCCTCAGCAATGTAGCTCTTGAGCGAGCGCAACGCATCTGAGGAAAGATGTAGGATTGAACTTGGAATCATTTGAAGCCCTCGAAAAAAGCTGCGCCGATTTGCTCGACGGTTTCTACCACAAGTGTCCGATCAAGAAACTCATTCCGTTGTTCACACGAAGTCTCCGCCACGTAGAGGCATGAGTGACATGCCGCCCCTGAGAGAGGTTGGTGAGAAGAATGCCCCGGCTGGTGATTCGCACAGACGGGGTCATTCGAACAAAGCAGTGCCATTCTCAGTGCCCGTTTCAGATGATGCTTAATTTCACGAGCCGTCAGAATAAGACCTCCAAGTGTTCCTTCTGCGTCGGATGATCCCGTGTAAATCAAGATGCCGTAACCCGGAGAATTCGCCGCTACCTGAGGGATGGCGTAGATTCTCTCACGAAGGGAGGAGGCGGGATAGCCACATTCGAGCGAGATTGCAGTCAGCAGAAGGTGACTCAGTGAGTGAAGCAGGATGTATGGCATTCCGGGAAACTCCCTTGTTGATTCCTCGTGTCCTTTTTTCCAGACATCGAAGCCTGCCAGCAACTCTTCCGCACGTCGCATCACCGCAGGTTTTTCCACCCACTTTTGAATCTCTGATGATTTGAACTGAATGAAAATTCCTTCGCCCCGATTTTCCAATGCTGGCAACCAGCTAGTGTCGAGCGCGAGAGGTGCGCGCTGAACGTCGATGTCCAATTCACCTTGTATGTCCGTTCCCGATGCTTCGAAGCGTGTGAAGCCGATTTGTGCAACGACTTCTCGAAGTCGATGAACCAATACCACTTTCTCAATTCCAGCCATCCAAGGTGCATTCCAATGGCTCGGCGGCAAAGAACGAGCGTAGAAATCGCCTTCAGGTTCGTCCGTGGTTAATTCATCGACAGCGCTACTCAGGACATCGAACTCGGCTTCTTTGACCGGGAGGAGCGTGCGATTGGCACCAGATCGAATGCGTTGGATGGATTCCCACACTGCATCATCGTCAATCCCTTGGAGCTTATCTGCCACAGCAGGGATACTTCGTATCATCGCAAGCTTGCTCTTCTCATCGACGATAGCCAATCCCACATTCCAAGCAGAGCGCACCACATCATCAATCGGATTTTTTTGGTCTGGAATCGAGATGACAGACAGAAGTTGCGGGAAATAGGCGTTGCTGGCACTACGCACCAAGAGGCGATTGATCTCACCACATTTTTCTTTTTTACCAGGGCCAAGCCAAGGGCGATTCCCGTTGCACCTGCCAAGTGCTTGGAGTTCGAGGCGTGCCGCTTGCGCCACGGGTCGCTGCGCACCACTGGAGCTAACGATCCAGACTTCATCAAGGTCTCCCGTAGTTCCTCGTTCCTCGATCCAAAGTTCACCTCCGGAAGGCGCGTCTTTGCCATGCACGAATGCAGGCCAGTCGATGTCGCCTACATGACCCTTCTTGCAAGCGCGGACGAAGCGAACAGGCACGACTGGATATTTCTTTTTATCCTCTTCATCAAGGAATCTGCCGTTCTCAAGCTGATTCCAGTGAACCAAGCGCCTACGTCGGAATCCCCTCGCCGTGTTTTCTGTCTTCTGGCTGATAAACCACTCGGGAAAACGCCAACCAGTGATGATTGGATGAAATCCATGCTGGCCACGATCAAGAGATGGTGGTGGTTTTCTCAATGTGAGTTGAGGCATTCCGAGAAGACTGCGGATTTTCTCGACGAGGCGAGGTTCGTCCACAATCGGGATGTCTTTGGTCTTGTCGTATTCCCAGTGATCCAGACCACTGACAATGACCGATGAATCTGGAAGATCCACCATTGAGCCGGGGCCGAAGGTGGTTACAATTTGGCTGGTGCGTAGTTCTCCGTTCATAATTATTGCCAGTCGTTGAGGGGTTTCACTGCGATCTCTACATTTCGCTCCACGTCACGCATGGAACGATTCGCTCGGAACTTGCGCTGCTTCGGATGCATTGTCGCAAGGTCTGGATCAAGTAGGTCTTGCAGTAGATGAGCCGCTGAATCGGATTCTTGTTTCGCATATTTCAAACGAGAATTCACCGTACGGAGGTGTTCATAAATGGCGTGCCAGTCGTCGATGAGATCATTGCAACGATGTAAGACTTTCTGGCGAATTTCGGCACGTTCTGTGGCAGAAAAATCCCGATGATTTTCCGCCCGCTCGGCGAACCTGACAGCGACATCAGCGAGTTGGGTTCTCATTGTGCGGACTTCACTTGCGCCGATTGGAACTGTCATTTCTGTGTAGTCGTGGCGTGAGAGAGCCACCAGTGCTGCGGCCAAGGCGCGATCAAGAGCACGCGGGGAAAATGGAGTGACGCTGGTTGCCTCAACCGCCCGATAGAACGATGCATGGTAGCAAGCAAATCGTTCATAATGGGAGCGATCACGCGGCTTGTGAACATTGAGCAAAGTCACCACAAGCCCCGGCTTGTCTCGCTGGCGTCCGACACGGCTGGTGGACTGGATGTATTCGGCGGTAGTTTTCGGTTGTCCAAGCACGACCATGAGACCAAGGCGGGTAATATCAAGACCGACCGAGATCATGTTGGTTGCTAGAGCAACATCCACATGTTCATCTTCGTAAAACGCCAGCCCTAGCCGCCGCTTTGCAATCGCGACCTTGTTGGTTGAAACGCGGGAAGTCAGTTCCTGCACCTCATGCTGGATTTTTCGGTCTGAAAACAGGGTGTCCACAGGGTCTTTTCTTCTTCTCTTGGCGTAACGCTCCAGTCGCGCCCGGACTTCATCCTCAATGATGCGGCGGCTTCCACCGAGTTCCCTCAAGCTGTTGAAATATCCCAGAAGCGTCATGTAAGGATCCATGGGATTGTTCCTCGCTTTTTTCCCACCTTCGCGGAGGTAGAGAGTTTCACCCGCTCCGAGCAGTGCCAGCCCGACACGCATGAGAACAACCTTCAAACTACGCCCCTGAGCGGCGATGCCAACATAGCGACGCGCTGGATCTACATCGGCTGGCACGGTATGGGCAAAGAATGAATTGCGCCTGTCTGGGCCGGGTGGCGGAAAGATGTCGGTTCGCAGTCGCCCGAACAAAGCGCGGACTTGGGATTCCGCACGCCTGACAGTGGCGGTTGACGCGATGATTTTGGGTTTGAGCAGCACATCGCCATTTTTCCGACTGGCGAGGTGTTCTATCGTCGTCTCATAGAGGCCGGCAATCGTACCAAGTGGGCCGGAGATCAAGTGAAGCTCGTCTTGAATGATGAGATCGGGAGCAGGAAGGTGTGCGCCCAGAGCTTGGCCTTGCCCGGGATCACATGCGCCATAGAACCCGTTGCTATCATGACGATCCACGAGTCCGAACAACGCGCCAGAGCGTCCCGTCCACGGCAGGGCGGCAAACTTATCCACCGTGGCGATGATGAAACAAGGGAGACGTCGGTAAATGGCTTCGTCCACGCCTACGATCGGCAGTTTTCTATCTCCGGAGAAATCACACTTGGGGCTGACGCACCTCACCTGAAGATCGAGCGGATTCTTGATGTTTGGAGAAAGTCGGAACGAATCCGCCGTGAACTTACAGCCGCACCAAGGACAGTTTTCGATAGGGATTGGCGATGGGTTATTACGGCTATCTTTCTTGTAGTCGTTGAGCTTCTTGTAAGCCGTGTAGTCCTTGCCGGGGCCGGTGTATCCTTGGCAACCAAGGCGGTTAGGGGTTGCTCCGGAGCCTACCCACAGGCCGATTTCAAATGGCCAATCTCCGAGTTTGGCGGGATCAGCCAGCCGCTCCAGTTCGAGGGCGCAGATAAGCGCTGAGGCGCGCCCAAGCTGGTCTAGCGTTAGCAGGCGAAGGGTGTATCTCATCAGGATACTCATGCCTGATGAGCGAATGCCGGGATGGCGGAAGCGACGCAATACGAGGGTGAAGGCCGCCAAGCCGAGATAGGCTTCTGTTTTACCACCACCCGTGGGGAAGAACAATAGATCCACTGTTTGGCGGTCTGAGTGTGTAGGATCAACGATTCCCCGGAGTGTCATTAGGATGAATGCCAACTGGAAAGGATGCCACGTTGGCTCATCCAGTTCGTGAGGCATTTTGTTTTTAGTCTGCGAGTCTCGCTGCCGTGCGGCTTGAGCCATGACTTTGTTGGCCAGCTTGAAGGCATCCAGATTCTGCGGGTCTGCCAGTGCTTGAATCCCCGCTTCGATGCGGTCTGCGGCACGGCGGGCGTTATCTAGCATTTCATCCGCCGTATGTTTCCGGCTTGCTGAGAGCTGTTGGGAGGCGGTGGTCTGAGAGCCAATCCACTCGCGATACTTCCGCACCAGAGGCATGAGCTTGTCGCTGGCATCCTGTCCATTGACGAGGTTGGAAAGTTTCTCCATGCCTAGCTCCACCGTGCCGACTTGATCGCGAGATGCAGGGGCGACGCGTTCCACATCCGCCGTCGGAATCCAGATGGTGCGGACTTCTCTGCATCCCCCTTCGTTAACGATGGCCTCTGCTGCCGCTCCATGGCCGACGGCATATTCGAAGACATCCATGTATTGCACATCCGCGACGGCATCATCCCATTCATCGAGGCCACTGCCGCGCATGTCTGGCCGTGCGATGAATGAATGGGGAGAGTGGACAACCAACCGCGCCTGAAACGCAAATGTCCGATACGCTCGATCTGCTACGGGTTCTCGTTCGTTGAGAAGAAACAAGGAAACGGACTTTGTTCCAGCGGGAAGCTGATGGGAATCATCATGGATCGTGCGGACTGTGACTGCGATTTTGAGTCCCCTGCTATTTGGCACGGAAAAGTAGTGCGGCTTTTCCTCCGGTGGTGGCAGGGAAATTTCAACTGATTCGCAGCGTGGATCGCGGCGGAATCCCTTCGGTGGCGAAGGCGATTTTTTTGTATCTCCGTCCGTATCACTGGCACGGGTTGCAATGGCACCGGATTCAAGATCGGCTTCCTCTTCCTCGCTTAGTTCGTCACTCTTGCCGCCTTCAAACAAGTAGTCTCCCCACTCGGCATCCACCTTCAAAACCTCTACACCTGCCGGAATCAAAACGCTCAAGCCCATCGAAGACGGAAAATAGTTTTTTCCAACGACTCGTTCTGGCGGAGCATGATCGTCCAAGGCCTCCGCATCGGCTGGCCCGTCATCGAGATCATCGTCGGCGGTGAAGTCTGACCTTTGCTCTACGGGAGCATTGGTTGGCACGAGGAAGCCCGTGAGATACCAGCGATGTGGAGATTCAGGCAAAAGCTCGTGCGCGAAGGCGTGATCGTTGTTCGGGCCGACCAAATCTAGCTGGAGGGCTTCGAGTAGCTCGGCGCGGATGGTGGTGGATGTAGCGGGCATAGAGTAGGTGAGTTAGGATTCCTGTTGGGTTGTGGATGCTGTGACGGGTTCCTCGAACGAGAGGAAAAGCAGTTTAAGCCGAGCTTCATCGGAGCCGAAGTCGATGTTCCACCGTGACTCAAGAAATTTCAGCAACTTCAAGCCCCTATCACGAATCTCATCCGGCCCCCAACTATGGCAGGCGGCGACTTCAATCTCCGAGTGGGAACCGTCCGAATATCCATTTCGGATCTTCCTGCCTTTGTCATCGAAGCGCGGCTTCTTCTTTTCGGAAAAATCGTCGTTCTGGAGTGACGAGTTGATCGACTGGGAAAGGACGAGAAGATTACCAAAGGAAATTTGGTAGTTAGACCAATTCTCCTTTTCCACTTCACAGAACGCGGCTTCCCAGCCCGCAGTGGGAGTTTGAGGGAAAATGTGTTCGATGGAGATCATATCACGCTCACTCTTCTTCAAGTCCTCCCAACTGACTTTCAACTGCCTGCTCTCCGCCAACAGACTCACCTCGTATTCAAACAGGAAGTATCGCAACGCTGGCCACCAATAATAGCCGCCACCACCCTTGAAGCGCTTTTCCGCCTGGTTGTAGAATGCCCTGCTAATGAACTGGCCGGATGTAGCATCAAACGTGTAGGCCATACGCGACTCCAGTTGCGCCACCAGTTGATCCAGCCCGGTCTCCCCCTTGTCGAGCGTCCGCACCATGCGATAAAAGTCACTGCTGCCGTAGTTCGCTTGTTCCTTGTTCATTCGGAACACGAGGAACAGGAACCGCTCAATCACCCGGAATGCCTTGATGCGTTCGGATTTTGTCATGTCCCGCTTGAGGATCGCCATCACCAGTGGTCGGAAATAGGCAATGCCGATGCGGTTGAGCGAGTCGAGCCAGCGTTTCTCCTCAGCACTCAAATCCTCTGCGAGTGAAGGAAAGAAGGAATTGAACCAATGAACCGCACAGGATTTCAGACTGAGAACATAATCCCGGATTTCGGTCGGAGACAGCTCTGCACGAGAAACCTTGATGGTTTCGCTTTCGCGGGACGAAGCAGAAATCTCGTCATCCTCCTCCTCTTCATTTTGATCCCGTGATTCTTCTGGCGTCTCCAAAACCACTTCGCGCTCGACCTTCTTGTGGACGCGTTGCGGTGTGAATTGATCATCCAACAGGAAGCGGATGTAGTCCTGCCCGGTCTGCCGTGAGTATTTGTAATACAGAATCCAATGAGCCTTGAGGAAATCATCGTCGTTCAAAGGCGCGGTCTTGTTGCGACCAAGCTGTTTATAAACTTCCTTCCATGCATCATTGATAGTCTCCCTGAGATTTTGTCTTGATGCCGGGTCTAGCTCCTGATCGCTGTATAGCGTCGTGAGATAAATAAGGCGATTCTTGAGCAGTTCGAGATCAGAGAGCTTCTTGCCACGATTGTTCATTGTCTCGAAGGCCACAAACACGTCGAACTCATCCTTGATGACGTATTCATTGAACAGAAAACGCTTCGTCAGCTTCTTGTAAATCTCATGCAGGCCGTTGGTGCCATCCTCGGAGTGCATTTCAGCGAGCTGCTCGGCGAAGTAGCGTTTCGCGTTGCTCAGGTTGAGTGTGTAGAAGGTTTCTTGAACCGAACCGCCGCCGGTTTCTCCCAGAATCCTGTGCCGCAGATACTCGTAGCTCGGATTGTCCTTGGTGTATCCGAACTTGTAGGTGCGGAATTGATCGCCAGTGGGCTTTATCTTGAACAGAAAGCGGCTTTGAACGTCGGCCACGTTTTGGGTATCCGTGAGGTAGATTTCTTCATCGGGCTTTCCTTGGTTGTCAGGCAAGCCCTTCACGAAATCGACAAAGGATTGAACAAAAATGGTGAACGTCGTGAGACGTTGCTGGCCGTCCACGATGTGATAGACCTTGTAGGAGTGATCATCCACCAACCAGAACTCCTTCTCCTCGTCGCTGATCTGGCGGGACGGGATCTCCTTCAGGGTGAGAACGCCCGTGTAGTGAGAACGCCCGTTAGAGAGGTTCACGAGATCTTCCCAAAATGCTTTCAGTTGCTCACGCTGCCAAGCGTAGCCGCGTTGATAATCCGGGATGCGGAAAATCTTCTGATTGAAAAGGCTGTCGAGTGATTTGGGTTCGTCCATTTGTTTAGATGATTGATTTAAGAAAACGGGTTTCAGGCGTTTCCGATGAAAGCGGCTCACATACGAGCCACGGTGTTTGTTGGAGATTTTCCGGCGGTGCCTCGGTGGTGGCGATGATGTATTGGACGGCTTGGTTCTCCTGTTCACCAGCGATGAGAGAGAACATGCGCCGATAGATCGTCGCTGATAGATCGGCTTCGCGAGGGCTATCGTGGAGTAGGAAGCCGGGATGCTGGATGAAGAGCCCCGTGCTTCCACTGAGGCAAGCGAGGTCGAATATGAGAAGCCGGAGAGTGACAAGGGCGGCGCTGCTCATATCGCCTTGGTAATTCAGCTCTGGAATGACTTCGTCGGAATTGAAACGGACTCTGCCATCAACCTTTCGCTTCAAGAGAAATGAGGCGACCTCGTTGAACTGTGCGCTTAGTTCCGTAAGGCGTTTGCTCGCTTCCTTCCGCATGGCGGCGAGGTCTTTGGTGGAGGCGGAAACGTCTCGCTTGATGAGTTTCAGTGCCTCGCGTTTGGATTCGGCATCATCGTCGTCTTTGATTGCGCGGTTGATGGTGGCCAGTAGTCCGCGCTTCGCGGTTAGGTCTTCGTGAAGTTTGGCGCGTTTCGCGAAGTGAGCGGTTTTGAGTTCGGTGACCTTCTCCTTGATTTGGGTTTCTCGCTTTGATTGCTCGTCCAACTGCCGTTTGAGGACGGCGAGCGCGGCTTCGTCGAGTTTTAGCTGGTTCTCAAAGTATTCGGTGGCGGACTTCGCGGTGACGATGCGGGCTTCCTGAAGTTCGTCCCGTTCCAGCATGGGAGCGATGGGGCATTTGAAGGCGTGCGCCATGTGGATGCTGTTGCTGCACTTGCCCTTGATGTCGCCAAGCTCGGCAGATTGCGCGAGAAGTTCCTCTTTAGTGATCTCACCCTTCTCGTGTCTGAACCGACTGCGCGTTAGTTTTACATGATCTGCGTTTGCCTTGTGGGAAGCCTCAAGCTCGGTTTTTCGCTGTGTGGTTTGGGTGAGGTTGGCGGCAAAAACTTCGCCCACGCCGTCTTGCCGGTTGGCTTCTTGGAATTGCTTGTCGAGATGGTCGATTTCGTCACCGAGTTCCTTCGCGAGTCCGGCAAGGCTCATGGAGATGTCCGATTTTCCGATGTCTGGGATCAGCTTCTTTGCTTTGAGATCAGCAATGACGCGATTTCTGGAATACAGAAGATTGGGGATTTCGGACTCCAGCTCGTTCTGATCAGAAAGAAGTTCCGCATGGGAGTTCTGCTGTTCCAATTCCTTGGGTTCGAGAAGTCGGAGCACCATGCGTATCAGGTTCGTCTTGTCGCTTGAGGTGAGATACTTCGATTCCGCGCCGTCGCTGGCTGGCGGACGCCATTCGAGAAGGTGGGCGAAACGGGCATCCTGATCTCGGGTGAGCCATTGCAGGAAGTGAACCCACTCGATTTTCCGTTGGGTGCCGGGAAATGTTTCGATTCCAAGCGGGCTGATGAAAGTCTTCTCAAGCTCGTCGGTGAACACCTTGTAGTCCGGATGCTTGATTCCATCTTCAAACAAGGCTTCCCACGTTGTATCGCGGGCGCACCAGTGATGGCCGGATTTTCCTAGCGGACGCACGATGAGCCATGGTGTGCCATCCAGATGAACCTCGCCTATGAGGTAGGCATCGGGAAATTTTTCGCGGAAGGCGGAGCGGAAGACTTCGGTTCCGTAGGCAACATCGCCTAGCAGATAGCGCAGCATCCGGCAGAAGGTGGATTTCCCAGCGGCGTGACCCGATGCGCCGCTTTCCGAATCCTTCGCCCAGATGATATTGAGGCCGGGACGTAAGGTGATGCGGCGCATTTCCTCGCCCGGCTTGAATTCTTTATACACCGCCAATTCCTTCACCCAGAGACGAGGCTCCGTGCGCTTGGCGGCGACTTCGGCGGGGTCAGGGAAAAGTTCGGTGTCTTGATTCATGGAGTTAGGCTGTGCGTGCGAATTGGATGATCTTCTCGTTCAGTTCCTCGGAAACAGAGACGCTGGTTCCTCGGGCGATGGCAAAGGCTGCGGCGGTCAAGGCGAGGCGGGCATCAAGGATGTGCCAAGGTGCGCGGTGGATCGAAACGTCGGGGGCAAGACGGAGATCGAATGACGGCGCATTTCCGGTGATCCGCACTTTCTTGGATGTTAGAATGGCCTCCTCGATGGCGGCGGCAAACACATCTGGATCGGAGAGAAGTTTGGACTTGCGCGACCAAGCCTTGGCATCCTTCGCGGCACTATCAGAAAGGAACGATTGCAGGAGTTCTTTCTCGTGAAGCAGTGCTGCGGCGGTATGCAGCACATCCCATGGCACACTGCCGCCAGCTTCTTGGATGAGGGCAGGAATGAGAATGCGGTAGTAGAAGAGTGAGTTCGTATCCGCAGGCCGTGGGCTGTCTGGAATATCAAAACGGAAG
The DNA here is from genome assembly GCA_027487435.1 of Verrucomicrobiaceae bacterium. Lineage (GTDB taxonomy): Bacteria > Verrucomicrobiota > Verrucomicrobiia > Verrucomicrobiales > Akkermansiaceae > UBA956. Next base: position 16,125 of record JAIYDP010000098.1, on the reverse strand, counting down.
GCCGCAATCCGTTCACGCCACGGCGCGCCTTGGATGGGGCGGCTGAACAAATCTTCCTGTGCCTGATCGACGTGCTTGGGCGCTTGTTTTTTGGCGACCTTCTTCGCGGCGGTCTTTTTGGTTGGGCTTTGGAGTATTTCTTGGGCGGCGCGTTCGGCGTTGAGGGCGAGGAGGCGGGCTAGGACTTCATCGCGGACTTCGTCTGGCCAGCGGTAGCGGTAGGGCTTTTTCTTTTTGCGTTTCTTGCCGCTGGTCTCTTCTTCATCGTCTTCCTCGTAGTCGAGCAGGAATTCGCAGGCGGTGGAGATGTCTGGCCAGCCGTAGGCAGCGAGCACGGCGCGATCCATGGCGGCGTGGAGTTCGCGGAGTTTGTGAATGTCTGGAGAGGTTTCCTCGGGATCGTGGAAGCGGTTGTAAGTCTTGGTGAGTCCTTCGTTACTTTGGATCATCAAAGCCGCTCGGAATTCGTAGTATCCGCGTCCGGCTTCTTCCAATGCGGCGTTCTCTTCCCAGTTCGGAGGGAAGGGGAAGGTCTCGAAGCAGTCGGAGGGTGCGTATCTAAGATCGTCTTTCATGGATGAAGCGAAAAAGCGCATCCAGAACTCGTGAACCCGTGACTGCAAAACTGCTATCGCGGGATAGGAATTGAGTGTGAAGCAAATCACGTCCGAATTGGGCAACACGTTTTGCGGAATAAACGCGAATGCTCCTGTGTCGCTAACGCGGGAGATGCCCAGCAGCCTTTCGCCTGAGGATAAAGCGGCTCGCGTAGGCTCACTTGGACGCCGAAAATGCCACCATTCTACGGTCTCATCTGAGATTTCGTTTCGAGTAAGCAAGTCAGGACGAAGTGCTACATTGAGGTGGCTGCTCACATCATGAAGTGCCGCGAATTGGTTAGCTGTTAACCCATCCACATCGAGAACAAAACGAGACGATAGATGCACCGGAGAAGCGTTTAGGTCAGAGCCTGTGAGGTAGTATTTGAGGAGGTTGTTGCCATCTGGACGCATCGCCTTGAGACACGACCCATGTAGAGGGCTATTTTCTTCTATGAGGTAGCCTAGGCTTCCTGTCTCACTTCCTTTGAAAGCCAACCCTGAGTTTTTTTTCAGGGTCTGAGGATTCTCGCTGCTCCCAGCGTGGAAAAGGTAAGCGGTTACTTGATCAACAGCTCTGCCGTCTAATTCGCAGGAAATGGCGGGGTGTCCTTTAATCACCCAAACAATACTTACGATTACAGCCGCTTCGCCCGGCCATTTGGCGCGCCTATGGGCTGCATAGATGTGTCCTCCTGAGGTGCATATCCATCTGAGTCCAGAGGTGCGTGTATCACCCTGTCCAATTGTATTCGTCGCTATAAGACCAAAGGAGCCGCTTGGACGGAGCAGGTCAAATGCAGTCCGAAAGAAGTGAGCCACAAGATCAGAGTTTCCGTGCATCAGCGCTTTGGAGTTCTGAATCCATTCCGGATAGGGTGCGCGGTTCCCACTGGAGACTGTATTTTTCCCAGCAAATGGCGGATTTCCCACGATCCCATCAAACCCCGGATTTTCCCTCGTGAACACTTCGGGAAACTCGACTTCCCAATGGAAAGGCCGGATTGGAAATTCGCCTTCGCGTAGTTGATTGAGGGTAGCGACCTCGGCTGGAATTTGTTGGGCTTCGCCCTTTTGGATTTCTAGGTGGCGGAGGAGGAATTCATCGCGGAATTGCTGGCGTTGCTTGGGTTTATCTCCGGCGAAGAAGGCGGCGATGACGAGATCGCCGGTGGTTTTGAGGGAGCGTGCGGCAGCATCGGCGGCGGCGAGGAAGTCGCTTTTTTTGAGAACGGCGGATTCGGTGTCTTCCGTCCAGTCGAGGATGCGTTTGCGCTCGGCGGCGATGTTTGCCATGCGCCTTTCCATTTCCGTCTGCCCCATGACGAGCTGCTTGGCGGCGGAGAGATCCCAATGGAAGGCGGCGATTTGCTTGTTGGTGAGGCCGACGAGGGAATCCCCGCATTTGATGGCGTGATCGAGGAAGGTGAAGGGGTGATCCTTCGCCATGGTGGCGAGCCAGAGGGAGAGCTTGGCGAGATCCACGGCCATGGGATTGCGATCCACGCCGTAGAGGCAACGCTGGGCGACGAGGCGGCGGGCGTAGAGCAGCTCATCCTCATCCTCCGGGATGCGGGGCAAGGAAAGATGGTGCCGCCATGAGGCCACGAGCATGTCTGCCAACTGGCGGCAGGTCTCCACCAGAAATGCGGCGGAACCCACGGCAATATCGGCGACTTTCAGATCAAGGATTTGCTCCGGGCTAGGATGTTCCCCCATGCGCTGGATGATCGGCTCAAGGGTCTTGCGGACGATAGGCTCGGTGAAGGAGCGCGGGGTGTAGTGGGAGCCGGAGCGGCGGCGCTCATCGGTGGGCTGGAGGATGATGGAACCAACCGGCACGAGGGCGGGGCTGGCGCGTTTGTCGATGCGTTTCTCAACAGCGGCAAGCAGATCATCCACGGAAGCGGCTGCCTTGAGTGCCTTCGCCGGGGCTTCGGGCAGCTTGGTATCCGCCAGATCGTTGAGGGCTTTTTCCCGGTCGGCTGGTTTCAGTGCCACGAGGGCATCGAGATTGATATGGACGGGCGCGCCGTGGCGTTTCTTCGGCTTGAGGGCGATCATGCGGCCACTGGCTTGCTCAATGCGGAAGCCCATGATCGTTTCATAAACGGAGCCGATTTGTTCCACATCGAGAGTCTTGTAGGAAAGGCGCTCGCCATCGAGGAGCAGGAGATTCGAGAGCACGCGGAAGATGGTGCCGTCTGGCACGAGTGGCACGTTGGGTTCGGAGGTGCTGCGTCCTTCGAGGAAGGGAAAGGGTGATGGATCGAAGAGATAGCCACGGCGCGGCGGCATGCCGAGCAAGGGGTTCTTGCTGCCATTGAAGACGAGGCGAAAGACGGCGAGCAGTTGTGACCATGCGCCGTAGCGGTGATCCATGGTATCCGGGTAACGCTCGGCATCCGCCCGCAAGCGTTCAAACAGGCCGTGAATCGAGTAGTTCCGCACGTAGAGGCTGCTGACGGGCATCAGGCCGCGATCTTCCGCATAGAGCAGAAAGACGATGCGGAGTAGGCTGTTGAGCAAGCCGCGATAGATCGCGTTCGGCTCGTTTGCCATCAGCTCGCGGAGAAGCTCACCGCGAACTTGTCCATTGGCGGATTGGAATCCGCGCAAGAGTTCGTAAAGGGCTTCCACCACCTGCTCGGCGAGCTTGATCGAGACGTTTGCCTGATAGTCGCGGCTTTTTTTCAGGACGGCGGTGAGACGCGCATCACTGGGGGCGGTGAGCAGGGTGTAACCTTTGAGGAGCTGGTGAAATGCACCGATGATGAGTCTGCCGGAAACCTCCACCATGGCCGCTGCCGGGAACGTGATGCTTCCGGCGCTTTCTCCCCGTGGGGCATAGACTAAGCGAAATTCCCGATGGTTGGTGATGAGGCCGATGGTGACTTTGGTCTCGCGTAGCAGTCTCTCGAATCTCTGATGTTCGCTGGCATTCCAAGTGCGGGTATTCTCGCTTTGTCGCAGGTCGAGGGGTGTTCCGGTTTCGAGCACCTTGATGAGCATCAGCCATGGGGACTCGCCCTCAGCGGAGCGCGGGTTACTCAAGGCGAAGGTGGGTGTGAGATCGTTCTCAAGCTCGGGAAGTGGCACCCGCAAATCATCCGGTAGGGCGCGGCCAGTGCCTTCGCCATGCAGGCAGTCCGCTGGCCATTCGAGGAAGTCGGTCAGAAAGGCTGCGATGTCGGGAATGGCAATCTGTGTTTCCCCAGAATCGCTCTCGGACTCCACCGTGAACTCGGCGAGGCGATGCTGGAGCGCGGCGGATTGGCTGCGGTCGATGATGAGTTGGGAATCGACGAGAGCTGCCGGAGACACGACCAAGCCGTCTGGTTGGAGATAGCCCAGCCAGGCTTGGTGATCGCGGTATGATGGGTCTGGAATCGCCATGTTAGGTTAGCTCGGGTTTCTGCCCGGAAACGCCGGGCTTTTCGATTTCTCTGCGGATGCTATCGAGCGAGCGCAGGGTTGGTTGGGTGGAGAAGACTTTAGCGAAGACATTTCCGGTGTGGGATCTGCGCGCAGGTTCAAAGGCTTGGGAAATCCGGGTGTAAGCTTCATTGATGCTGTTCACCTCCAGATTCAGGCTGGGGATGAAGCACTTGCAGTCCACGAGCCGCCCCTTTTTTCCCGCCGTGAGCGTGATTTTCATTTCCTCCGTCACAACAAACGGAACAAGGCTTATGTAGCGACTTCCGGTGAAGCAATTCACCACATGTTTCTTCAGTTCAACGGAGGCATCATCAGGCTTCACCTCAGCTCCGAGTGGGCTGTGCGCGGGCAAGAATGGCTTTGTGGACTCTGATAGAAACTGGCCAATGCGCGAGGGTTCGGTCAAAGAACTGGCCGCGATCCGCAGCTCAGCTTCGGTACCTTCGCGAAAATCTGGCAGCGCCTCTCCGTTGCGGAGAAAGAAGATGCCGTCCTTGATTACGATTGGGATATGGAGTTCGCGTGGGTCGTTCATGATTCAGTAGGCCAGAGATAAACGATGCCGATGGGCTGGAGTCGGCTGGAGGTGACTTGGTAAAAGGAGCGGATGCGCTCGGGTTCCTCGCGGATGTCCTTTTCCGATTGATCGAGGTAGCGTTCCCAGTAACGGCGATTGGAGGAAAGTTGTCGTTTCTCCTCGTAATTGAAGCTGAGCAAAAGTTGATCGAAGTCTTGCCGCCCGAGCGATTGCTGGACGCGCTTTCGCTGATCCTGCAAAATTTTCAGAAGCGAGTCTGCTTCGGCGCGTCCTCGGTCTGCCAATTTTGCCTCGGTATCTGATTGCAGTTCGCGGGAGCGGGCTTCGAGGTGAGGGAGTAGGGCATCGAGATCGTGCGGGATACTGGCTCGCAAGCTGGCGGAGACGGATTCGGAAAGCTGGCGGTGATTTTCCTTCCGCATCGCATCTTCGAGCAATTCGAGTGTCTTCGCCTCGGCATCCTTCGCGTATGGCACGAGTGCCTTGGATCGCTTGGACGGTTCCTGCCAACGTGCGGTGACCGTCAGGATTTCCTCATGAAGCCGCGCCGCGCCTTTCCCATACAGGGCGAGACGACCGAGCAGAACGACACGAGCGACACCGTCTTGAGTCTGACCGAAGCAAGCGCGTGAAAGATCGTGATGAATGAATCCTTGGGAAAGAAAGCGGCTGAGTAGGCGTTGCACCACCCGATGTGATAGGTGCAACTGCACCACATCCTCGTCGATGCCGGACGGAGATTCGAAGACGACAGGACGGATCGGCGAATCTTTGCGCCAAGCATAATCCTTTTTCCCTGCATCCGGTGCTTTGCGGAGCGTATCGAGAGTGTCTGACCAAGTGGGATCAGCACCATGACGCACATCGAGATTGGGGAAGTGAAACCGAGGAGGTTCGCCATTGGGCGTTTCTGAGGCATCAAGCGGTTCTGCATCCAATAGAGATAGTGATGCAGACAGTGTTTGGCGGAGTTTATCGCTATCAAGGCCGATGGCTGAGCGGGAGCTTGAGAGAATATTATCCAAGCCTTTGATCTGCTGGCGGAGCGCATCCTGTCGTTCGCGGGCGGCTTCGAGTTCTTCCTCAACCGCTTTCTTGTGGTCGGCGGCAAGGTCTTCCTCCTCGATGATTTTTGAAATTTCGGCAATGCGGTCGTGTGCAATGCCGCTCTTGAGCAGGGTCTCTCCAATTCTGGCTTCAAGGACATTGGAAAGACTCCCCAATTCCCTGCGGATGGTTTTGGTTTTCCTAACGAGAACTTGGATGATCCGATCCTCTGGCCGCTCGGTGAAAACGAAGTAGTGACAAAAGACTACGGGCGCTGGCTGTAGCTTCCGGTCGATGCGCCCGTTACGCTGTTCCATGCGACTTGGGTTCCACGGCACATCGAAGTGAAACAGGTTGTGACAGTGCGCTTGGAGGTTGAGTCCCTCGCGGGCGGCATCGGTGGCGACAAGGATACGAACGGGGTGCTGTGAGGGCGGTTGATTGAATGCGCGTTTGATCGCCTCCCGCTTATCCTGTGGAGTTGGCCCATGAAAAACCTCAATGCGGTGATCCGAAAGGTTTGTTCCCCCGATGGCTCCGCGCAACATGTTCAGTAGGTAGCGTTTCGTGTCTTCATACTCGGTGAAAATGATGATTCGGAGATCGCTCCAATCGGCATTGAGTTGTGGGGAAGATGCGCCCGGTAATCGAACTCCCCGGCACATGTTTTTCTGCATCCACTCAATAAGCCAGCGCACTCGTGCATCTGGCTTGAAGCGTGCTGACTCAGCCATGAGAGATAGGGCATCTAGCAGACGCCTTTCCTCGGCAACGAGAGACTGATCGCTCTTGCCTGCGGAGGCTTGGGTTGCGGCCTCGATTTCTTGCTCGAAAAGTTTTTCCTGTTCCTCTTCTGGAAGCTGTGACTGGTCATCGTCGGCATCGAAGCTGCCCGCTTCGAGTAATCGGGAGTAACCCGCACTCGCTGGTTTTACAGAGCCCTCTTCCGTCCAAACCCGTTCCATGCTCCGACGGTGAACTTTCAGGGTGCGGGCAAACGCTTCGATAGATGATAGGAGACGCTGCTGAAGGTGTGAAATCACCAATGCACCTCGTGCTTGGAGGCTCTTCGTTTCGTCCTTCATGCGAATGGATCGGACTTTGCGGTATTCATCAAGTAGGCGGGAGAGTTCGATCTCCGGAGAGTCGGCATTCGCCCAATGCTTATCCAAATCCACCTGCACCACTTCGCGCTTTGGGAACCCTCCCGCAACTTCGCGGATGTCTTCCTTGAGCCGCCGGATCATGACGGCATCGCGGTTGCTCTTCACCACATCCACTCCACGGGTGAAACGCTGCGGATCAAGCAATTCCAGCAAGGCACTAAAACTGTTTGAGTGCCCGTTATGTGGCGTAGCAGATAGAAACAGGCGATGCTCAAAGCGGTTGGACAAGTCTCGTATCGCACGAGTGAAGCGCGAGTCGATGGCATAGCGTGAGCCGCTGGCAGGTGCGGCGTGGTGGGCTTCGTCCAGAATGAAAAGTGAACTCGGCTTGAATGTCCCCAACCAGTCGCAAAGTGGGCCTTTGTAAGCCTCGTCGATCAGTAGTTTGTGGGAGACGAGAAAACGGGGGAAAGTTTTCCAAGGATTGATGCCATAGCCACGGGTTTGCCGAATGCGTTCCACGAACTGGCGGTCAACGATCTCGAACACCAACCCGAACCGCGTTTCGAGTTCTTCTTTCCACTGGAGCAACATCGACGGCGGACATGAAACAACAATGGAGTCCACTCGCTTGCGAAGAAGCAGTTCATTCGCAATCAACCCCGCCTCGATGGTTTTCCCAAGGCCGACATCATCCGCAATGAAGATATTGACCCTCGGAAGAACCAGAGCTTTCCGCAATGGCTCAAGCTGATAGGGATCAATGCGAATGCCAGCGCGGAATGGAGACTGAAACAATCTCGGCTGGGTCGCTGTCACGCAGTTCCAACGCAGGGTATTCAGAAATGCAGAGAAGTGATCCGGTGAGTCAAAGCCCTTCTGGCCGATGCGATCCCATGCCTCCTCTCCAAGAACCTTTGCATCAAGTTCTGATTCCCAAACGACCTCAATTTCCTCCCCTTGAGCATCGTCATCAAGGCAAGCCAGCTTCACCACTGTTCCATCGCTGCAACCTGTATAAACATCCATCCCTTCAACCACGTAGTGTCGAGTCCTAACCCGCACCAAGGCACCGATTTTCAGGACTAGAGATTCTTCAGTGGTAGTTATCATTTGTGATTAAAATTTTGGATGGATGGATGAGTATGTTTCGATACGATATTTTGATATTGTTACACTTGGATAAGTATTAAAATAAACAAAGAAGTATGTCATTAAGTGCGATACCTATGAATCTCATTTTCATAAACAGAACGCGGTGAATCGTAGCGGATTTCCTCGGTGTCATCATCGGCTTCCCATTCTTTGACTTGCTTGGTTGCGATTGAGCCATCGACGCGAAACACGGCGGCCCAGCCATCGGAGTATTTTGTGAAGGGTTTCCCTTGAATGCCGATGAGATCGACTAGGAACTTGCGAGCATCGGAAATTTGCTTCCTCTCTGTTTCATCGCTGCGGCGTTGGGTAATGCGCCCGCCGTTAGCCAGTTTGCCAATGAGTGCGAGAGTTTTGTTGATTTGGCCACCGTGGGTAGGCTTCATTCTCAGTTGCTTCCAAGTTTGTGACACCTCTTCTCCTTGGATTTTGAAATTCAGCCCATCACGAGACATGCTGATGAGGAGATCGCTCCACTGCCAGTGCTTCTTCGGTGTAAAAATGCGGTTACGAGTCGGCTGGGATTTCCCGCGAACGGGTTTTGCGGATGGGGTGATCGAGAGCTTTTCAAGTCCGGCTGTGGTGGAGAGAACGCGAACATGAACATCGTGACGATTCGCAAGATCAGCGATGTCCGAAGTGTAGCCTGTCGAGACGGGGATCAGGACGATGGACTGAGGCCGTTCACAGATTCCTGCCTTCATGACGGCCTGCCGCGAGCGGGAGTCAGGAATGAATAGATGGACGGGTATGGGATTTTCACGCCCAGACATCAGTGCTCCAATTTCGTGAAAGCATGTCTCGCTCCATCGCGGTGATTCCATCGCATCGAAACCGAGCTTGTTCGCGAGCATTGCAGAAATCCTCTCCAAGTTTGGCGTATGGCGCACACAGGCGGAACGAGGCATGCTGAATGGTGGCCGATGCGAGGGAATGGCGGTGCTGAAAGCGATGAAGTCGCCAGCGGGTGATTTTTCGAGTTCGAGGATTTCGCCCGGGAACTCTGGGTCTTCGATCGTGTTCACCATTTCACGCGGCTGGAGGAACGCGCTCCACGCATCAAAATCGTCGCTCCACTCGTTCTGCCATGCAGAACGAGTAGCACCGATTTTTCCGAAGAGATCAATGGTTTGCCAAAGTTTGTTCATGCGCAGCAAGGAGATTGAATGGGCAGTGTTCGAGCCACTGCTTGACGACAGGGTGATGGATGTCCCCCCGGATGACGTCTTGTCCGGGGCGGATGTCGATGGCGGGGGCTTTCTTTTCGCCCTCGACGTTGATCGTGAAGCGACCGCGAACGAGTTGGAAGGGACGAAGAAAATCCGCCCCATACTCTTCGAGTTCAGAGAATACGTTATCACCGCGAATGATGATTGAGCGCGTGGTGCCACGACGTTGGATTTGTAATTCTCGCAGCATCGGGACTGCGGATACATCCAAATCGGAAGAGTTCAGGCAGTCACGCCCTCTGCGTAGGGGTTCGAGGGTGAATCGCTTGGAAGGGACGAGAGTTCTTTTGTCTCCGAAGAGATGTTGGGAGAACACGCTGCGATAGGTTTCCCTCACTCCATCACTGCGACCGGAAAGCAGAACTTCGCCAGTGTGATAAACAAAAGCCACATCGTGTTTGATGAGACGTATGGCACGGGTGTCGCGTTTGTGATTATCGTCGAGAACTTCAAACCGTTTTACATGCTCACCGTGACGAATGAGGAAAGCGTATCCATCATCGTCGTCGAAGGAAAGAACGTCGCAAGTCGGGCTGTCGAAGAGATCAGCGCAGACGAATTTGAGATCTTCCTCCATCGCGCAGCAAACGGTCCGGTCGGGAGTCAGCGGCTGGTGCCCCTTGCCTGGGCTGAAGCACTTCATGGTTCGGCCTCGGTCGATGCTGAACTTCGTGTAGATGCGTTCGAGCGCCGTGCGGTCGAGCAACCAAATCTTTACTGCAATGTCCCCGGCAGAATCTCCGCTTTTTTGAACTTTGCGAACCAACTCTCCGTCCACCATGCGAAGTTCGTCTAGCCCGTCATTTGTGCTGAGTGTGTCGAGCATATCCACGGCATCAAGAAATGAACCGGGGCAGGAATTTGGTGGGGAAATGATCAGAGCGGAGAGCTGGTCGAGCTGTTCGTCGTTTAGCGATGATCCGCTGAAGTCCATACCTTGAAGTCGAAAAAAATCATCGAAGGATCGCAAGAGCTGGAGCAAGCTCTCGGGCTTGATTTTGCGGAGAAATTCGGGATTGCCGAAGCGTTTGATTTTCGGTTTGGCCATGGTTCTTAAATTGTTGTTAGAAAAGAGATGGTTGGGTTGATTGTTCAGACCACCACTTACCAAGGCGGATTGAGACCATGCGACGGCTGACGTTGAAAAGTGATGCGATCTCGCGCTCAGCATCATTGACGCGAGATTCAAAGTTGCCTGACGGAGACAAGACTTGAGAAAGGTGTGCGCGTGCCGCCTCGATCACGAGATGCTTCGGCAACAGAAGAGCTGCCATAGCAAGATTTGCTTGGTATTCCCACCACTCAAATTTTGGCACCTCGGCCATGCCTGCCTCTGCACGGCACATGAATCCTTCAGCGCTTACACTGTCGAACACGCCAACTGATTCATCGAACATCCGAGTGCCAGCATCGCGTTCAAGTTTCTCTATGAAGAGATCGTTGTGGAAGATGCCGTGTCCAACCTCGTGTGCAAGTGTTGAGCGGATACGAATGCGGCTTACCGGATCATCTTGTTCCGCAAGTTCGCGATTGATTGCAATACGACATAGTCCTTTCCGCGTGAATTTCGCGCAGCCCATGATTTGAGCAGGTAGTGATTCGTATTCCTCCTCGAACCCGAAAAGTAAGTAAATCAGGCGTTCAATACGAATCGGAGCGGGTTGCTCCGGGAGCAAATCAACCGAAGCAAGAGCGTCGCGACACGCGCTCTCGATTCGGTTTTCTGGGATGTAAAGACGCCGACAAAATGGGCCGGTCGCAGACGGGTCGGCTCTCATGTTTTTTTCGGCAATCTCTCCGAGATGTCCATGATCTCGGAGGGTGGTATGTTATTCTCTCGCACCGCTTCGACGAATTTGCGGAAGGCGAGGCTGTATTGGGTATCCTGTTCGATGAGTTCCTCCATCTGCCTCGACGGCGGACGGGTGGAGTATTTCAAGAGGTCGTCGAGATCGGTTTCGAGCGCGACTGCCATTTTCTCAAGCAGTAACTCGGATGGACGGCGGTTTCCTTGCTCGATGTCGCGGACGTGAGGGGCAGACGCGCCCACCAAATCCCCCATTTCGCGGAAGGAAAGTCCTTTGGCGAGGCGGAGTTCTTCAAGTCGCTGACCTAGTGTCATCTCAGGCATGTAAGCATCATTGCTTCGATGCGTTGATTTGTCAAATCTGTTTTTTGCCGAATTTTGAACCTGCTTGAAAATGGGAGGTGTGAGAACACTCACACATTAGAATCCGGCTATTTTCCCCCAATTATTATTTCATAAACGACTAACCGTAAATGGTTAATGGATTCGTGGGCTGGTGTTTTGTGTGAGCAATTCAGGGCATTTGTGAGGACTCACACAGATGAGAATCGACGGCGGTCAATTGACACCCCGCCGCATTCTACAGATGCAAACCAATACCAAATCCACCAATCCCTTGGCAATTCGTCGGGGCAAAATCGCACGACCGCAGAAGGTCGTGATCTACGGGCCGGAAGGCGTCGGTAAATCGACGCTGGCGAGCCAGACACCCGATCCTGTGTTTCTCGACACTGAGGGCGGGACTCATCACCTCGATGTCGTCCGATTTGATTCGACGGCGACTTGGGAGGAAATCACTGCCTCAATCAGTCAGCTCGCGAAGGCGGATCATGCGTTCAAGTCGCTCGTCATCGACACAGCAGACTGGTTAGAGAAGCGGCTGGCCGAACATTTGTGCCGGAAGGCGAACAAGGACAGCATCGAAGACTTTGGCTATGGCAAGGGCTGGGTTCAGCTTGGCGAGGAGTTCGCCCGGTTTCTCACATCGCTCGATGCGCTGCTCGCACGGGGGATGCACGTCGTTTTTCTGGCTCACTCGATGGTGCGGAAATTCGAGTCGCCCGATCAGGCGGGCAGTTACGACCGCTACGAATTAAAATTGAGCAAGCAGGTCGCGCCGTTGCTCAAGGAGTGGTCGGATGTGGTGCTATTCGCAAACTACGTCACGCGGATTGCTGAAAAGGACAACGGCAAAGCTCGTGGGATCGGTGGCAAGGAGCGTGTGCTCTTCGCCAGTCACACGGCGGCTTTTGATGCGAAAAATCGCAACGGCCTTGCCGAGAAACTTCCGTTTTCCATCGAAGCACTTGCACCGGTATTCGGTATGGCAGTCCAGTCCGAACACGCGGAAACCGCTGCCACTATCCCATCGGTAGCTGATCGGTTGCGTGAAACTTTCGGCTCGCACGAGGCGGGGGTGATTCCATTTCTCATCAACCGCCAGCAGATCAAGGCTGGCGAAAGCTGGGATGCAATTCCCAAGGATTATGCCGAACGGGTTTTGAGTTCACCGGATCGTTTCCTGCAAGCGGTTGAGGAATTTCAAAAGGCGCAGGAGGTCGCAGCAACCAAGTGAGTGCCCTTCGTCCCTCGAACCTGCCGAAACTGGCGGTGTGCCCGTGCTACGAGAGCAATCCCGTGGCTGGCTCTGCCGCCGAGCGCGGCACTCTGTTAGACAATGCATTCCGCGCTGAACTGCTCGGACTCGAAGAACGCTTCTTGATCGCCAACAAGCTGACGGCTGACGAGATCGCCGCTGTTTCATGGTCGGTCTCGATGGTGCGAGCGATGTCTGGCCGCGAGCGGGTGCTTGCCCGTGAGGATGACTGCCGGGTGAAGATTCTCAATCTCACTGGCACGGCGGACGCCATCGTCCCGACGAAGTTCAGCCACTTCGATCTGAAAACTGGGGCGCGGCGGAACTACCGCGAGCAAATGGCGGCCTACGCGCTCGGATTGATGGGCGCGCACTTCGCCTCGTCATGGACGGCTCACCTCTTGTTCTGCGACCAGCGCGAGATCGAGACTCACAAGTTCACCTACGAAGAGGCACGTGCCATCGTCGATCAGGTCGTTAAATCTTTCCATGATCCGGCGAAGAAACCGAATCCCTGCGATTACTGCTCGTGGTGTCTCAAGGCGGATACCTGTCCGGCGCGGTTGGCAATGGTCAGTGAGACATTGATCGTCACAGAACCCGGCTTCGATTTCGATGCACTACTCGCCGATCCGGAAAAACTAGGACGGTTTCTAGCTGCGAGCGCGGTGGTCGAGGACTTCCGCGACCGTGCCAAAAAGATTGCCACCGAACGAATCAAGACAGGCGGCGAAGTCCCCGGTTGGAAGCTCGTCACGCGCAAAGGCAGCGAGTTCGTCGATTGCGAAACCGTCGGCCATCACATCCAGAAACTCGGATTCGGCTCGGTGCTGGCGGCCTACGGCAATCTATCCGCCGCCAAGTTCCGCGACCTGTGGAGCCAGCGGATGCCGAACGAAAAACCATTCCCGGAAGAAGCGGTGAAGCACGCCGCGCCTTCCACCTATCTCAAACAAACCAAAACCAAAAAGAACTAATACCATGCCATCATATACCTCATCCATTCCCAACGAACGCCCTGACTTTGTCGAGGCGGGCGATCATGAAGTCGAAATCGTCGATGCGATTGAGACAATCAGCAAGGGCGGCCACGAAATGATCGAGCTGAAGCTCAAGACATCCGCTGGCAGCTACCTCTACGACTTCCTCGTCTTCATCCCGACCGCGTTCTGGAAGATCGACGCCTTTCGCGCCGCCACCGGCGAGGAGGTTAAGCCCGATCAAGATGTCGAGATCACAGCCGATCACGTCATTGGCCGCACCGGCACCGCCCGACTCACCGTCGAGGAATACAACGGCAAGAAGCGCAACAAGGTCGCCGCCTGGATAGTCGGCACCGCGAAACCCGCAACCCAAACGAGATCCTCCCGCAATGACAACGAACCATTCTGAAAAGATGGGCCTCCGCGCCTATCAGATGAAAGCCCGGCAGGACATCCACAAGGGCTTTGAGGATTTCAACCGCCAGCTCGGTGTGCTGCCGACGGGCGCGGGCAAGACGATCCTGTTCAGCCGTCTGGCTCAGGATTATCAACCCCAGCGCACGTTGATCCTCGCCCACCGAGAGGAACTTATCACCCAAGCGGTGGATAAGCTCCGCGCTTCCACAGGCATCGAGGCTCAGGTGGAAATGGGCGAAGAGCGTGCGTCGCTCGATGCGCCAGTCGTTGTTGCATCCGTCCAGACTCTCATGCGTGAAAAACGTCGTGAGCGGTGGCCGAGGAATCACTTCGGGCTGGTGGTCGTCGATGAAGCGCATCACGTCCTTGCCGATAGCTACCTCAGCACGCTCGGGCATTTCCATGACTATGCGAAGGTGCTGGGTGTCAGTGCGACACCTGATCGTGGCGACAAGAAAAACCTTGGACGCTACTTCGAGAACATCGCTTGCGAGGTGACATTGCTCGATCTGGTCAATCAGGGATGGCTTTCACCGATCAAGGTGAAAACCGTTCCGTTAGGCATGGATTTGCGCGGTGTCCGCACCACGGCGGGTGACTTCAGTGCCGACGATCTCGGCCATGCGCTCGAACCGTATCTCGAACAGATCGCGGATGTGATGGTGGAAAATCGTCACCGCAAGACGCTCGTGTTTCTACCGCTGATCGCTGTGTCGAAACGCTTCGCAGAAATTTGCCGAGACCGTGGTTTGCTGGCGGAGCATGTCGATGGTCAAACGACCGAGCGACGGGCAACGCTTGAGCGGTTCAAGCGGGATGAGACGCGCATCCTCTGCAATGCGATGTTGCTCACCGAAGGATATGACGAGCCGTCGATTGATTGCGTAGTCTGCTTACGCCCGACAAAGGTGCGTGCGCTCTACTCGCAGATAATTGGACGCGGCACCCGAATCTGGCCGGGCAAGGATCATTTGCTCGTGCTCGATTTCCTCTGGCAGGCGGGTGAACACAGTCTTATGCGTCCGGCGAACTTGATCGCCGAAGACGAAGCGGACGCGAAGGCTCTCACCGAAAAACTCGGCATCGAGGGCGACCTTGAAGAAGCACGCGAGGAAGTGAATGCGGATCGGACTCGTTCGCTCACGGACCGGCTTCGCGCCAACCGGACTCGTCGCGGCAGTGTGCTTGATCCATTGGAGCTTGCCGTTTCTCTCAATGAAGCCGCTCTAGCCGAATATGTCCCGACCATGCAATGGCAGGCAGACGCGCCTACGCCCAAGCAGCTCGATGTGCTGTCCAAATTCGGACTGCATACCGAGGGCATCCAGACCAAGGGGCATGCGTCGCTGATCCTCGACCGCCTCATCACCCGTCGCAAGCTCGGTCTGGCGACGCCGAAACAAGTCCGCGTAATGCGCCGTCATGGCCACGAACGCCCGGAACTCGCCACCTTTGAGGAAGCCAAGGCGTTTCTCGACACCCAATTCACACATCGCTGATTACCCATGGCACGATACCGATCACCTGGGCTAACTATGGCCTTACCGCGTCGTACGCTGGAATATCTCCAGCGCGGCGCGAGCGAGGGCATGAGAAATGCCGAACTTTTTGACGCGACCTGCCAGTTCCGCGATGCCGGCCACCCGCTGGAGGAAACGGAAGGTCAACTTCTCGCCCGTGCGTTGGCCGACGGTCTGACCGAAGCCGAAGCACGGACGACCATCCGTTCAGTCTATGCCCGTACATCACGTGAACCTCTCGGCACGGGCATGGCTCCGATACCGAAAATTTCGTCATCCGCGCCGACTCGTCGTCCATCACCGTCTCCGGTTCACCGTGATCGAACCACGATGGCACTGCCCATTTCCATCGACGATGGATTTGTTAGACTGATTGACTCGTGCTTCCAGCCGGATGAATTCGTTGCGATTTCTCCTGCGGCAGAAAACGAGGAAGGTGAAATTGTCCCGCGCCGTGGTGTGACGCTCACCGCTTCTGAGTGGAAATCCAAGGTGGTGGCCAAGGGCGGCATTGACCGGGTGTTCGGCACGAAGCTCGGGTTGTTCCTGCGGATCAATCCGATGGCGAAAGGCGGGGCAAAGAACGAGGACGTGACCGCCTTCCGTCATGTGCTCGTTGAGTTCGATCGCGACGAAGCTGGTAAGCCAATCCCAAAGGAAGAGCAATATCATGCGGTAGTAGCGAGCGG
>JAIYDP010000459.1 GCA_027487435.1 Verrucomicrobiaceae bacterium | reverse complement strand
GGGGGGGGGGCGGGGGGGTGGGGGGCGCGGCCGGGGGGAGGCACGCGTACGTGCAGCTCCGGGCGGACCGCGACGGGGAGCTGCTGGGCAACTTCTTCCTCAAGGACTTCTCCCAATACTCGCCGACGGGTTACATCATGGACACGGTGACCATCCCCAAGGTGCGCTGGCTGCCGTCGTCGTTGAGATGGAGTGGCTGCTTGATTCGTGTTGACGCCTCTGCAGGACCGGTTTCGGTTGAGTGGCATGTCTGGAAGAACCGGACGCTTTGCCTTCACTCTTTGGTTCCCTCCTGGATATGGTTGTGAGTTTGTCGCTGCCTCTGACACTGACAGGCGCAATTCGGATGCGAGCTATTGTGTTTGGGTATCCCGTGACAGACGTCGTAGATGCGTCAACCGCCGCGGCCAATGCTCCTCCCCGAATGTTTCAGAACATCCCGCAGCTGTAGCTTGTAAGATTACACATCGAATTGACTTGAGCTGATTGTTCGCTGTCTATTTACATATGATTTACAGCTTCAGGCACTCCGCACAGCCCTTCTTCCCATTGCAGACCCCACAGCAGCAGCCAGGCCACTGGCCTGAACAGCCTGCACGCCGAGGCCAAAGAAGAGCCCAAAGAGGAAGTTCTTGTACACGACACCTTTGTAATACTGGACAAACTTTGCAACATCAGACCGTGACGGCAGCATGGAGATTTAAAGACAAACTCTAAAGTTTAATTTATCCGAGACAATCTGCGTGTGGGTGAACGATGGAGGCTAAAGTTGCTTATGTTCTCGTGCTTCTGCTTCTCATTTACATCATGAACCAATGGGACCGATACTGTCGGCTACGCTTCCATTTATCTTATCGTCTCAGTGCTGCCGTACCTAGTTGTGCAAGGGAACACTACGTTCACAAACGTCCAAAAGGACATTGAGATGTCAGATCAAGAATACGGCCTCCTTGTCGGCTTCGGCTTTTCAATCACCTACGCTGTCGTCGGACTCTTCGTCGGAAGACTCACAGATTTGTACAGCCGCACCCTCATTTTGTTTGGCGGCCTCGTCGTGTGGAGCCTTTCGACAGCAGCAACAGGCAACCTCTCCTCGCCCCCCCTCGCCCCCCCACCTTCATATTCGCCCTCGGCCCTTTTCGCCAACTTATTCGCGTCCAGGTCTCGGCCATGTGTTTTGGCAAGTCCTCGTCGCCAGATTTGCCCTCGGCATCGGCGAGGCCTTTTGCAACCCCCCCGCTTACTCCCTCATCTCCGACCTCTTCCCGCCAGAAAAACGCTCCACAGCCAATGGCATCTACGCATTCGGCGTCTACGTCGGCGGCGGCCTTGCGTCCTTGTCTACCGTCCTCAACTCCCAATTCGGCTGGAGGGTGACACTCCCCTTATCCCCCCCCCCCCTCCTCCCTAACACCCCCTACCGCACGCCCCCCATCCATCAAAATCCAACCCCCTCCCCCTTCAGATCACGTTCTACTCCGTCGGCCTCTTTGGCGTCGTCTTGTCCCTCCTCTTCATCTCCACCGTGCGGGAGCCCCCCCGCTCAACCGACAAGGGCGTCGCAAAGGTCGCACGCAAAGTCTCCACCTGGTCCTCAACCTTTTCGGACATCGTCTCTATTTTTAAAATCCCCACCGTTCGCTGGCTTATCTTCGCGTCTAGCATCCGCTTCGTCGGCGGCTACAGTAAGGCTCTCCGCAGCTTCAACCCATAGACCCCTCCCCATCCCCCCCACCCTCCGCCCTGGGTGTGACTCCGCAGCACTAGGCACGTTCCTGCCCAAGTTCTTCAAGATCATTTGGACGTCAAACTACGACACGTACGGCATCCTCAACTCGTTCGTCGTGAGCATTGGCGGCGCATTCTCCGCCTTCGTGGGGGGATGGGTCGCTGACTGGTGGGGCAAGAGGTCCTTGCCGTCGTGTGAGCCACCTCACGGCGGCAGGTACTTCAAGTCGAGGGCTGCTATCCCCGCCATAGGCGCGCTGCTCGCAACGCCGTTCGTCGTCGGGGTTTTCCTCTTCAACAACTTTTACGGGTCGATTTTTTCGTTGCTTGGGGCGTTGGGGCGAGGTTGTGCAACCTGAGCCGCTTAGGTACATCATGGCGGAGTGTTGGTTCGGCCCTGCAATGTCGATTCTGCAGTGTGCGTTGCCGTCGGACCTGCGTGGGACGGCGGTGTCCATTCTCCTCTTCATCGGCTCCATGATCGGAAACCTTGCGCCTTTAGTAGTGCGTGCTGACCCCTCGCAACCCTCAGCGCGATAGGTTGGAACCATCTTGGACAAGCTCTCGCCCAAAGACGACGCAGGAAATGTCACAAATCCCGACGCGATCCGGTACGTCATGGTCTTCACCGTTTGCGGCTCGTACGTCCTCTGTGCGTTCGCATTTTGGACGACTGCCTTCTACCTGGACGGCGACATGAGAAAAGCAAAGGCAGAAGAGCTGAGCCAACCCGAAGCAAAGGCCCTGCTTGCTGAGGACGGCAAATCCGCTTCGGATGCGGAGTAAAAGTCTGTTAATTTAACTATGGATGGACTGCTGGGTGGATTGCATTCCACTGCACGCCTCTGCGTCTAATCTGCGCTCGCACTTCTCATCTGCGATTGAAGCGGGGCACTTTGAGCTTTTCCATTTCAAGCGGAGGGCCTCACGGACGTGTCCTGGCACGAACTGCTGCCATGTCACGCTGGCGTCAGCTGCGGCTGGACGCAGCCTCGTTGCGCAGTTCCACAACAAGCCGTGGAGCTTCTCCACACAAGACCGTTGCATTGTCCTCATCAAAGGACCTCCTACCATAGCACCACCTCCTCAGTACCTCACTCGCGGTGAAATGAAGCGCGTAGCCGCAGAGCAGCGCAAGTTCGCCGCGGAAAGAACAGTCCCTCTTGGCCTTCCACATGTGCCCCCCCCCATCGTTTCGCCCCTCACCAAGCAAGGGCAATGTCGGCACAAAGGTCGCCGACATCCTCTCCGCCGTTTCAAGATGCGAGCTCCCCCCCGCCGCGCTGCGCCACCTCGGCATCACGTCGACCGACGCCCGCCGTCTCATCGACGCGAAGTCCCTTCACTTCCGCTTCGGGCGCGAAGAAGAACAAGACGACAGCGACGACGGCATCGACGACGTTGGCGATGCGTTTGAGCGCCGATGGGAGCGCCGCGACCGCCTTGAGACGGACCGCTACCTTTACGAAGAGCCAGTGATGGCGCAGCCTGAGCAGTATTGAAATGATAGGTCGACAACCCATGGGACAAAGGGGACGCGTCGGGGCTCGTTTGGCACACCGACGACGCGGCGCATGACGCGGCGGAGGTGGAAGGGAGGCAAGCGGATGGGTTTGACGCGTCGGGGCGAGGGTCGGACGACGAGGGGGTGCTACGAGATGAAAAAGAGGAGGGTCTTGCATTTGCGAAGCGGTTGATGTTGCGGCTGGGGTGGGTAGAGGGGGGCGGCATTGGAAAGGGTCTTCGCGGGCGCAAGGTCGCGATGCGCGCGAGGAAAATGCAGAAGCGAAGGGGCGTCGGGTGACGTTCGTTTTTTTTCGTCACTGACAGGAAGGTACGACGGTCCAGCGCCTGAAGTGAGCAGCGGCGACGAGGGGGGGGGAGGGGGACATCATCAACGCTGGAGCGATCAACGTTCGAAGAGCGGCTCATCGGCAGCGTATTCGACCCCCCCTCCATGTGCGACGACACGACGGGCTAAGGCTGTACTGTTACAAAGGGGGCTCACTCCGCGTGCATGGCAAAAAGGGTTGAAAAAAGGTCCTCGTAGACCTCAGCCTCAGATGCCCCCCTTGCAGCCGACGCGGCGGGAGTGGACGGCTTTGGAGCAGCGGCGGGCGGGGCCTCTCCTTTCTGAGTCAAGGTTAGAGCTTGTTGAGTAAATGGGGGGGGCTACTTTGACTCTGTCGACGAGGCGCATCGTCACGGTCTTGACGTCGGCGTAAGTCGAAGCCTCGGTCAGGTCCTCGCGCAAGTCGACGTGCGCCATAAGCCTTGGGGGGGGGGGGTTAGGTTGATTGCGCTCGATTTGCACGCACTCGACCGCCATGATTTTGAAAATGTGCGCACGGATGATGCGGAGGGGTGTGTCGTAAATCTCAACGAGGTCGAAGTACTCCTCCATCAGACGCGTCGACGGTACTTTCAAGCCGCTGAAGAGCGCGGGGTTGCGCCGCAGCCACTCTGCGCGCGGTGTGAGCGAAGCCGTACAAAGGCCAAATCGCGACAAAGAGGACGCGAGGGTCAGACTGACCTGCGGACATGACGGCGTCGGCGCCGGTGTAGTCGAGGCACTTGCTGACGTCGTCAAGGGTGACGATGTTGCCGTTGGCGATGATGGGGATCGACAGCGCCTGTCTGCAGCCGTCAGTCCCACGCTGCGGTCATGAAATGACTTTATCTTGCGGATGATGTCCCAATTTGCAGCCGACGCCTCACGGCCTTTGTTTTCACGCGTGCGGCCGTGGACGGTCAGGATCTGCGCGCCGGCGTCTTGGATCATCTTCGCGTACGCAAGCGTCTTGTCGTCGTCGTCGAACACGCGGATCTTGACTGTGATGGGAATGCGGAGCTCGCGATGAAGGGTTGAGACTGTGTGACGTCAAATCAAAGGGCAGGGGGGAGGGAGGGGACTCATGTCGTAGATGAGGGACCATTCCTCTTGGAGGAAGCTGCCGTAATGGCCGCGACGGGCGATTCCTTGCGGGCAGCCGAGGTTGAGGTCGACTGCGTCGCACTTGTCTTCGACAAAGCGCGCAGCCTCAAGGAACAGCTGGGGGCTGTTGGCGCAAAATTGGGCAACAAGGGGTCTGTCTTGCGGGCAAGTCGTGAAGAACTCGTCGCGGTATTTTGCGCTTTGGCACATCATAGCACTTGCAGATAAGGTGATAGGGGGGGGCGTGAAGAAGACCTGTGAAGCATCGGAGTGTAGCAAAGCTCTGTTCCATATTGTCGACACAGCATCCGAAAAGCAAGCTCAGATGCGTCCACCATGGGCGCGCAGACATACCGCGGACGCCCCATTCTCTCGAACAGGTCGTATCCTTGCGGCTTCGGGTGGACCGGCCGAAGGAGTCTCGCAGCCTCCCTCTGAATTACTTGCAGTTGCGAGGAGCTGATCGGCATCCACGTTTAACAAGTAATTAGAAAGAATTTTGATACAGTCAATTGTACATCAAAGGACCGCGTCAGCGGCTTCGTTTGCTCGTGTCTGACCTCATGCTGCGCCCCGTTAGAGATCCACTGCACGATAAGCGTAACACGCTCGTAGCCAAACCTTGCTTCAGCTGACACGGACGTCAGAGGCTGTTTCGCAAGCTTAGCCATGGACTCGATAATCTCCTGGCGCTCGCGATCGCTTTGACGCTTGACTTCTTTTCGCTGCTCAAGCAGCTGCTCCCGCTCTTCCTGCAAGAATTTCGTCCTCTCATTGTCTTGCTCAATCTTCTTGCGAGCCTGCTCCCGTTTGAACTCCTCGACCCTCTTGAGGCGCTCCACATTCTCCAACTTGTCGACGAGCCGCTGCCTCTGAAGCTCCTTTCGCCGCTCATTCTCCCTCTGCCTTATCTCCTTCATTCTCTCCATAGCCTCCTCCGTCTGGCCACGTCACCAACGTTCCCCCCCCCCCTCACCATCTTCTCCTTCTCAATAATCTCCGCCTTTCGCCCCTCCATCAGCTGCTCCATCCTCAGCCTCACCTCCTCCATCGCAGCCGCTTTGGCCACAGCCTTCTGCCTGTCCTGCTCAATCTTCAGCTTCCTGCCCTCCTCGAACCTATTCAAATTACACACCCCCCCCCCCCCCCCCCCACCCCCCCCCCCT
>JAIYDP010000315.1 GCA_027487435.1 Verrucomicrobiaceae bacterium | reverse complement strand
TTTATTTTTCAACTTCCTGAGTTGTATCCATTGTAAATCCAACATAAAAATCAGTAAATCAGTTAAATCAGTTGTGAAAAACTTTGGATTGGTGACATCAACTGCGGATTCTAGGTTTATCCGACATCCACTCCAACTGGCAGGCACTACAAGCAGTGCTACGAGAAGTCATGGCAAACAAAATCCACGAGGTCCTCTGCCTCGGCGATACCGTCGGCTACGCGGCAGATCCCGCGCGCTGTGTCACTATGTTGCGCACGATGAGAGCCAGCATCGTGATGGGAAATCATGAATATGAAGTCATCAAAATTCGACATTATGGGACAGACCATTTGGGGAAACATTGGCATAGTTGCGGGTATGGTGCTGGCCTCGTACACAGCGCCAATCAATTGACCCAAGATCAGATCGATTGGTTAAAATCTGCGCCATCGTGGGGAGAGGGCGACCGCTATCTGGCCGCGCACTCGAATCTGGAAGAGCCCATGGCATTTCATTATATCGAGTCAGTAGAAGACGCGAAATTGTCGTTAGAGATGTTGCGTTCGCGGAACATGCCCGTCTGTTTTCTGGGGCATACGCACATTCAGGAAATGTTCTGCCATCAACCCCAACAGATCGAGTGGCAAGATGAGACAACATTTCGTGTGGCAGAGGAAAATCCCTGCGTCGTTATGGTGGGCTCGGTGGGCAAGTCCCGGATGAAAGGCGATCTGCGTGCAGCGTGGGCCATCTACGACAGCAGCGAGGGCGTGGTAGAACTGCGCAAAACGGAATACGACCGAGCGACCGCAGCAAAGGCGATCATCAATGCCGGCTTGCCCGCACAGTCGGCCATGCATTTGCTGAATGACGAGGTGTGAACCAAGTGCAGGATGAAATTTTCTTTGTCGAAAACTCAGCATCAGAGTAGGGTGGCGCAGATGAATTTATTGGCAACATTCCTATCGCAAGAATCATGCTCGCTAAAGATTTGTGGAGTCACTCGCCGCGAGGATGCATTGATGTTGCTTGAGGAACAGGTGCCAGCCTTAGGGGTTAATTTTTGGCCTCTATCCAAACGCTTCATTTCTCCGGATGATGCGGCACCATGGTTGCATGAAGTGGCGGGGCGCATTCTCCGCGTTGGCGTGTTTGTGAATGCCGAGCGCAGCTTCATTGAGGAGTTGATGCGCAGTAGGATCATCGACGTTGCGCAATTGCACGGCGATGAGAGTGCCGAAGATCTCGCCTATTTCCATGAAAAAGCAATGCCCGTCATCAAAGCTTGGGGCGTGAAGGCCGATGGCGAACAAGATCTCGCAGACCAATTCGCTTATGCCGATGCCTGGCTGCTGGACACCCCTGCCCCAGGTCATTATGGTGGCACTGGCGAGAGCTTTGACTGGTCGCTTGCTGCGAAATATCGGGAAAATCACCCACTAAAGCCCATTCTCTTGGCCGGTGGAATCACGCCACTCAACGCCGCAGAAGCCGTGCGGATGGTTCACCCTGCGGCGCTCGATGTCGCATCTGGCGCGGAAATTTCGCCCGGCATCAAAGATCCGCAGAAAGTTCGTGCGTTAATGGCGGCATTACGCGGTTGCGCATGGTGATGCGCGGAAGCCCGCTGCCTTGTCGGACTCAAACCTTGCGGGAACGAAAAAAATGCAAGCCCCCTCAGAACGATGCAAGTTGTTCGCTTGCTTGGTTCTGTTGGGTTCACGATGCGAAGATCAAGTTCCACACTACCTCAGCGACTGTCCGACAAGTCGCTTCTGATTCAACCCAAACGACCAAGGAAGAGGTATCGGTGTCTCCAAAATTTAATTCCTCGGCAATCTCAGGGTGATACTTGCGAACGACGCTATCGATCAATGTGGCCCACCCATAGCCGTCAGCATCAAGTCCCATCCCAGCGATTCGTTCATTGGTGATCTCGCACTCATCACTTTCCGGTTCGAACTCAATCTGCCACGCGAGCGGAATCTCACGACCATCATACTCTGTGCCCTTCATCACGGAGAGGGTCATCGGCGCAAATGTCTCGGCATCATCCCAAATTCCACCGTCGTCTGAATCGATGAGTTCTTCCAGATTTCTCGGAATACTCCAAGATGGTATTGGGCTTCTCATATTATTGGCGAACGATGAGCGCATGCGCCACTACCAGCGGCGGCGCACGTCGATCACGGGGTTGAGGTTGTAATTACGGGAAATCATCGAAACAGGGCGGCTGGTAGTGGTTGTCATGTCGCGGCTTGTTCTCCTCGTTTTTTCCACTGTGCGTTGTGGTAGTCCAAATTCGCTTTAGATATGGCGTGAAGACTAGCGTCAAGAAATCCGGGAGGTAACTCAATCGAAAAGTAATCTAGTCGAACATGGCAGGAAGGACAGACAACGACAATGTTGTCTCTGGTATCACCGCCATTGTGAGGACTGCCTAATGGTCGAATGTGATGAGCCTCTGAATAAGTGCCATCGAGAAGCTTGATTGTCTCGCCGCATATTTGACAGATGTCTCGGTGAAGTAACTTCAACTCCCGTGCGATCGCGGTATCGCGGACAATCCTACAAACTGTTGTGGTTACTCTCTCAGCGGCCGACGTGATATCAGTATCTGAAGCCTGTCGTATCGTCACTGGTGTGTAACCGGCTATATTCGAGATTCCGTCGCGACAACCACAGTCCTGATTGATACGAAGCTGAGGACAATTGAGGAAATCATTCTCGGTATTGAAGATGATGTATCCCGAAGAGTCGAACAATGCTCCCGGAAAAGAAGTCAATCGATGATACCATGTGCCATCGCGACTATACAGACCGTGGCGCACATTAACGCGCCACTCCTTCTGAAGTAGTTTAGCGGTAATTTGGCGTGCCATTTTTGGAGAACGTCAAAGTGATGGCACACCCACTAGCGGGAGCCAACGTTGATCGCGGGGTTGAGGTTGAAATTGGGTGGAAGCATCGATAACAGAGGGGCTAGTGGGTGTTGCCATGCACGTCTTGTTCGGCTTCTTCTTCGTTGTAGCTAGTCAGCAGCATCTCGAATCGATTCAAGAAGTTTGGAGTACCGGGATAAAGTGTAGAATCGAAACATCTTAGGTGAAGTCGGAGTAAATCGAGTCGACTGTCGTCCCAAGTCTTTAGTTGGAAAGGAACATCATGGATTGCCTCCATAAGATCGTTGATCATCTTGATGCTGGCATCCGGTGAAAGGGTGGCATTCCGAACAAATACGCACGCATGACCTAGAATATCTAGCGCTGCCCGCATCACTGGATCCGGTGCAAATGCTGTGCTTGGTTGAGTCATCGTGCTGGGATTTCTTTAGCCGAACAGAATTTATTCGTATCCACCCGTGATCGTATATCACGGTAGTAATGGACGGGGGGAGGGTGGATGTTTTGATTGAGATTGCAAGGATTCTTTTCGCTAGCGTGCGTAGATCAAGATGGGTTTGGTGGTTTCGACTTCGTTGGGCTTGCTTGGCTGATATCATCGCTTGGGTTGGAGGGAGTCTCACAAAGAAAGGCACCTCGCCATGACTAGGCGAGGTGAGGTGGCTTAGGCAACGGGTGGCGTGGGCAGTGATGCGTTCGCAGAAGATATCAAGTTCTTCGCCTTAGAGGAGATCCGTAGGAGAGAGCGTGAATCATGGTAGTGTGACGTAGATTTTCGTCGAGCTACAAGAATCAAGAATCCCGTGAGTTGAAACGCAGGAGATGGGAAAATGGTGGCACTTTTGTGAGAAAACCGATGAAATTCAGTTCGGCGGCGACGGGTGGGGTTGGATTTCATTCGAATCGAAGCATCAGGGAGGCTGGCGCATTGGATTTCATTGGATTTCATGCGCCTGAGGAACTGGCGGGTTCAATTTGCATCAATTTGATGCACCCGAGTGACTGGCGGGCATCGATTTCCATGAATTTCATGCGTCTTAGGAACTGGCGGATTGAATTTGCATCAATTTGATGCATCCGGGTGACTGGTGGGGTTCGATTTCAATGAATTTTAGGCATCCGAGTGACTGGTGAGTCTTGATTTCAATGAATTTTAGGCGTCCGGGTGACTGATGGGGTTCGATTTCAAAGAATTTTAGGCGTCCGGCTGACTGGTGGGTCTCGATTTCAATGAATTTTTGGCGTCCGAGTGACTGGTGGGGTTCGATTTCAATGAC
>JAIYDP010000413.1 GCA_027487435.1 Verrucomicrobiaceae bacterium | reverse complement strand
CGGGAAAAACCGGTGATTTATCACTGCATTAGCAGGGTTGTGGATCGGCGTTTTGTGTTCGGAGACTTGGAACGAGAGCTAATTAAAAATTCCCGCAGAAATTATAGAGAAAGCTGTGGACAAGAGGGTTTGGCGTGGTAGAGTGGGGGAGCGATGAGTAAGAGATTTTTGGCGCCACATAAGGATTCACGGGAAAAACCGGTGATTTATCACTGCATTAGCAGGGTTGTGGATCGGCGTTTTGTGTTCGGAGACTTGGAACGAGAGCAGTTTCGTATGATCATGCGCATGATGGAGAATTTCTCGGGATGTCGAGTATTGTCGTATTGTGTGATGTCGAACCACGTTCATCTTTTGCTGGAGGTTCCGCCGATGCCTGCGGAGGGGATTTCCGATGAGGAGTTACTCAAGCGCTTGGGTGGGCTTTATTCCGTTGGTTTTGTGGGTGAGGTGGCGAAGCAGTTGAAAGATGCGCGGAAGATGGGAAGTGAGGCGTTTGCGGAGGCGATTCGATCACGTTTTACCTATCGGATGCATGATTTGAGTGAGTTTATGCGGACGTTGATGCAGCGGATGACGCGTTGGTTCAATCGAGAGCATCGTCGCACGGGGACATTGTGGGAGGAGAGGTTTAAGAGCGTCATAGTGGAAAGTGGTGATGCGTCGCGGATGATGGCGGCCTATATTGACCTCAATCCGGTGCGGGCGGGGATGGTCGCGGACCCGGCGGAGTATCGATGGAGCAGTTACGGCGAGGCAGTAGGCGGCGGGGCGAAGGGAAATGGCAAGAAGTCACGGGAGGGATTGGTCAGGGCGATTATGGGGCATAAAGGGGCTGGATTTGATGCGGAGAAATGGAAAGAAGCGGCGAAAGTGTATCGGAAGATGTTAGGATTGGCGTTGGAGCGGAAGGCTTGTCGAGCGGAGGAAATGGTTCAAACTGCGAAGGAGAAACGTCACGAGGCGAAGGTGAAAAAATCGCTGAAAAAAGTGGAAGCGGAGGATTTGGCAGCCGCGAAGAATGTGTCGGCAGAAGTGGGCAGTGAAAACGACGTGAATGATACAGTTTTGCCCGAATTGAGGATGGCGGAAATTTTGTCGTGTAGGGTAAGATACTTTACATCGGGGGCAGTGATAGGGAGCAAGCTGTTTGTGAACGAGGTCTTTACGTCGGCAAGAGAACGTTTTTCCTCGAAGAGAAAAGATGGAGCGAGGGCGATGAAAGGAGACGCGAAAGCGGCACGAGGGATGTTGTGGAGTATGAGGGATTTGAAGGTTTGAGAAATAGGGAAATGGTAGAAGCGATTCGGGGGCGTCACTTGACTGTGTGCCAAACATTTCCTTTCTGTCTCTTTGGGCATGGCCACAGTAAGCGTGAGCAACATTTGGATTGCAGGTCGTCTAGGAAAGGGGCATGATTGATCTGTGAGCTGCTTAATCAAGCAAGGAAAAACAGATAAAACAACGCAAAAGCAATGCAAAGAACTGGAAAAAATGTTACCATGCGAAGGCTGATCCCTGAGATGGAAAAGTCAGTTACCCTACTCCTTACAGAAATGGTGAAAAAGCTGAATTGTTATGGCTAATATACGATCGGTTAGTAGGTGTGAAATGAATACTCGAGTGATCAACAGAAATAATAGGAGAATAAAAAAATTGAGGATTATTTTTTCAATAATTATATTATTTATCTGTGTAGTTTCATATTATATCTACTTATATATAAAATTTACGAAAATTGCTGAAAAATATTATATTATCCAACATCCATTGTGGTCGCAAAGAATTTATACAGATTA
This sequence comes from Verrucomicrobiaceae bacterium, assembly GCA_027487435.1. Classification (GTDB taxonomy): domain Bacteria; phylum Verrucomicrobiota; class Verrucomicrobiia; order Verrucomicrobiales; family Akkermansiaceae; genus UBA956. The sequence goes on along the minus strand of JAIYDP010000413.1, from coordinate 50,438 downwards.
TAAATTACAACATAATGAATACGATAATTGCGTTAACGTTATTGATATAAGAAAAATTACTATAGAAAAAAAATCTGCGATAAATTACTACAATCAATTTTTGGCCGCTAATCCTTCAATTACTTATTCGGATGTTGTGTCAATAGATCTTTTAAAAAATAATACAGAGTTTGATTATTATTTTTCTCCAGACATCAATCGATTAACTACATTAGATAATAATGAGTTTATAATTGTGATCTGTATTAAAATATATGATTGGTAAATTGGCACTAATATCAAATGATATAGTAACTAACTTTGAAATATGAAAATTTATTTTATATTATTGGTCATTCTTTTATCAACTATAAGTTGTAGTGATAAAAAAAATTCCAAGATACAAGTCGACTTAGAAAAAGTAACTGAAACTGAGCTCAATAACTATCTACACAGAGAGGTTATATTAATTGGATTTTCTTCGAATGCGAAGCATGGTGCTTTATTACGTGGAAAAGGGGATGATTATGAAAAAGTATATATTTTAGATCTTAAAAAATGGTCCCAGAATCAGTATAAAAAAATAGTGACTGTAAGTGGCACTTTGAGTTACAAAGACTGGCCAGTGCGCAATCCAGAAAGACCAGTTGCGGCACCATCAGGAAGAGTTTATTATCTTATGGACTATAAAGTTGAAAATGTTTTAAATGAGGAATGACCTCTCAGGGGTCAGATGCGGTGTTGCGATCAAGCGTTTTTCTCATATTTTTTGAGGTCATAAGAACGCAAGCGTCCTATGAAGCGCGTTTGGTCATAGGTGTCGTAGCTCTTCACCTATGACGTTTATGATGATGACTTCGCGGTTTGTTTGTTGCGTTCTTTGCGTAGGCTCGCGGCGTAGGCCTTGGGGGTCGCGTAAAAGGCTATGGTCTCACGCGATTCGGGGCGAAGGTGACTGCGCTTACTTCGCCGCTTTATTAAAATGGACTTGAGCATTTTCACGGAATTCTTTTGACTCCATTTCATGAGTCACGCTAGCCCCCTGCTCCCACTATTAAAGACGCACTTCGGCTATGATGGCTTCCGCACGCTACAACGTGAAATCATGGAGGCCGCGCTTGCGGATCGCGATGTGCTTGCCATCTTGCCGACTGGTGCTGGGAAAAGCCTTTGCTATCAACTCCCAGCCATGGCTCGGCAAGGCATCACGCTGGTGATCTCGCCTCTCATCGCGTTGATGAAAGATCAGGTCGATCAACTTACCGCAGCGGGCATTGATGCGACGTTTCTCAATTCCACACTGGATCCCCAAGAAAACCGGAGGCGCCTCGATGCCATCCAGAGCGGTGGCGTGAAGCTCGTGTATCTCGCGCCTGAGCGGCTCATGGCGGGTGATTTTCTGGCGATAGTCAAACGCTGGCATGTTACCGCGCTGGCGGTGGATGAGGCTCATTGCATCAGCGAGTGGGGTCATGATTTCCGCCCAGAATACCGCCGCTTGAGAGAACTGCGCGCGGTGTTGCCGCAGGTGCCGGTCATCGCGCTTACGGCCACCGCCACAACCCGTGTGCGGCAGGACATCGTCACACAACTCGGTCTGCGCCAGCCGGCGATTTTTGTCGCCAGTTTCAATCGTCCCAACCTGAACTACTTCGTCGAGCCAAAACAAGATGCCGCCAGCCGCATTGTTTCCTACATTCGTGCACGCGGTCAGGAATCCGGCATCGTCTATGCGCAATCGCGCCGTCGCAGTGAAGAAATCGCCGCCATGCTGCGCAACTCGGGCATTTCTGCGGTATGCTATCATGCCGGGCTCGATGGTGCCGAGCGCTCACGCAACCAAGAGAATTTCCTGCGCGATGAAGTACGCGTGGTTTGCGCCACGGTGGCCTTTGGCATGGGTATCAATAAACCGGATGTGCGTTTTGTCATTCACGCCGATCTACCAAAAAACATCGAGGGCTATTACCAGGAAACGGGCCGCGCGGGAAGGGATGCCTTGCCCGCAGATTGTCTGCTGCTTTACTCCCGCGGCGATGTCTCGAAAATCCTGCGTTTCATCGATGAAATCCCCGAAAGCGATGCCCGCGATCACGCCCGCTTGCAGCTTGAGCAAATGGCGGACTTTGCGGAGAGCGACGACTGCCGCCGGGTGAATCTTTTAGGCTACTTTGGCGAGCCATGGCCGGAGGGAAAGTGCGGCGGCTGCGACAACTGCCTCGCTCCTCGGGAGACGTGGGAGGCTACCATCGAGACACAGAAACTTCTCAGCACCATCGTGCGCATCAAGCAAAGCGGCAGCCCGCCCGTGGGAATCCGCTACCTTGCCGATGTTCTTATAGGCTCCCGCGCGGAGAAACCGCTATCCCGCCGCCATGATCAACTCAGCACCTACGGCATAGGCCGAGAACACTCTGCGGCGAAATGGACGGAGATCGCTCGGCAACTGGTGCGCAAAGGCTGGATTGCCATCGATAGCGGAACTTATCCGACCGCCACAATCACCGTGGAGGGCATGAATGTTCTGCGCGAGCGCCGTCAAGTTCTGCTATCCCGCCTCATGATTGCCGAGCTGCCGACAAAGAGCCCACGCACGGGCGACATCGAGTGCGATCTGGCACTATTTGATCTTCTCCGCAGCTTGCGCAAACAATTGGCCGATGCCAGCAACGTACCACCGTATGTCATTTTTTCTGATGTATCATTGCGACACATGGCGCGCAGCTATCCCGTGAACGATGCGGATTTCCTAGCGATACCGGGCGTGGGCGAGCGCAAGCTCACGGACTACGGGCCAAGTTTTATGCAGCAGATCCGCGCTTTCCTTCAAGGAAACGAGCGCAAATCGTTTGTCGCACTCCCTGAAAATGCGGGCTCTGTTCCTAAGCCGCCCAAGCCCAGCGTCAATGCCACCGCACAAGTCACATTGGAACTCTGGCGGACAGGAAAAACCGTGGACGACATCGCCGCCGAGCGAAATCTCAGCACCACCACCATCGAAGGCCACCTTGCTACGGCGATCCTCAACGGTGAAAAACTCGACCCTCGCGCCTTTTATACTCAAGCCGAGGAAGAGCAAATGCATGCCGCGTTCCAGGGCTACACCGAAGAGGCACTTAAGCCGATATTCGAGTTCCTCGAAGGCCGCATCAGCTATGGAAAGCTCAGGATTTTTCGCGCCAACCAGGAGTCTGTGGAACACTGAGCTAGAGCAGAAAATCGATCCCATCTGTGTTCATCAGCTTGATTTGAGGAAGGATAGACTGCCGCGCATGATGTTTTGTGGATTTCGGCTAGGAAAAAAAATGAGGTTTTTGTGGGGAGAAACTGCTAGAACGAAGGAAACAGGCGAGACGCCTGTTTGCCGAGACAGGCTGGAAGCGCTGTCTTCCTATCACAAAACTTGATGCGCGGCAGTATAGACAAGCCGTTTGTTCCTCCATGTCCGCTGCGCTCCCGTTGTGGTAAAAAATCCCACAATTTCAGGTCCCACAGAAATTCCTAGAGAAAGGTCGGAAAGCGGGTTTTCGGGTTGGATTGAGTTTTTTTGTGGCGAGTTGGAATTGTTTTGTAGCTTGCGAGGGTAAAATGGAGTTTGCTGCGCTTGTTTTATGGGTAGATGACGTTGTTTTGCGGCTTGCGGGTGGTATTTTGTAGGCAGCAGGGGTTGTTTTGTTGCCAGCAGGGGGGGGTTGTTCCTTGCAGCTCCAATTTTGTTCCTTGCGGCTTCAGATTTGTTCCTTGCGGCTTTAGATTTGTAGCTTGCGGCTTTAGATTTGTAGCTTGCGGCTTCAGATTTGTAGCTTGCGGGCAAAAAATTGTTCCTTGCGAAGGATTTTTTGCGAGGAGCCGACGGGTGGTGCGACGCAGATCGGGAACCGTTGGTCGCGGGAGGAACAGATGGGAGGCCTTTTTTGTCACTCCCTTTCGTCAGTTTCATTTTTTCCGTGGTGTTTTTGCTCTAGGTGCATCTATGCTGCTGCATGCAACGACTTGCTGTGCTCAACATTGTGGCTTTATCGGAATCGCTCATGGGAGCTGATTTGCCGCGTTTGACGGCATGGATGAAGCGGGTGGGTGTGCAATCGTATGCGCCGGCATTTCCGGCAGTGACGTGTACTGCGCAGTCTGACATGTTGACAGGAGGCGATGCGGGGTTGCATGGAATCGTGGCGAATGGTTGGTATGACCGTGAGTCCTGTGAGGTGCGCTTTTGGAAGCAAAGCAACCATTTGGTGCGGGGAGAGAAAATTTGGGATGTGTTGAAGAAAGATGTTGCCGACTTCACCTGTGCGAATTTGTTTTGGTGGTACAATATGGCGACACGTGCGGACATTGCGGTGACTCCACGTCCCTTGTATTTATCGGATGGAGCGAAGCATTTTGACATTCATACGCAACCGATGGGGTTGCGCGATTCCTTGAAAGAGGCATTAGGAAATTTCCCGTTCCCGTCGTTCTGGGGGCCACGAGCAGGCATAGCTTGCTCCGACTGGATTGCTCGCTGTGCGCGTTGGATCGAGGAAAAGCATCATGTGCATTTGCATTTGGTGTATTTGCCGCACCTGGATTACGGATTGCAAAAATACGGGCCGAGCGCGGCGGAGATGAGCAAAGAATTGCGTGAGATCGATGACGTGGCGTGTGATTTGATCGAGTTTTACGAAAATCGCGGCGTGCGGGTCTTGGTCGTCTCCGAGTATGGAATCTCGGCAGTGGATACGCCTGTGCATCTGAATCGCCTACTGCGAACGCACGGTTGGCTCTCGATCAAAGACGAACTGGGGCGAGACGGCTTGGACTTTTTTCAATCGGATGCCATCGCTGTGGCAGACCATCAAGTGGCGCATGTGTATCTCAAAGATCCAGCGCGGATTGGCGAGATGAAAGAGTTGTTAGAGAAGCAAGTGGGAATCGAGAGCGTGCGTGAGGTAAAGGAAGTGTGGGCAGAAGGCGTGGCGCATGAGCGGGCTGGCGACCTAATCGTGACGGCGGCGCAGGGGCATTGGTTTACCTATTACTTTTGGGAGGATGATCAGCGAGCACCGGATTATGCGCGATGCGTGGATATTCATCGCAAGCCCGGCTACGATCCGGCGGAATTATTTATCGATCCTGAAATCACCTGCCCCCGGCTGAAAGTGGCGTGGTTTTTGTTGAAGAAAAAAATCGCTATGCGGGCATTGATGGAGGTAATTCCGTTAGATGCAAGCCTAGTGAAAGGATCGCACGGCAGAAGAGACGTTCTGCCCCAAGAACGCCCGATCGTCGCTGGTGCTGACGGAGTGATCGGCAGTGCCACAGAGATATTCGCAGAAATATTGCAACATTTTCGCAAATTCCTCTAAGATCACTGATTGAGACTACGTTACCTTGTAAAAATTGATGAAGACGGCGATTTTTTTCCCATTGTCCCCCATGCCGATGCTTCGGTTGGCACAAGATTTCGTCAACCCTCTGGTTGCGACTTTTGCGCTGCTTGGTGAGGAAAACATCAGCAATGAAGAGGATGTGACATTAACGAACGCATGAATTCGCCCATCCCTATCGCTGCGTCTCTCGATGAGGTATTGGCCATGGCCGATTCCATGGAGGATGCTCAGCAATCACAGATTCGAGAATGCATCGACGCTCGCTGCATGGCGCGGGTGGCGACGGGTGATCAAAGTGCTTTTGAAGAATTGGTGATCCGTCATCAAAATAAATTACTGAACTTTTTCGCCCGCATGGGCGCTCAATCAGAATGTGAAGATCTTGTTCAAAATACGTTTATCCAGTTGTATCAATACCGCGACCGTTACCAAGCCACGGCAAAATTCACTACCTTTCTCCATGTTCTGGCGTATCGTGTGTGGGCTGATCTTGGCCGCAAGAAGCTGCGCCGTGAAAAGCTCGCCGCATTCCTGCGTGTGGCCGCGGAGTCCACGGAAACCGCGACGCAAGAACCTCATCCTGGCATGGATGTGCAGGCCGCGCTGGACAAGCTCTCCCCCAAACTACGCGATGTGGTGGTGCTGCATTTTTACCAAGGGTTGCTCTATCAAGAAATCGCCGATGTCTTAAAAATTCCCCTGGGCACTGTGAAATCCCGCATCAATCTCGCCATCAACGCGCTCCGTGATATTTTCCATGAATAAGAAATTCTCCCACGACCCAAAACCGATGGATGATCCCTCGCCTCATGAGCTGAATTGGCTCAGGGAACGTTTGGCAAGTGTGCCTGAAGTGACAGGCAGCACCGATCTCACCCAGCGTGTGATGTGCGCAATCAGGCACCAACAAGTCCGAGATTCCCGCGCCCGCTGGTTTCATCGCTCAGTTGCAGCTATCGTGCTCATCGGGCTTTCCGTATGGGGCATTTCCACTATGATCCCAGATCAGGCACCTGCCATCGCCACACAAATCGCGCCCATTCCCAGTGAAACAGCGAACCTCGGTGTGCAGGATGCGCTCGAATGGTTTTGCCGCAACCAAGAACAGGATGGCTCCTGGGATCCCGCACGCTGGGGCGGCAACCCGCGCTTTCAAGTTGCATTGACGGCCCTACCTTTGTTAGCACTTCGCTCTGCCGAGGGCGAAAGAACACCGCGCCAGCAAGAAGTTGCCGATAACGCCAAAGCGTATTTGCTCCGCCATTGCGATGAAAATGGCCGCATCGGCCCCGCCTTTCACGGCTCCTCCTACACCCAAGGCATCGCCACCTTAGCATTGTTATTTTGCTATCAACAGCAACCCGATGCCGAACTGAAACGGGTCTTGCAGAGATCCTTAGAGGTGATCGTAAGCCAACAGCAACCTTATGGTTCGTGGACGATGGCGGATGCCGCGCAGCCGAATGTCATCGCAACTCTGTGGCAACGAGAGGCCATCAAATTCGCATCTGATTTAGGTCTAGGCGACGTTTTGCCGCACATTGCCCAGAGCTCGAAATGGCTGACCTCCCATGCCGACAGTACCTCTGAGCACGACGAGCTCACTGTGGGGAAAACCCGAGATTTTTTTAGCATCTATGTAGCCACCATGCAACTCCGCGAGAGCGGCGAGTCCGCTGCGCTAGATCAACTGACTTCGATCAGAAAAATCTTGCTCGAAAAGCAAATCCATCAGGGCGAGGATTCCGGAAGTTGGGCTCCTATCGACCGCTGGTCTGCCGTGGGCGGCAGACTCTACAGCACCGCCATGGCTTCATTGGCGCTGCGATAAAAAAATATTTTTTCCTACTGAACCAGATCGCGGCCAACGTCGATTCATTGCTTGATTGGACAAAACATACGCCAATCCCGATCTTGTTTCAGTATTATTCCATTCCCACTATGAACCGCCTTTGTAATTCACTACTCCGCACCGCCAGCACCATGTCGCTATGTTTGACTTTGGCACCTTTCCTGGCTCAGGCTCAGGATTTGTTAAACCCACTGATCGTTACCGCGACACGCACCGAAGAAGAAGATGAGGTGCCGTACACTGTGGAAAAAATTTCCAAAGAACTATTGCGACAGCAAGCTCGCCGCACCCTGCCTGAGGCACTGCAATTTACGCCCGGTGTTCTTGTCCAAAAAACCGCACACGGTCACGGATCTCCCTTCATCCGGGGCTTCACGGGAAGACAAAATCTTTTACTCGTCGATGGAGTTCGCATGAATAACTCGATCTGGCGCAGCGGCCCAGTGCAGTACTGGAACACCGTGGATGCTCTCGCGCTGGATTCTTTAGAACTGGTGAAAAGCCAAGGATCCGTGATCTATGGATCGGACGCCATTGGTGGCACGCTGAATGCGATGACGAAATCCTCACAATTCATGACGCAAGAGCAAGGCCAGTTGTTTGCCCACGGCTCTGCCTTTTATGAATACCGCAGCAATGGCGAAGGCAGTCACACCGGACGCCTCGAAAACAGCATCGGCGTGGGCGGTGAATACGGCTTGCACGTCGGGCTCACGCAAAGAGACTTTGGCGACATCCGCGACTCCGCCGTGGGGCGCATGCGCGGCACGGGCTATGATGAAAGCTCCTTTGACATCCGCTTTGATGCCTTGCTTTCCCCCGGCATGACCTTGACCTTAGCGAGTCAATACGTCGATCAAAACAACATCTCACGCTGGCACCGCACTTTACAGAATCCTGGTTGGAGCCATGATGGCAGCATCGCCGCACCAGGCTCATGGGTAGCGAACAACTACGACCAAGAACGCTCGCTCACCTACTTGCGCTTGGAGCAAGACATTGCCGAACAATCTTCATGGCTCAAAAAATGGACTGCCACTCTCTCCTACCAAACCACCGCCGATAGCGAGATGCAAGACCGCCGCAACAGCCCTACTGCGGCTTATACATCGTCGAGGTTTCTGCGATATCAAAACGCCTACGTCGATACTTATGGCTTCGACATCACACTCGTTTCAGAACTTGGAAGAGGAGAAATGGTCTATGGTCTGGATTTCTATCACGACGATGTAAATAGCGATGCACAGAGAAATAGTGGAGCCGGTTTGGTGAATCACCCAAGCTCTCGACCCGTAGCCGACGACGCGAATTATGATCTTGTAGGAGTTTTTGCGAATTACACATGGACTCCTGCGGAGCGTTGGGAACTATCTGCTGGCTCGCGTTTCACTTATGCTGAGTCATCTTGGGGAGCATATCGCCCACCTTCCGCACCAGCAGACCTTTCGGGTGAGGGCTCGTGGACTGATTTTTCCTCCAGCTTGCGAGCGAGTTACGAATTGCAAGAAAACTGGTTAGCTTACTTCTCAGCGTCCCAGAGTTTCAGAGCACCAAATTTGGCGGATTTGACGGGTAGTGGTACAACTTCCAGCGGCTTGAGCACTGCCGGATCGCCAGATATCGAACCAGAAAAATTTCTTACCTTGGAGCTTGGAACGCGTGGTCAGATTCTTGAAAAAGTACAGGTTCAGACGGCATTGTTTCACACCTTCAGTACGGATGGAGCGATTTCTTCTTATGCCGTAGGCACTGATACCTTCACAGTCAACGGCGACGACAGCTCGCTCTACGGAGTAGAAGCTGAAATGATTTGGGAATTAGACGAGCACTGGACGGCGCGCGGATTTGTCGCATGGCAGGAAGGCAAAAACAATGTGCAAGAGCGCACGCCAGATCCGGAACGCTGGATCCCACGGATGTTGCCCTTCACCGGCTCTGCTGCACTGCGCTACACCGCCGCCGATGATCTTTGGTGGATCGAAGGCCGCCTCACCGGCGCCGTCACTGCCGATCGAGTTCACCCGCAAGATCAGCTTAACGACAATCAACGCATTCCCACCAATGGCACGCCTTCCTATCTTGTGCCCGCGATCTATGCTGGCTACCGCATCTCCGAAAATTTCGATGTCAACCTCGGCCTCGAGAACCTTACCGACACCGACTACCGGATTCATGGCTCTGGCCAAAACGAAACGGGATTCAACGCGATCGTCGGATTGCGAGCTACTTGGTAAATCGTGCTAGCGCTGCGGTCTGCCGCCAAGATGCTGGCGCAAGGCTTTTCAGACCTTGGGTCAGCATCATTGGCAGGGGATGGTGACGTCATCCTTCGGACTTCGAGTCAAACGGCAGTTCCAAGTATGCGTCTCACCAAAACACAGTTTTTTTTATCCATTTTCATATCATTGTTGCACTTGCATGGGCTTCCACCCATGGTATCTCACGTCAAAAAAAGATAAGTTCGAGAGATAGAGTACAACATCATGAGTTTTCAGACAGATTTTAGCATCACCGAGTTAGCCGAACGACGCAAACGCCTTGCCAGCAGCCTTCCCGAGGGAGCAGTGGCCTTGATCCCAGGGGCCGAAACACCACGCGGATCTACGTTATTTCGCCAGTTTAATGACTTTTATTACCTTTGCGGCGTTGAACAACCTGGATGCTATTTGACGATCAGCCACACGGGAGAGTCTGTCATTTATCTCCCTGAAGATGATCACAGCACCTTTAGCGCGAGCAATCCCGCTCATGTAACGCAAACCACCGGACTGCAAGCTGTTCGTCCGCTCGCTATGCTTACCCGTCGATTGCAATGGCTGCGAATTTTGTATTTCCCCAGTCGCGAGGGCGAAGGAGAACGTGAATCTTGGGATTGCCTTGAGCGCTGGCGTCAAGCCACCCTCAATGACCCTCTCGACAAACGGCGCGGACGTGTTGGGCAGATCGCTTACAATCTTCGCGCCGAATTCCCTTACATCGAGATACGTGATCTATCTCCGATCCTCGATGAAATGCGAGCCATCAAGAGCGAATCTGAGCTTGTGCTGATGCGCCGTGCTGGCGAACTTACCGGCCTCGCGGTCGTCGCCGCCATGCAAGCCACGCAGCCTGGCGTGATCGAGTACGAACTTTATGCAGAAATGGAATACGTTTACTTGCGTGGCGGTGCTCGTGGTCCATCCTATTCACCCATCGTGCCGGGTAGCGCCAATGCAGGCGACTCTCACTACGGCGCCAACAATTGTCGTCTCGACGATGGCGATATCGTTTTGGCTGATTGCGCTCCAGATTATCGCTACTACACTTCGGACATCGGTCGTATGTGGCCAGTGAATGGCGTTTTTTCCGAAAAACAAAAATCTCTCTACAATTACGTGTTGGCCTATCACCAGACTCTCTTGCCCATGATGCGCCCAGGTGCCATGCGGCAAGACATTCACCGAATGGCAGCCGAAACGATGCGCCCGGTTTTCGAAACATGGGAATTTGCCTCGAAAGAACAGCGTGAGACTGCTGCCTGCCTGTTTGATTTCTGGGATCATGTATCCCACGGTGTCGGCATGTGTGTCCATGATGTGAGCCTGCATCATAACCGTCCTTTCGAACCGGGTATGGTGTTTGCCGTAGATCCCATGGCTTGGGATCGGAAAAACGATACCTATTTCCGCGTCGAAGATACTGTCGTCATCACCGAAACAGGTTGCGAGGTGCTCACTCGCTCTTGCCCTCTGACGGTCGAGGACATCGAAGCCACGATGCGCGTCAATCGCCCTCGCTAATGAACCAATGTGACAGGATTGTCACAGAATATTGGTGGTTGCAATTTGGTAGAAAAAGTATATACATCGTCGCCACCGATTTTGTAACGATGAAACGATTTTTATGACTCGCCTAGACAAAAGTCGATTTGCCGAAAAGCGCGCTGCTGTGTGCTACGGCAACGGCTTTTCTCTGATCGAATTGCTGATCGTCATCACCATCTTGGCGATTTTGCTCGGCATAATCGCTCCGGTTTTCATGAAGTCTTCTTTGAAAGCCCGGCAAATTGCCAAAGAAGTGGTGCAAGGAAATTTCACCCGCGCTCGCTCTCACGCCATCGCCACCGGCATTCCTACTGCCGTGATTGTCTCGCAATACCGCTCGGGGAATCAAGGCGGCAAGGCCATTGGCATTGCGGAAATGAAAGCACCAGAAGAGGATGTCAACAATCCCGTTCCACAGTACCAAGTGTCACGCGTTTTGCAGCGCTGGGATGTGCTTCCTGGAAATATGCTGTTTCTTTCTCGGCAACAGGTCAACGCCCCCTTTGCCTCCATCATGGATGAATCTCTCAGCGTCAACACCGTGCTAGCCGGCAACCCGACCTCCGCGACGTATGTTGTCTTTTCTCCAAGCGGCCAAATCGTCCACCCCGCTGACAAACCCATCGAAATCCTTTTAGGCCCAGCCCGCTTGACCAGCGGCGGAAATGTCGAACTACTCGAGCGCACCAACGGGCAACCGTCTTTTGATCGGCTCCAAGTCAACCGCCTTACCGGTAAGGTGCGGCTTCGCCCCGCCACAATGCCATGATTCCTCACCCTTCCAAGCGTCACTTCAAAAAAAACCGCGGACTCACGCTGATGGAGACCGTGATCGCAGTGGGCATCATTGCTTTTGCCGTGCCGATCATTCTCGCAACCACCAGCAACAGCACGAAAATTCGTCGCGATGCTGAAGGCGAGACACGTGCTTCATGGATTGTCACAGATCTTCAGCGCATGCTCACAGAATCTTGGCGCAATATCCCGCATGAAGCCCTGACCCCAGCACCTCCGTTTCCTGACTTCGCCAGCGAAGAAGCTCCCTTGGTTTTTCATTACGACATCGATGGACGTTTCCTCCAAGCTGGCACCACCAGCGATGTGCAAAACGGCAGCAAGCTCCCACGCTCGGTTTATCTCGTCACCCTTTACGGCACGGGGCAAGATCCGCAAAATTTCCTTCCCGTGCAGCCTAAACAACTGTCTCTCGTAACGGTAGATATACACTACCCCTCTGCTGCGCCTAGGGCTAAACGGCAAATTTCCTCCTATAACGTCATGATCCCTCGCCAGACTCCACCATGACCTCCACCCACAAGCGACGCTTCCAGCAAAATGGCTTCACCCTCGTGGAGTTGCTCGTCGCTATGTCGATCACGTCCATCATCGTGCTTGTCCTCTTTGCCATCGTAGGTCAGACCAGCACCAACTATCGGCTCTCGCAAAGGAAAATTACGACTCTCGCCGATGCCCGTGCCTTTCTCCAATTCATCGAGTCCGACTTCGCATCTCGCATTTCCAGAACCAAATTCCATTGGAAAAACGATACTCCTCAGTCCTCGCGTTTCGCTCTTACGCTAGTCCGAAACAGCGATGAATCTTTCTCAAATCCTGACCAAGGCGACCTGAGCACGGTTGTCTATTATAAGGAATTCACTGCGGATGACACCCTGCGATCTTCGTTTAAGGTGTTTCGAAAAAAAATCGATGGTCTCGCAACTCAGCAACTGCTCGAATCGGGTAACGCCGCAGCATTTCCCGTGACCGACTCTTCGCTCGATGAAGCAGTGCTCTTCAATTGCCTAGAATTCTCTCTCAAGCCATACCGCCGAGAAATAAATGGGAGTCTCAGCCCTTGGCTCGAATCCGATCCTATCGCCCCCGATGCTGTGGAGCTCACCATCGCCATCATCGATGAATTTTCCTCGCAAAAACTGCTCAGAGCGGAGCAATGGCAGGCGCTAGCAACCTCCGTCGATCCGCGTGCCCGAGAAGCGGTACAACAGTTCACCCGTATCATCCCTCTTAATCCATGATGCGCCCGAAGAAAAAAAATGGCTTTGCCTTGCCGATGGCCATCATTGCCATTTCTGGCATGTTGATTCTCTTGGTCGGTCTGCTCGCGGTGCTTGCCCTAGAGCGCAAAACCGCTCGCTCGTACGCCGATGCCACCCGTGCTGAACTCGCTCTGCAAAGCGGCCTCGCCGATGCCATCGCCACCATTTCACCCGTCGCCCTTCGCGATGACAGCCTGGTCTTCCGCCTGGAAGATCCTGACTTTCAGACCGATTCTACGCCCTCAATCCAAAGACGGAAATTTTTCACCTTTGGCTCGAATTACGACACCACGCGTCGCTCATGGCGTGTGATTCCTTTTTTCAGCGGTGTGAAAGAATCTCAAAGCGCACTGAATGAATTAGGCCCCAATCCAAACGCCTCACGTCCCTCAGGCGAAGCCATTTCTCGATCTCTAAAATCTGCCAACTTACGCCTCGAACCCATCGCAAGATCGGCCCAAACCCTCGACCATTTACCCACCGCCGCATGGGTGGACTTGAATCCGTCAAATAGCGCCTACAAAACTCGCTTCGCTTGGTGGGTCGAGGATCTTTCTGGTCGTATCGATGGCAAAAACGCTGGCTCTATTCAGCGCATCCAGTCGCTCGACCCGCGCGAAACGGGACTCTACACCATTTTTGCCCCCGCAGCAGATCGTGATGGTGCTGGTCCCGAAGACATTCTTGTGAATAAACGCGCCGCCCTTCGCAGTTCTGCCAGCGTTCGCACCGTTCTTCCTGCCATCGATGCAACAAAAATCGAGCCGTGGATCACCTACAGCCTACCGAATCTCGCTATCTCCGCGCCTCTCATTCCTCAGGGATTTGGTTATGTGGACGCAGGATTTCCGCGTCTCAACCTCAACAATCTCATCGAACAACGCAATGTCACCGGCATCGCCGCGCTCATCGACAAAAACCTTCCAAACTGGAACGGCATTCGCAAGGGCGGTTTCCCCAGCACCGAAAACTACACAAAAACCATCGCCGCCAGCATCATCGATTACGCCGATGTCGATAGCGATGCTACCATCGGCCCCGATTTCCGTGGAGTTGATAGCTACCCGTTTGTCAATGAAATCTTCGACCGCTATGAGTGGCGAGCTACCACCGGAGGTAACGTCATCATTCGCGTCACCTCGTACATTGAATTGTGGAATCTTTCACAACAGAACATCACTGGATCGATTCAACTGGAAAACATCAACCGCCATACGATCCGCATTCCTCCCGCAGGAAACCACACCTTCAGTCCTGTAACCTACCCCCCTCAGCAGGTCAATATTCCGCCTAACGGTTTCCGCGTCCTTGAATGCGGCTTCACGGACTACCCTTTCCCCGTTGGCGCTTTCCCTCCGAGTACTCTGGACTACCCGTCCGATACTTTTGGTAGCTCCTACCGCCTCCGCTGGAACGGCACCCTTGTGGACTGGGCGCGCGGTGGTGCCACTCGCACATCGGGAACTCTTCGCGCTGGCGCCAGCAATGCCAAATGGAAAGGCAATGCTTCACCCGCTCACGATCATAGCATTGGCCAGCACGGCGATCCTCGCGCCTCCTACTACATCAATGCTAGGATTTTCCCCAACAACTACGATGCCAATAGCAACTGGGGAGGACGCGCCCTGAAACCCACGATCTCGAATGCGAGTTATCGCGAGGTGAAACTCCTCCGTTGGCCAGACCGCGGCTGGGAATCTACGGTCGGTGCCATCCCTGGTTCCGACACCCGGCTCCCATTAAGTCTATCGCTCCCTGCCAATCAGCCGAATATGGCACCAGCTTTTATTGCCAACACGTCTCGCCTCCAATCCATGGCCGAACTTGGAAACATCTTTGATCCGGCGCAGTGGACAAATGTCGAAAGTCCAAATAGCACCTCCTCGTCCTCCTCAGGCGGCGGTTTTTCTCTCGCCATTGGACGCCCGGAATTCGGGGCCTTTGACAAAGAGGGATTGCGTGGAGCGCAGTTGCTCGACCTCTTCCATGCTCCGAATACATTTGATTTTTCGATCCCTAGAATCAACATCAACACCGCGCCACGCGAAGTGCTCCGCACCCTTGTTGCCGGTCAGGAACTGACTCTGGATCCGCAACTAGGAAGTTTATTTCCACCCAAACAACCAAACGTTGGCGACCGCTTTGCCGATGCTGTCATCGCCACTCGCAATCGCGGCCCACTTCGCAGTCTTTCCGACCTGAATCTCATACGTCTCAATCCGTTCCCTTTGCGTAGCTACACGCCAGGCATCGATGAACCGTTTTTCGGTAGCCGCTTTCACTACCCCGCTCCGCAACCGAACGATCAATGGGACGATGCTGGACGCGAGGAACTCTTCCGCCGCGTCGCCAATCTCGTGACTTTCCAAAGCAAAACTTTCCGCATCATTATCGCTGGCGAAGTGCTCGACCGCTCAGACAACGTGATCGGACGTCGATCGCGTGAGATCCACGTCCAAATCGAACCTGCGCGCAATCCGGATTTCACTGTGAACAAAACCAAGCCTGCCACCATCAAAATCGTCTATTCGCGCAATCTCTAATCGGCGCGCCGTTCATTTTCCCTCGCCATGCTTGGCGGTTTTTCTCGCCAAGCCTGGCGAAACCTCATAGGAATCCTTCATGCCGAGTTTTGCCAACCCTGCCGGACTTTGGGCCTTGATCGGCATCCCCGCCATCATCGCCATCCATTTCCTTCAACGCAAGGCCCAGATCCTTCCTATCTCCACGCTCTTCCTCTTGGAAAAATCCCAGCGCGAAGCCGTAACCGGGCGCAATTTTGACCGACTGATTTCCTCCATTCCTCTGTGGATGCAAATCCTCTCTGCCTTGATCCTCACGTGGCTGATTTCCGAACCACGCTTCGCCGTTGCCCGCAGCACCCAACGCATCGCTATCGTCGTGGACGACTCCGCTTCCATGGCCGCTTTTAAGGAAAATCTTCTCCAATCGCTC
The DNA here is from genome assembly GCA_027487435.1 of Verrucomicrobiaceae bacterium. GTDB lineage: Bacteria > Verrucomicrobiota > Verrucomicrobiia > Verrucomicrobiales > Akkermansiaceae > UBA956. The sequence goes on along the minus strand of JAIYDP010000413.1, from coordinate 34,420 downwards.
GAAAAAAACCTCCCCGCTCTCAAGGGCATGGCCAGCGAGGTAGAATACACCGTCCTGCCCTCCACCCCTGGCATCTCGCGCATTTACGCAGGAAAAGATTTGGGCCAACTTATCGATTCCCTCCGCCAATGGCAGCCAAACTTCGGTGTCAGCGACCCTTCTCACGCCCTCCGCCTCGCCCGCTCCCTTGTCTCCACGCAGGGGGGCGTCATCTATGCCACAGACACGCCCGCCCCTACACTGCCCTTTGCCGCTTCACTTCTAGCCGTAGGAAAATCCATGGACAATGTCGGCTTCACCGGCAGTTCCTTTGAAACCGTCGATGGGGCTCTCATTTGGCGTGCCACCGTGCAAAATTACTCGGAGAACCCCGCTACTCGCACGTGGTATGCCGATGCCCCCGGCATCACCGCTACACCGCAGACGCTCCAAATCCCCGCACGAAGCTTCGTCACCATCCAGTCCGCTTTTCCCGCAGCATCACAGCGCATCCGCCTCACTCTCTCGGCCGATGCCTTCCCCATTGACGACACCCTGCCCCTCGTCAAGCCATCGCCCAAGCTTCTCAACCTCGCTCACGATCCAGCCCTCGCGCCTCTTGCGGAAAAACTCTCACGCGCCATCCCGAACCTTCAAAACGCTAGCCTCGAACACACTGACCTTGCCCTCCGCGCCTACGACCCCCTTGACCCCACTCCCGCCGAAGGCAATGCCATCGTCTTCGTGCGCGACTCCACCCAAGGTGGCGACTACCTCGCCGGCGGAATCATTGCCGAAAAGCACCCGCTGATGGACGGCATCAACTGGCAATCTCTGCTCATTCGCCAAACCATCGCCCTCGACATTCTTTCGAGCGACCAAGGACTGCTTTACCAAGGAAAACGTCCTCTCATCGTCTTGCGCACCGTTCCTGCGATCGACAACATGCCCGCCACCAAGCAACTGCTTTTCAACTTTGACCCCCGCCTCTCCAACATCGAGTCCCAGCCCGCGCTAATCGTCTGCTTGCTCCGCTTTTGTGAACTCATCCGAGCGGAAAAAATCGCCCCCGCCCAACTCAATCTCGAGACCCGCCAACCGTTGACGATCGCCACTCATCGTCGGCCCGATAGCCCACCCCTAGTGCTCGAAGAAACCGATGCCGCTGGCAAGGTTTTGCAACGTCTCGAAACACCTCTCGGTGCCCTCAACGCCCCCGCCACACCCGGCTTCCAGCAATGGCGCCAAGACGACGACATCCTCCTCACCAGTGCCACCGCCTTTGCCGATACCCGTGAGGCCGACTTCCGAAAATGCGATCAAGCTAGCACTCTCGACCAGGCCACGGCTCAAGCCATCCAAGCCCACAGTAAGCGCGACCCATGGTGGCGCTACTGGCTTCTCGCCCTCATCGCCGCGCTCATCGCCTCATGGTATTACACCAACAAACGCCGTGCCTCCACCCTCGAAAAAGAAGCACCGCTCATCCCCTCCATCTCCTAACTCCTATCTCGCTTCTCTCAACGTTATGCTCAAAAAAATCAAAAGGAAACTCAAGTTGCTCTTTTTCGGATCGAAATACAAGGGCGATGACTTATCGCTGGTAAGCGAAGAAGATCGTACATTGATCATGCAAATCAGGGACGCACGCCTCACCTACTTAAGTAACGCGAAACTCAGTAGCCTTGTCGAGACCATCCACACGATTGAAAAAACAGGCATCGTCGGCGGAGTTATCGAAGCGGGATGCGCATTAGGTGGCTCTGCGATTCTCCTAGCAAAACTCAAAAAATCAGATCGCTGTCTCAAGGTTTACGATGTTTTCGACATGATTCCAGCTCCTTCCGAAAATGATACTCTGGACGTGCATAAACGATACAAATCGATCAGCGAAGGCAAAGCTGCCGGGCTAGGTGGAGACAAGTACTATGGCTACGAAGACGACCTTTACAACAAAGTGCTCAGGAACTTTTCCTCATTCGATCTTTCCCCCAAGCTCGGGGATTTGGAACTGATCAAAGGCCTTGTTCAGGATACACTTGTCATCTCTGAACCAATTGCCATGGCTCATATCGACGTTGATTGGTATGACCCCGTCATGACGTGCCTTCAGCGAATCTACCCCATGCTTTCTGTGGGAGGCTCCATCATTCTCGACGACTATTATGCATGGGGAGGCTGCCGCAAAGCAACCGATGAATTTCTTAAAAGCGTTAGGGGAACTTACAAGGCTGATGACTCGGCAGGTTCGATGAAAATTACGAAAATCCTAGGCGAACCAGCACACAAGTAAAAGGCATCTGCGGCATATTTCTCGCCCCATCAACAACGTATGCTGTTAAGAAAATGTTACCTTCATGGCATGTAGGCGATGATATGAATGATAACGTCCCCGCCGCGCGAGGGGGGAGACCGCGCGGTGGGGGCGTCAGATAGATTCTATAAGTAAAAATGAAACTGTATGAATGACATCACATTTTTATATAACACGATCTGTCAAAACTACTAGCGTTCTATCGCAGCAGAGTTGCGTAAATATTTTGTAAAAATCGGTATTGGACAATTGCAAGCTTTGCTGGAATAGCAGTGCAGCAATCATGATCGCAAAACGAATTGTATTTTCTGGAAGAGTGCAGGGTGTCGGATTTCGCGATGTAGCGAAGCAAGTCGCACTCTCCTATGATGTTTGTGGATGGGTGAAAAATTTACCCGATGGAACCGTCGAGCTGCAATGCATGTCAGAAACGTCGATGGAGCTTGAAGCATTTTTGCAAGATTTGGCCGAAGAAAGTGCGGTAGCCCATCACATTCAAGGAATGCTAACGCAGGTGATCCCTCCTCTAGAAGGAGTCAAGGGATTTCGCATCGAACGTTGAGCAACGATCCTCATTGCGATGCGCTGGCCATGAGGGCGCGGGCTTTTAGGTCGCGCAAGGTTTTGTATTCGTTTGGGGTGATGGGGTAAGGGCCAGAGACTTGCATGGGGTCGCTGGAGTGGAAGGGATCTGTGCGACAGGAATAGGCGCGACGTTGATCGATTTGATAGACGATCATGTAATGACGGTCGCCGTTGGTGGTCTCGGCGATGCAATCGGGTTTGCCGATTTGCGCGAGAAAGTCAGAAAGCTCGGGATGCAGTTCTGTGGCGTAGCGCAACCGTTTGTAGCCGAGAGATTCAGGTTGCTCGATCACCAGCATGAGGTGATTCTCTGCCAGAGCGTCCGTGCGTCCCGTATTCCACGCTGCGCCATATGGCGCGCATTGTACGAGCAGTAGGGTAAGCAGTAGGGCAAGAACAGAGTCGCATGGGTAGCGTGACATGATGGTGCGGGGTACAGCCTCATCTACGTCGGTCGCGCTGGATGGTTTTCATCAGAGTTGCGATATTTGGTCGGCTGCCGTGGGATTCGGTGAAAATCGGCGTTTCCATGGGCACAAGGAACTCCACGGAAGAATTCACGCCGATGAGGCGAGATTGAGGATCGAGAATGGGGCCACCGCTGTCGCCAGGGCGGAGTGGGATATTCATGCGGAATCGTGTGGGCGAGGTGAAGATGTTTTGCGCATCGATGGTATCAGACAATTGCCCATACAGAGGTTTCAGTCCTGTGCTTAGCCCGCCGTGGAAAACGCTGGTGCCGCTTGCGATGGGGCGCTGTGGCGGCGCGAATTGGTAAAATAGAGGAGTCGCGATAGGCGCATGAATGAGAGCGAGATCGCTGAGAGTATCCCGCCAGACGACGCGAGCTTTACCCATGCGTAACTGAGCACCGCGTCCGTACATGACGTGGATGTGCCTGTCCTTGTGAGCGCGAATGACGTGATCCGCAGTGAGAAAATATCCGTCACTGGTGATGGGGCTAGCGGTGCCAGCTTCGCCATCTTTGGGAGCTTGATTCTTAGAAAATCCTTGACTGATCCATGGTTGCAAATCGGGATTTTTCGTGACCACGACGGCGCATGCGCGGGCATTGGCAAATGATAGATTGTTTATGTCTGGAGCGCGCGTGTCGGGAATCAGGGGTGGTGATGCGCATTGGCTCAGCAGCAGTCCGAGGCTGATGAGAGAAGCGCATTGCTTGAGCGTGGGAATGTAGCCGAGTTTCATGGGGTGGGGGAGCAAGGAGCGAGTTCCAACTCCTGGGCATAGGTGGAAGATTCGTAAGCTATCGTTTGCACGTGCTCGAGTGACTCGACTTTGGTAAGTTTTTGGCGCAATTCCTTGGCTCCAGGGAAACCTCTGCAGTAAGCCATCAGCCTGCCGCGCATGGCAAGAATGGCGTGGCGTTCGCAGCCGTAGCGCGAACTGGTAACCGCGAGTGCGCAGTGGCGAAGTATGAGTGCCCATCGTTCTTCGAAAGGGGTGGGTGTCGGCATTTCTCCGGTAGCCAAAAAGTGTTTCGCTTCGCGGAAAATCCAGGGATTGTGCATGGCGGCACGGCCAATCATTACACCCGAGACAGCGGTGGTCTGTTTGCGCATGGCAACATCGACGCCTGTATGAATGTCGCCGTTGCCGATGACCGGAACCTTGGATTGGCGGGCACATTGATCGATGACCGACCAGTCTGCGAGACCACTGTAGCTTTGGGCACGGGTTCTGCCGTGAATGGCGATGGCTTGAATGCCGCTGTCTTCGAGGATGTGGCAGACCTGAGGGGCATTGATGCTATCGGCATCCCAGCCGATGCGAATTTTGGCAGTGACTGGCACTTGGCCATTGACGGCACGAACAACCCCAGCAGCGACGGATGCGAGAACGGGGCAATCTTTCAGGAGAGAAGAGCCGCCATTTTTCGAGACGACCTTATTGACGGGGCAGCCGAAGTTGATATCGATGAAGTCGGGTTGTTTCCAATCGATGATCTTACGAGCAGCTTCGCCCATGCGCTCGCCGTCGGCACCGAAGAGTTGGATTCCCACGGGGCGTTGTTGCTCGGAAAATTCTGTGTATTTTCTGGTGTATTCATCGCGCTGCATGATGCCTTCCGCAGAGACAAACTCGGTCACAGTGACATCAGCACCAAGTTCTTTGCAGAGCTGCCGAAAGACATAGTCCGTCACTCCCGCCATAGGGGCGAGGTAAAGAGGAAAGAGTCCAGGTTGAAACCAAGGCAGCACGGGCGCGATGCTATCACTCGTCACTGTGTCCCGCAAGCATCGGGTTTTTTTATTGTTTTTCGAATCGTGCACTACGATGCAGAAGATGTACTGCGGTGTTGCTAAGATGGGGGATCTTCGCTAGGGATGGGGGCGGGATGAAGCGGATGTTGTATGCGGTGTATCGGACGCTAGGGACGGTGCGATTTTTTTTCTCGCGCAGAGTCTTGCCGCTGGGCTGGGGCATGGTGATCGCACTGGTGGCGGGAATGGTGATGATGATGGGCAGTCCGATGCGGCCACTGTATCAACTGAGCGGAGTGCTGATGGGAGTGGTGGGTGTTTCCGCAGTGTGGGCGTATAGTCGCCGTGGGCGAATCATGGTGGAACGCGAGGTGGCAGGGAACGCAACGGCGGGCGTGGCATTTCAGTATGGCATCATCGTAGAAAACTGTGGTGGGGCGATGTCGGCAGCAAAAGTGCGTGAGGTTTGTGCGGATCCTCGTCCTGATTTCAAGAGCTTTCTGCATGCGCGTGAGCCAGGTGAGGGGCAGCGGAATATTTTTGATCGGACCTTTGCCTTTTATCGCTGGCTGTGGTTGGTGGAGCGCGGGACCTTGTTTGAATCGGAAGAGAGCGCGATTTTTTCCTTAGGCAAGAAGGAGAAGCGAAAAATCATCGGCACAATCACACCGACGAGGCGCGGGGTGCTGGAGATGGATGATGTGCGTTTGCTACTACCAGATCCGATGGGCTTGTTTCAACGAGCGAAAAGGATGAGTTGTTCGAAAAACCGGATCTGTGTTTTTCCTAAGCGCTTCGCGGTGCCGCCGCTGCGGATGTTAGGCATGTCGCGCTACCAAGTGGGCGAAGATGCGGCATCGCGGCAATCGGGGCAGGGCGGGGAATTTGCGTCGTTGCGGGAGTATCGCAATGGCGACTCTCCGCGAATGATGCACTGGCCGTCGTGGGCGAAGACGGGGCGTCCGATCGTCAAGGAGGTGGAGGATATGATCTTTCCTCGCTATGCGTTGGTGTTGGATACCTTTGGCGTGGCGGGCAGTGAAGAATCGTTCGAGGATGTGGTATCGGTAGCGGCATCATTTGCGAGTGCGGCGGATACGGAGGATTGCATGTTGGATTTGATGTTTCTTGGGGACAGAGACTCCGTGGTGAGTGCGGGGCGCGGCGTAGCGCCAGCGGGGATTTTGTTAGAAGCGCTAGCCTCCGTGAAAATGGGCTACGAAGAGGGCTTCGATGGTCTATCGCGCATGATCCTACAGCATGGCAAAGTGCTGACAGGATGCTTATGTGTCTTTCATGGCTGGAGTGAAAGTCGCGAGATTTTTTTGCGTCGGCTGATTGCGGCAGGGATTCCGTGTCGAGGCTTTGCGTTAGTCAACCATGACGATGAGAGCCAGACGCAGAGCCCGGTCGATTTTTTGAAGAGCGGGGCCATCGCGCAAGGGTTACGGCAGTTGCGATGAGAAGCGGAGGGTTGATTCATTATGCTTGCTAGAACCCGTGCGATGTGGTTTAACGAGAGGCATGAAATTGATCCGATATGGGGAAGAAGGTCGTGAAATGCCAGGAGTGATTTTGGCCGATGGCAGACGTTTGGACGCGAGCGAAGAATTTGCCGACTACGATGAGGGATTTTTCGGTGCCGGAGGAATGGAATCTTTGGCGCAATGGGTGGCAGATGGATGTGAAGGCGCGCGGGAGATTTTGCCGACAGCACGCATCGCTGCGCCAGTGGCACGACCATCGAAAATCGTTTGCGTTGGGAAAAATTATTTGGATCACGCGAAAGAACTAGGCGAGGGCATTCCCACGGAACCGGTATTATTCATGAAGGCAACGACGTGCTGGAGCGGGCCCTTTGACGAGGTGGAACGGCCTTCTGGATCGGAGAAACTCGACTACGAAGTGGAACTCGCCGTCGTCATCGGGCAAACGGCGCGACATATTTCTGATGCGGAGGCACTACAGTATGTGGCAGGCTATTCGGTGTTTTGTGACTACTCCGAACGAGCCTTCCAAAAGGACATGGGCGGACAGTGGATGAAAGGAAAAAGCTACGACCGTTTCGGGCCAATGGGGCCATGTCTGATCCCCGCTGATCAAATCCCCGATTCGCAAGCTTTGCGTTTGTGGTGCAAGGTGAATGGAGAGTTTCGCCAAAACGGTTACACAGGAGACATGATGTTTTCCGTAGCTCATATCGTCAGTTACATCAGTCGATTTATGACCCTGTTACCTGGCGATGTGGTCGCGACTGGCACTCCATCTGGAGTAGCGATGGGCATGTCACCACCTCGCTATTTGCAACCAGGAGATTGCGTGGAGCAAGGGATTGAAGGCATTGGCGAAATGCGGCAAAGAATCGTGCAAGGCTAAACGCTTCGCGAAATCTGCGCAAGTGCTCGAAGATATTTTGCTTTGATCTCATCACCTCCCCTCCTACGCTCAAGGCCATGAAACGACGCGATTTTCTCTACGGTTCCGCAGCGATGGGTAGTATTCTCAGTAGCGGCATTGCCCCTGCGGCTACCATCAAGCCATCGCACAAAGGCATCACCGTGCGCGATGTAAAAACGAATTTCATCGAGCACAAGTATCGCGCTCCTTACAAATTCGGCGGCACCGCGGTAGATCGTGTGACCATGCTTCACGTGGATGTGCAAGTCACCGCCGCAGACGGAACTGTCGTCTCCGGCGCCGCAGCCATGCCGATGGGAAACATTTGGTCCTACCCGTCCAAAGACATGTCCTATGATGAAACCCTCAACGCCATGCGATTGCTGGCCGCTGAGATTCGCCACATCACGGCTCATTTCTCCGAACGCGCTCACCCCATCGAAATCCATCACCAACTCGAAGCGGCTTATCTGGAGGCCGCACGCCGCATCAGCAGCGAAAAAAAGCTCCCCACCCCGATCCCGAAACTCTGCACCCTCGTCGTCGCCAGTGCCTTTGACGCGGCATTGCATGATGCCATGGGCAAGTCCCTCGGCGTCAGTTGCTACGCTACCTACGATGCCGAATGCATGGGTTACGACCTCTCGCGCTACCTAGGCAAAGAATTTTCCGGGCTCTACCCCGCCGCCTTCCTTGCCAAACAACCACACGACTGGATTTGGCTCTTTCATTCCGTAGGTGGCTTAGACGTCGTCACTCCAGAAGAACAAAAGGAAAAAATCAACGATGGCTTGCCCGAGACTCTCGCCGAGTGGATCCGCTACGACAAACTCCAGCGCATCAAAATCAAGCTCCAAGGAGAAAACCTCGAATGGGACGTAGCGCGCACCGTTGCAATCGATCGCGTAGCGCGTGCCACACGCCCCGATGTTGAATGGAAATACTGCTGTGATTTCAATGAAAAGTGCCCCGATGCCGCCTACGTCATGGAGTTCCTCAAAAAGGTAGGCGAGCGCTCTCCCCAAGCACTGCAAGACATTCTCTACCTTGAGCAGCCCACGCAACGCAACATCCTCGCGCCGCCCGCACAACCCATGCACGCCGCCGCCAAGATCCGTCCCGTGGTCATCGATGAATCGCTCACCGACATGGAAACCTTGCTCGCTGCGCGCTCCATGGGCTATACTGGACTCTGCCTCAAAGCCTGCAAAGGCCAATCCCACGCCATCCTCATGGCCGTTGCAGGGAAAAAATTCGACATGTTTTCCTGCGTGCAAGATCTCACCTGCCCCGGTGCGTCATTGGTTCACTCCTGCGGCATCGCCGCGCATGTTCCCGGAGTCTCCACCATCGAATCCAACGCCCGCCAATATGTCCCCATAGCCAACGAAGGCTGGGAAAAGAAATTTCCTGGAATTTTCGCCAGTCACGATGGCAAATACTACACCAAAGACCTCACTGGCCCAGGTCTCGGCATTCCTGCATGATGCGAAATGTGAACCACGTTAGCATCAGCGCCAGTTCATCAATTCAAGCCGAAATCCGAAATATAACCCCGCCATTGGCCCACTCGTCCTTCGCGAAATCCAGCGCATCTCTGCTGACCGAAGTCACATCAGGCTCTCACAGAACTTGCGGAAGGGCATGCACCTCTTCTTCGCTGGCGACTCTGGCGACGATGTGACCCGCGAGGCTGCGGGCGAGAAAGGCAGTGTTGCTTGGCAGTTCAAGCACCTCGATCATAGAACGAGCAATGGCAGCGAATGTGTTGCCGTTGTAGTTGGTAAAAGGAGCAAGCCGATGGCACCTACGGCACAGCTCCACCATCTCATCTAAGCTCATGGGTAGCATCCTAGAGATTTCCCAAATGGCTTTACACTTCTCGTGCCCCTCCGAAGTGGGACCATGATGGGCATGTTTAGCTTTACAGAGTTGCTCGTTCTGCCAAACCACCATCTCCCATGGCACATCTGCCAACCATGCGCGGAGATTCATGGCTTCCTAGATTTGGCTTCTTTCTTAATCTTGGCAATCTCTTCCACGCCCGCGCTTTTCAAAGATCCTTTACCAGTTTTGGCATAAACGGGAGCTGCGGAAAAGCGGTCTTGGATCGACAATCCCTCCCGCAGAATGGCCTGCGCTAGGGGATTATTGTCAAACGACTTCGTGGCTTGTGATTTCTCGGGCATGACAACAATCTACATAGAAATGCGGCGGAAGGCAAGTTTAGGCTTGATCGATCGAAGATAAGATGGATGGCGTGTGCTATTTCCCATTCCAGCACAAATCCCGGAGATATTTTAGCTGTTGGCAGGGGCGAGGGTATCGAGAGGTGGGCGTTCGAAGATCGGCATGAGTGGAGGTGGTTGCCAGTGAGAATAGGGAGTTTGACAAATGTGGTCAAGTTGACTACGTGTGTGGCATGCAAGTGACCATCCACCAAGCAAAGGCGAATCTTTCCCGATTGATCGCGGCAGTAGAGCGCGGCGAAGAAGTGATCATCGCACGGCGGGATAAGCCGGTGGTGAGGTTGGTGATCGATAAGGCGGAGAAGCCGAAGCGAAGCTTGGCATCTATGTTAGAGCCAGGCCAGCCGCCGCCTAATCTGGATGGATTCTTTGATCGTGAGCTAGATGAACGAATCGCTCAGGACTTCGAGGATTCGGTGAATGCCACAAAACCTTACGGGCAAAAAGCATAGAGTGAAATGGAACGCTATCTCTTGGATACCATGGCGATTTTGTGGATGGGGTTTTCACCTGCAAAGCTCTCAGAGAAGGCTACGGAAATCCTTTGCGATACAAATTTCGAACTCTACTACTCGATCGTGAGTCTGTGGGAAATCGGCCTAAAAATGAGTGGCGGTGGCTACCGCGAGTTTCGCTTGCCCGACGATTGGGAAAGCAAAATTCCTTTACGCTTGGAGCAAAAAGGAATCATTCGGCTAGAGATTGCACCGAAAGATTGTCGCTTGATTCAAGATTTGCCGTTTCACCACAAAGATCCGTTTGACCGGATGATCATCGCGCAAGCTCTCCATGGTGGCTTCGCGGTCATCAGCTCAGATGTCGCTTTTGATGATTATGGCGTTAGGCGTTTGTGGTGAGGGATGGGGTGGGTGAGCTGGCAAAAAGCTTGGCGACTTGGTAGGCTGCGGGGACATTGTGAACGCGGAAAATGTGACCGCCGTGATGCAGGCACCAGGTCATGCTGGCGATGGTGGCGGCATCGCGTTCTAGGGGATCTTCGATGCCTAGCGCATCGCGTATGACGGTTTTGCGCGATACGGGGACGAGAAGGGGTCGTTCGAAGTGTCGCAAGCGATCCAACTGCGCGTAGATGGTGAGATTGTCCGCCATTTGCTTGGCGAAATCGATGCCAGGATCCAGCAGGAGGTACTCGGGTGAAAGCCCTGCGGCAGCGGCAGTGGCGATGCGTGCCGCAAAAAATGTCTCTAGCTCGGCCATGATGTCCGGCCATGCTTGATGGAAATGCGGGACCTTTGGCTCGCCGACGCTGTGCATGATGAGTAAGGCCGCGGCATACTCGGCACAATGTTCGGCATTTTTGGGGCTGGTGAGGCCGCTCATATCATTGATCCACTCGGCGCCCATTTCGAGCACGGCTTGCACGACTTCGGAACGCCAGGTGTTGGCACTGAGGATGGGCGGCCAAACTTGATCGGCATCGATGGGCTGGGCCGCGGCGATGATTTCGCGCCATCGGGGTAAAACCAAAGAGAAGCGGCGTATTTCTTCTGCTACAGAGATGGCGGCGCGGTTGGTGCGGGCACTTTCCGCGCCGATGTCGATCACATCAGCACCACTGGCAATGGCGTTACGAATTTGCTGCGTGCATTCGTGCTGCTCCAGACTGCCATCGGCGCAGAACGAATCATCATTGACGTTGACGATGCCCATCACGACCGCGCGGCGAGGAAACTCCAGGATTCTTTGCCGAAAGCGTAACTTCATCGAAAATCGCTACGATTACTTCGCCCTTGTGGACTCATAGCCAGGGAGCGGCTTGCCATTTTCGTCGAGCTTATTGACAGACCAAAGCAGACCACGTGTCACGAGGTCGAGAAAGCGTGCATCGGCTACGGTTTCGCTATGGTGGCCGAGAGTGGTGCTAAAAATGCGCGTCTTATTTTTGCCATACTCATTGGTCCAAGCGACAACGGCGTTGTTGACACCGTCTTTATCGCCCGCGTCTTGCTTGCCGCTTGCGAGGACTTTGGCGGTGGGCCATGTGGTGAAGTTGCCTTTGGTGCCTTGGACGTTATTGTAGAGCTCTTCTTTCATGGTCGTCCAGTTCGCGAGACCCTTGGTGATGGGGTGCTGGGTATCGGTAAAAGTCACCTCGATGGGCTTGAGGGGGCCGTGACTGGAGGATTGCAAACCGAGGAGGTTGAACCATTTTGCCTCGGGGGCATCTGGTGCCATAGGAGCTTTAAAGTTGCCACTGCGGTAGGAATGCATGGCGCAATGGAGATTGACAGCAGGCACGCCATTCGCGTGAGCGTTGACGATGTTGTCAATGGTGGTGGTGTCTTTGATATCGGCAGCGCACTCGTCGTGGATGATAACATCGTATGCTTTGGCCCAATTCGGATCGGCAAAAATCGCGAAAACCGGCTTGGTGTTGCTGGTTTTATTGTAGTCCACCACGACTTCACAGTTTACGCGGGCTTCGATTCCTTCTTTGAGAATCAGTTGTTGCTTATCGTATTCATGGCAACAGCCACCGATCACGAGAAGAACTTTCAATGGCTTCACCTCGGCATGAGCAAAGGAACTAAGGCAAACGAGGGAAATGGCGGTAATGGATTGACGCAGCATGACAGCGATACGGTAAAGAGTGTTCGATTTTGTCAAAAAAAACTCAGCCCCAGGATTCCTGAGGCTGAGAAAGGTGGTTATGATACAATGGGAAGGATTACAGCGTTGCTTTAAGCGTGCTGGAAACCTTGAAGCCAATGGACTTGGATGCACCAATTTTCATTGGCTCACCCGTTTTTGGATTACGGCCTTGGCGTGCTGGACGCTTTTTGACAGTAAATGTTCCAAAACCAATCAATTGGACTTTCTTGGATTTCTTGATTCCTGTAGCGATTGACTCGAGGACGTTAGACACAGCTTCTTCAGCAGCGCGCTTGGTCGCTTCTTTTCCCATCAGTTTTTGAACGGCTTCAATTAGTTCGGCTTTATTCATGGCGGCGGCTATGATTCAGAAAACCTTATGATGGCGCAACGGAAAAATCGATTTTTGACACATTTTTATTTTTCCGTAAGCCAAACGTCGCCCTTGACAATTTCTCGATTCTTTTGGCGATTTTCTAACGATTGCCTACGAACTTCTCGTTTTGCATTCGCTCTAACAAATTTTATCGAATCAGAAAAAGGAACATCGATGGCATCAAATTTGTTCCGAGCCACGTATTTTTGCTCTTGATGAGAGCGAGAAAGGCGAGGTAGGTTCGAGTGCATGGGCAACAATGAAATGGACTTGCTGCAAGGACTGCAAAGCGTGTTGGCAGCGACTGAGGTGATGCCTAAGAGAACCGCTTTGGCGAAGGAGATGCAGGCCGCGGAATCCGCGCAAGCGCGTGGCTGGTTTACGCCAGATGAAGACGAACTGGTGCGCGAGAGTTATTGCCGATACTTAGCGGCGCGCCGGGCCTTGTTGGATGTGCTAGCCTCGACACGTTTGATGGCAGGAAAGGGAGAAGAATCCTGGTGTCGGCAATTGCCCTGCTTTGCCGTGGCATTTACCGCAGCGGCGGTATTGGTGCGAGGTTCCTCCTACGTCATCAGTCTAGCGAAAAAGCGTCCGGTGATCTGGAAGAAACTGGATGAACCTGAAATGCGCTACGGCTTGCCGCCAAAGACCTTTACGCAAGTTCATGAGTCCGTAACCGCACCATTGGAGATGATGATGTTTCGCAATGCGGTGGAATTTTTTCGTGCCCACCGGCAGGAGATTTTCGCTCTTGCGGAGCAGGAGATCTATGCGCCTTTGATCGAGGTATTGATGGATGAAGAAAAGTGGATGGACATGCGTCATCGCGATATCTGGATTCGGAGGGTGTTTTATCGATGGTATTCCTTCTTGCGCAGCCATCGTTCGGCGTATCGCAAAACGATGTTTCACTTGTTTCGGCTATCGGGATCTACCATCGCAGAACTTCGGCAACCAGGAATCAAACAACAAGGAGAGCCGAAGCGGATTTGCGCTAGTCAACGCGGTGAACTACTGGCACTAGCGCGACCGGGCGATGTCTTCATCACACGGCATGATGATGCGATGTCCAATCTTTTCCTGCCGGGATATTGGCCGCATGCAGCATTGTATTTAGGATCACCTGAGCAGCCGTTGTATCCGTTAGATAAAGCCAAGCAACAAGAGGATTGCTGGATTTTTTTGGAGGCGAAAAAGGATGGGGTGCTGCTTCGCGATGCGGCGGATACCTTGCATGTGGATTCTTGTTTGATTCTGCGTCCACCGTTTCAGGAGCATGAAATGTCGTACGCCTTGCAACGGGCGTTGAGCCATGAAGGGAAGCGGTATGACTTTTTGTTTGATTTCCGCACAGCAGATCGGCTGGCTTGCACGGAGGTGGTGTATCGCGCCTATCACGGGGTGGCCGGGGTGAAGTTTTCGCTGGTTAGCAAATCCGGGCGTGTGTGCCTGCCAGCGGAAAAACTGATCGACCAATGTCTCGCCATGGGTTTCACGCTAGTGGCGGTGTGCAATTTTCGCGGGAAACACATTCGAACCGAAGCGGCGGCGAAGCAAGATTTGCGCGAGAGTCGCAGAGAGATTTCTGCTGTAGAGGAATCGCTAGTTGCCAAGGCCGAGGCGCCATGATTGACTGCGTGCATGGAAGATTACGAAGTGTTGTTCCGCTCGCAATGGCTGCAATTGTGCCGACGCGACAATTGGGAATTTGCGAAACGTCCCCAATGTGATGCGGCCGTCGGCATCCTCGCGATCACCAAGGAATCGGAGATCATCCTTGTTGAACAGTATCGCTGGCCGATGAATGCATACGTCATCGAGATTCCCGCTGGGCTGGTGGGGGATGAAGAAGAATTCGTCGATGAATCACTTGCCGATACCGCGTCGCGCGAGTTAGTGGAAGAAACAGGCTATCAAGCCAAGCAGATCAGGCTATTGATTTCCTCTCCTACTTCGGCGGGAATGACATCGGAGACCACGCATTTGTTTTTTGCATCCGAGTTGGAGCGCGTTTCTGACGGCGGTGGCGTGGCGGGAGAATCGATCAAAGTCCACCATGTGCGGCTGGAAGACCTGCGCAACTGGTTGCTTCTTCAGCAAAGTGCCGGGAAATTGATCGACTTCAAGATCCATGCGGCGCTTGGTGCAGCGAAGATTGATTTTTGATGGAGCGATGATAGACGAAGCACGTTTCTCTGGCATTGCTCGGCTTTACGGCCCCGCCGCTGCGGAGCGTTTTGCGACCGCACACGTGATGGTCGTCGGCGTAGGGGGTGTAGGTTCCTGGACGGTGGAAGCATTAGCAAGATCTGGCCTAGGACACCTCAGCATGGTGGACTTGGACGAAATCTGCCTCAGCAACGTCAATCGTCAGCTCCATGCGATGGACGGTCACATCGGCAAGCTCAAAACATCCGCGATGCGTGAGCGCTGTCTTGCGATTTCTCCTTCCATGCGCGTGGACGAGTGGCAAACGTTTTTTGCTGCGTCGAATGCCGCAGAATTGCTCGACAAGAATCCTCACGTCGTCGTCGATGCCATCGATGCCGTGCCTCAAAAATGTCTGCTACTTGCGGCTTGTCGCCAGCGTGGGATTCCCGTCATTACCTGCGGGGCTGCGGGAGGGAGAAGGGATCCTAGTTGCATCACTGTTTCCGACCTTGCTCGTTCGTGCAACGATGCTTTACTATTACAAACGAGAAAGAAATTGCGCTCCGAGCATGGGTTTCCCAAGTCAGATGGCGACAAAAAGCCGGCCAAAAAATTCGGCATCACTGCGATTTATTCTACCGAAACACCACATGATCCGCGATGTGCCGGCTCATCGACGGCAGGTGAAGAGCAAAGTCTCCGCCTGAACTGCGCCACTGGTTACGGCACGAGCTCGATGGTCACTGGGGCATTTGGACTGATTGCTGCTGCACAAGCTCTATCGGCCTTGTTAGGCCTCGATCAGCCATCTGATTCCGCAAGAACATGAACCTTCACGATGGCAAGATCTTTGTTTGTTTTTCTTGACAGTCCAGCCATTTAAGATTTACCAGATGGCTATCGACACCTGAAACCTGCAAACGACACCAGCATGAATTCGAAAATTTTTGTCATTTTTAGTAGTTTCGTTCTCCTTGCATGGCTCGGCATTTCATTTTTTAACGAAATAGCTCCCAGCAAAGCTCATCCATCGGCTCATACCAGCCCCTCTAAGGATGAGGCGACCTTTGCTGGAAATCCCACAACCGACAAGCCTTAGGCATGGCAGTGGGGTGACTCACGCGGCAAGCCCGATCAACTCGCATGGACGCATTACTCCAACAACTCATCTCCCCCGTAGTCCTGTGCTTTTTACTGGGAATCCTAGCGCGTTCGATTCGCAGTGATCTCGCATTGCCTGAGGCTGTGTATTCGGCATTGTCGCTGTATCTGCTGCTCGCCATCGGCTTGAAAGGTGGCGTCGCATTATCGCAAACCACGTTGGTGGCTTTTTACAAACCAGCGCTCGGCACGTTATTGATCGGGCTGCTCACGCCAGTAATTGCCTTTTACGCTGTTCGTTATGCAGGGAAACTCGGCAAACAAGATAGTGCCGCGGTGGCGGCCCACTATGGGTCTGTTTCGGTGGTAACATTTCTTGCTTCGTATGAGGCCGCAAAACGTCTCGGCTGGGAACCCGAGCCGTATCTGTCGGCACTTGTTGCGCTACTCGAAATTCCAGGCATCGTCGTCGCGCTACTTTTCGCCCGCTCCTCCAATCAAAATAGTTGGTCTAGAGCTCTTCATGAAGTGGTCACGGGAAAAAGCATCGTACTACTTGCAGGCGGCATGGCCATTGGAGCCTTGTGCGGCAAACAAAAAATCGCCGAACTCGATCCCCTGTTTGTCGACTGCTTCAAAGGTGCTTTGTGTTTATTTATGATCGAGCTGGGTATCGTCGCCTGCAAACGACTGCGCGATGCCGCACGCGCCGGGGTTCGATTGATCATCTTAGGCGTGGCGCTACCACCTTTGCTTGGTACTATCGGGATTGCCATTGGCCTAGTCTGTGGATTGTCCCCCGGTGGTGCTATGATCTTGGGTGCGATGTCTGCCAGTGCATCGTATATCGCTGCCCCAGCTGCGGTTCGCATCGCGCTTCCTGAGGCAAATCCCGCATACTACCTTACTCTTGCGCTCGGTATAACCTTTCCTTTCAATATTGCCTTCGGTATTCCACTCTACGCCAAACTCTCGACACTTTTTGACTCATGGCTCTGACTTCTCCGATGAAAAAAATCAGCATCGTCCTCGAACGAGTGCTTAAAAACGAGATCATTGATCTCATCAAAGCGCAGGGAGCTAAAGGATGGACGCTCACCGAAGTCAATGGTGAAGGGTCACGCGGCATGCGCGCCTCGGAGTTTGAGGGTCGCAATTTCCAAATCGATACCATCGTCAACGAGGCTTGTGCCGGGCGCATTTTGGAACAGCTTAGTGCAAAATATTTTAAAAACTGGTCATTGGTGGTATATCTCAGCGACATTCAGGTTTTACGCGCAGAGAAATACGAGTAATCTTTCACTCAAATAACCAGCGATGTGCCATCGCGCATTCCTCGCGCATAGGCCATCGCACACATGCGCTTGCCTCCCTCAGGCTGGATTTCCGCAAGGCGAAGAACTCCCTGCCCCGTTCCCACGCAGAGTGCGCCGTCCATGATGGCAAGTGCGCCAGGGGGTTGATCACCGTCGAGAACGCGACAAAACGGGAAAATCTTCAGCCGTTGGCCGAAACAGGTTTGACTGTAGGTTCCTGGCCATGGATCCATGGCGCGAATCAGGCGTTCGATTTCAAGGGCCGAGCGCGTCCAGTCGATCCGTCCATGATCTCGGGTGATTTTTCCCACATGACTTACGCAGGCAAGCTCTTGCGGCTCTCTTTTTGCCCCCCCAAAAAGCAGGCTCGTCATGGCTTGCTCCAACACCGACGGAGCTAACATGGCTAATTTATCATGCAGACTGCCGCCGGTATCATCCGTAGCAATGGGGATCTTCAGTCGATTGATGATATCGCCAGCATCCATTTCTTTTACCACATGCATCAGGGTCACTCCCGTTTCCGTATCGCCATTCCAAATCGCAGCGGGAATGCATGCCGCGCCACGATATTTCGGCAACAAGGACGCATGCAAATTCACGCATCCCAACCGACCTGATTCAATGAAACGCGTGGGCAACATTTGTCCATACGCCATCACGATGATCAGATCCGCTTCGAGTGCCACCAATCCATCAATCACAGCTCTTTTTCGCAGGCTTTCTGGCTGCATCACCGGAATACCCGCCGCGATGGCTCGCTCTTTGATGGCTGGAGGGGTAACGATCATCTTACGTCCCTGCGGCTTATCTGGCTGTGTCAACAACCCGATCACAGGATGCTCCTGCCCCATCAGCCAGTCCCATAGTGGAAGAGCGATATCCCCCGTAGCCGCAACGAGTAGTTTCATCTTCGCCGTATCACGCAACAATCGACTCGCGCTCCAAGTAACTCGGCAGTTGCAAAATCACCGACGTCACCCGATTTAACACCTGCACCGGCGGCTTGGTCGCATCGATTTCACAAATCAGCGCATCGGGAAAATAATCCAAAATCGGCTTCGTTTCCATTTCATACGTTTCGATGCGCTTTTGAATGACAACTTCACTCGCATCGTCGATTCGATTGTCCTTAAGAGCGCGTTTTCGCAAGCGTCGCGCCAACTCATTACGGTCAGGACAGGAAAGATGAAATATCTGCTCGATCGTCAAATATTGCTCAAGCATCATCGCTTGGTTGACGTTGCGAGGAATGCCATCCAGCACCAAATAATCCAAATCCGTTTTGTAAACGTGCATGTCACTCCAGTTCGCCACCTGCGTTTTCCATAACTCTACAGTCAACTCATCCGGAACCAGCTCGCCTCGGCTAGAATACTCGACAAATTTCTGCCCCAGCGCGGTGCGAGTGTCCAAGGAGCGAAATACGTTCCCACACTCACAATGGAAAAAACGCGGAATCGAGCCTAGAATTTTTCCCATCGTCCCTTTGCCGGCTCCAGGGGCTCCGAGCAAAAGAATCGCAGGTGGCTTATTTGCAAAAATACGTGACATAGTTGTTATAAAAAAAGATTACGAATGAATGATGGATACCGAAAGATCGTCGCTAAGTTGCTCAATGGCGCTTTGCAGTAACGCTATGGACGCTGGATCTTGAAAAGAAACTACCCCACGGGCACGAAATAACAGATCACCGCTCATCGGCGCGCTCTCCACATCTGTTACCAATTCCTCTACATTTCCTCCACAGCGAGCAATGGCGTCCGTTAACTCTCGCACAATTCCGGGGCGATCGTTGCCAAGTACCTCGCATACCACACGCGGCGCTGCCTCTACCACCTGAATCGGCTCTCGGATCAGTGTCACGCGTAGGCCTTGTGCCTCAAGATTGCTCAACGCAGCCTCTAATGCGTCACGCCCAGCAGTCGGGCACTCCACTCGAATCACTCCAGCGAAATGTCCGGCTAACCTCGCCAGCCGACTCTCCACCCAGCTGCCGCCATGCTGTTCGACGACAGCCGCAATCATTCTCACGAGGCCGCGTTGATCGCTGCCGAGAATCGTCATGATAAGTGAGCTTTGCACTCGCGGAATGTGACAGCCTAAGATGAGTATCGTCACGCAAAATTTTTCAGCACAGCTAGGAAAGATATTAACTTAAATTAAATATTGTCAAATCCGTATATTTCGGTAGTGTGTTTAAAAATAACGCTTGCCCCACTATGTATTATCGCACTGCTTTGCCAACCATGCCTTCAGAATCGAGGCAAGGGTTTCCTGCAAGTCCCCCGAATGAATTCGTTGATCATCGACAAGCAGATGAATTGATTCGTTATTGGAAGGCTCACAAATGGCAAGAGCAGGTCTTTTTTGGCGAGGATTTCGCCGGGCGCGATGATGTATCCAAGCTGCTAGAAATGCACCACCCTCAAGCAAGGGAAACCATCGGGGCTTTTTACCGTCCTCTCCCACAAGCACCGAAAAATGATGCGCCGATGGACCATCATCGATCCGCTATTTCAGAAAATCCAACTTCCCCAGCACGCCAAGAATCTTCGATGATGTATCGTTACGCTGCCGTCGCGGCTTTCGTCTGCATCCTTGGCGCTTTATCTGCATTCCTGACTCACGGCAAGATAGAACGAAATAACGAAGCAAAACGCCCAGATTCTCAATCAAAAACGATAGCGACCCCACAAACGGCTGTCGTTGCACCATCCATTCTCCCCGATGCCACCATGCTGGCCAAGGAGACGAATTTGCCGAACCAGCCATAGTTTTTCAAGATATCCATCGACGCTTTGCGATAGTTTGGTAAAGTCTGCTGCATGCGATGCTTCCGCAACTTGGTTTTCTTCAGCCTACTGGCCTCCTCGTGTCATTCGCGTTGGAATGACATCCCAGTTCCCAGCGAAAGCATGGCCAAAGGTCTCGATTTCTCTCTAGAAGATCTGCAAAAAGGTCGCAAAATTTACATGCGACACTGCCAAGCATGCCACGAACGCGTTCCTCCAGGAAAAATCGATCCCGAATACTGGCGCAGCATCCTTCCACACATGAGCCAACGAGCTCATCTCACCCCGCAAGACACACAAAGTTTACAAAACTACCTCATCGCCGCCCACGGCACAGTCCATCGCTTCAACCAAGACCCTACCTTAAACCCATGAAAATCGATCGTTTCGCAACATCGCTCCTCACGTGCCTATTGCTGCACTCCTGCATGCTTCCCGAAGAAGGTGGCATTTCCGAAGTCCCCAATCCCTCTCCTGAAATGTCGCAAAAAAGCTCGGTCAGTCTCGATAAACTGCAACAAGGCCACTCGGTTTACATGCTTCGCTGCGCCGAGTGCCATCAATACCCGTTGCCAGATCAGCTCGATGAAGCCGATTTCATCGATACCATTCCCGAAATGGTTCGCCACTCCGGCATCAGCAAAACGGAAGGCGATGCCGTTCTGGCCTACATTCTTGCCGTAAAAAAACTTTAGCCTTAGCAACCCACGTGAATCAGATCTTCGCTGCGCTCCTTCCTACTATGTTTCTGCTTTCCTGCGCTTCTCTGGAAAAAAAATCAGCGCCCCTGCCCACAGCCGCCATGGCCACCACAAGCGGCACAGATCTCTCTACATTGCAACGTGGTCACGCTCTCTACAACAGCCATTGCACGCGCTGCCACGAGCCACAACTTCCCGCAACAGTGCAAGCCGCAGATTGGCACATCGTCCTGCCGGGTATGGCATGGAACGCAGGCCTCAAACCACAGGAGGAACGCGCCATCCTCGCCTACATTCTTGCCGCAAAATCGGCAGCGCCAGGCTCATGAATTCCGCTGCTTGGGCCTTTGCTGGCATCATGGCCATCGCACAGTTTAGCCCAGGGCCGGATATGCTGCTGCTGACCAGAATCGCTCTCGCAGAAGGACGCAGATCCGCAATCATGGCCTCGCTCGGTATCGCCACAGGACTGCTTGTTCATGTCACCCTCGCGATGACAGGCTGTTGGCTCTGGCTCGAATCCTTTCCCACCGGCGCCACGCTTTTTCGCATTCTTGCCGCACTTTATCTCCTCTACCTTGCCACTCGCATCGTTTGGCCAGCCAAGACCCCGCGCCATGGTGCCAGCCCGCCCATCCACCACACGGCCTACTTCCGGGGATTGTTCTGCAACCTACTCAACCCCAAAGTCGCGGTAGTGATCGCATCACTTTGCGCCCCGTTTCTCCGGCAACAACTTTCCCCTTGGCTCCTCGGCGCCATTACGGTTCTCCAAGGAGCTCTCCTCTGGTGCCTCTGGTCGCTCATCCTCCCCATGTCCAGCATCCGCCGAACCTATGAAACGTGGCAACGCCCCATCTCCTACGTTTTCGCCTTGTGCATGGCCGCACTAGCCGTCCACCTCCTCTTCGCGTAAAAAAACCGCTGTCCTTCAACGATACACCCAAGCTTCCGCAAACGTGCGCAACACGTGCCACCTCCCCACCTTGACCCGCTGCGTCAGGCCATTCCAATCCGCCTGAGCTAACAAATCAATCGTATCCAACCCCAACATCGCAGGCAAAACACTCGCCGCCCTCGCCCTCCGATCGCGCACCTCCCGCGCGTAACATAGACCATCCTCCAAACAAACCCGCGCCTCATCCATCCACCGCGACATCAGTTCTCGCAGCTCTTCCTTCGGCAACCCATACGAACTAGGCAAATAAAAACGTCCGCGCTCCACATCCTCGGGAAGATCCCGCAAAATATTTACCAACTGCAATCCTCTCCCTAACGAAGTCCCCGCCACGCACATCAATTCGATCGGCTCCCGAGAAAACTTCTCTCCCATCGTCTCATAGCCCAACCTCGTCCAAAAATCACCCACACACCCTGCTACACGATCACAATAATCCCACAAAGCCGCATCATCCGTCAACTGCATCACTTTGCCCGCACCACAGCGTTGCAAGTCCAATATTTGCCCAGAAACAATCGTCCCAAGCACATTGCCTACCAGCTTCTTTTCCTCTGCGGGTAGTCCATTCATCAGCGCAAAAACCTCCGCCACCCGATCCAATAAAACGCGCTCTCCTGGCAAGCATTTCGCCACCATTTCCGCATCCGCTTGCCAGTTACCGCCCGCCGCCACCGCCGCAGCGTAGTGCTCCAAAGCCACTAGCCGATTCGCCACCGATACCTCATTCGTATCCGCAATCGTATCGCTCGCCCGCGCCAAAAGATACCCTACCCCCGCTCCCGCACGCATCGGCTCGGGCAGTAGCCGCAAGCTCAAATAAAACGACCGCGAGACTGCCTTCAGCACCCCTGTCAGCAAGTCTTCTTCTCGCTTCTTTTTCATACGGAAGTCACGAGTTGAGTAAGTAAATTCGATGATTTTAACCACTGATTATACTGATTTACTGATTTTTTTATCGGATTTACTCTCAAAAAAAATGGGATAGCTCCGCGCATCAAGAATGATGCCCACACACCAATGAGGTGAAGCAAACCATTCCCAAATATTTTCAAAAAATCAGTCAAATCAGTGCAATCAGTTGTTTAAAAATGGGCCCGACCTTCATGTCCACGCCTGCGAAATCAGCACCCGCAGACGCTCTTCCGCCGCAGCCGTTGTCTTCGCCACAAAGCCCCGTGCATGCGCAAAATGCACATCTCCCTCATCGCGAATGCGTGTGAAATCCAAGCGCGGATGATCATTCTGTCGGCTCAGACCATATCCACTGCCACGACGATCGGGATACACCATCGCACACACTTCGCCTTCGCGACCACACATGCGCAAGTAGCGACCCATTGCGCCCGATGGATCATCCCAAGAATTTTCCACTCGCGGCAAAAACATCACATGGATCACATCTTCCCCCTTAACGATTTCCCAGAACTGCACCATTTCGGAAAGCACCCGCACCCGCTCCTTCGTGCTGCGCAAGTAGTGCAACAAATCATTTCCCACCCAGCTCATCATATCCCACAAACTACTCCCTACCTCGATGCGTTGCTGCGAGGCAAAACGCCGCATCATCGAAAGCTCAATTGTCGATTGTAGCTTCCCAAGCAAATCGCGCTCCACCCCAAGCCACGCCGCCGTCTGCACCGGCCCACGCGTATCAAACCACTCCACCGGCTCTAGCCAATCACACAGGCTTTTCGCATCCTCATACAAATCCAAGTATTGCAGAACCAAACTCAACGCGCACAGCGGCGGATGATCCGCAGGGAATTGATGGTGATCAAAGTTCATCAAACTCGGCTCATGATACCCTCCCACATCCACTACCGCAGTCGCCGCATCTGCGAGGTCCTCCGCCACAGGCTCGCGCCGAAATACCGGCGCACCGTATTCCGCCATCAACAAACAACATGCGAGAAAATCATCCTTATGCGCACTTCCCGGATGTGTAATAATTTGAGATATCATAAAAAAACAAAAACCAAAAAACCAAAAAATCAACCTAACGGCGCAGCAGCGTAAGCGCCTAACATTTCCTTCAGCACCACGACAGCATCCGCTAGCTCGATCACACTCTCGCTACGCGAAGCAAAACATTTCACTCTCAGTTCCTGCTCGCCCTCACGCGCCACCACCGCAAAGCGCGCACCAGATTGCTCCGCACGCTGCAACTGCTTGGCATACTTCGCCGCGGTCAACGGGAAATCCACACGCAGCCCCGCCTCGCGCAGTCGCGTGACCAATCCTAACACCACAGGCCGATGTTCCTCCCCATCTACCACCGCATAAACTTCACAGCCCGCAGCATTCTTAGCTAACCATTCCTCCATCCGCTTCATGGCGTGGGGTGTCTCTTCGATCAAATTTCGAATCACATAGTCTCCCATCGCAAAACCCGTAGCCGGCAAATCCACCTTTCCGCCACTCATCGTCGCGATCAACGTATCATAGCGCCCGCCTCCCGCAACGGCACGCATCTCTCCACGTGCATCAAACACCTCAAACACCATCCCTGTGTAATACGCCAAGCCACGCACGATCGATAGATCCCACTCCAAGTATGAACCCAAGCCGCGCGCGCTTAGATCCGCATGCAGAGCCCGATACATCGCCGATTGATTTTCTTGATCTGCAATAAACGCCTTCACCGTCGCCAACTCCAGCCCCAGTGCCGCCAGCTTCGCCTGCAGCACCTCCTCCCGTTCGCGTTCCAGCTTATCGACCACCTGCAAAAATTCGCCCAGTGCCGCATCCACCACCCCATGCCCTGCGGCAAAATCCGCCCAGGCATTGCGGTCCGACACCCGAACCCGGAAATCCCCTTCCACAAAGCCCAGCGCCAGCATCCCCGAGATCGCTACTGCCAAGAGTTCGGCATCGGCCTGCACCGCGCCCTCGCCTAGGACATCGACATTCCATTGGAAAAACTCCCGCCCCCGGCCCTTTTGCGGCTTTTCATAACGAAAGCACTGCCCAATCTCAAACCACTTCAATGGTTTCGGAAAATCCCGCTGATGCGTCGCTGCCAAACGAGCCAGCGAAGCCGTTACCTCCGGGCGCAAGGTGACATTTCGTCCACCCTGATCGTCGAAGCGAAACAACTGCGAGGACAATTCCCCACCCGTCTTTTTCAAATACAACTCCGTATCCTCCAATAGGGGAGTTTCATATTCCACAAAGCCATGGTGGCGTGCCGTTGCGCGCCACGACTCATGCAAATACTGACGCACAGCAAAATCCCGAGGAAGAAAATCCCGAAAGCCCGGAAGAGATTGAAATGATACAGCAGCCATAGTGGAGCAGGAAAATGCCCCATCCCCCCCTACCCGACAACCAAAAAACTCCGCCACCGAAAAAAGAATTCCGCAATGACGGATTCGTAGGTGAGGCATCTTGCCTCACAACATCGCATTCATCCCATGGACAAGGATCCGAGACAGCTCCCCTACGAATCCGAATCCTCACTCACGCACACCGAATACGAGAGTGACCGTACAGCTGGGTCATTCAAGCAATCGCAAACAACATAACAAAACCCTCTGAAACCAAATGACGTAACCGTTGTAGCAGCGGTGAAATCATCCCCAGATCCACAGTAGAGCACATGGCGGCGATACACTGCGGATTTCTGGATTAGACGTATTCCCACCCCTTGCGCGGTTTGCGCGTGGTGAGGGCATTGGCCTCAGCATCGCCGGGGAATTCCTCTTTGGCAGGGTCCCATGTCAGTTTCCGGCGAAGTTTATAGCCGATATTGGCGAGATGACAGATGCTCGCAGTGCGATGCCCGGTTTCTACGGAGCAAATCGGCTCCTCGCGGGTTTTGATGCAATTGAGCCAGTTGCGCAGGTGATCCTTGGGCCACGGCGTGGGAGTGGACCCCGTCCCGCCATCGACTCCGCCCATCGGCATCAAGAGGATTTCCGCTGGGTCGGTTTCGAGAAGATTCCGATCCACACGAAGCATTCCTTTTGTGCCCATGAAGGTTAAGCCGCTCGGTCCGCCATGAAACATTTCCACCCCGTTCGCGTAGGTAAATTTCAAACCACTATCGCCATGCGCCGGAGGCTCGATGCTGACGGGGCCACTGCCGTCCATTCCCATCGCCCATTGCGCAATATCGAAATGATGCGCCCCCATATCCGCTAGCATGCCGCCAGCGTATTCTTCATATTTGCGGAAAGCGGGGAAATGAGTGTGAACTCCTTGCGGGCAAAGGTCTTTATGATAGCCACGCTGCGGAGCTGGCCCAAGCCAAAGATCCCAGTTGACGTTTTCCGGTGTTTCCTCTTCTGGGAGATCACAAGGTTTCGGCGAACTGCCCACACCTATGTGGATCGTCTTTAAATCGCCCAACGCACCCGCGCGGATCAGCTCCACCGCTTTGCGGAAATTATGACCAAACTCGCATCGTTGCTGGCTCCCCGTTTGAAAAACGATTTTGCTGTCCCGCACACGATTCACCAGCAGGCGTCCCTCGGCGATGTTCTGTGCAAGTGGTTTCTCACAATAGATATCGAGCTTTTTCTTCGCCGCTGCGAGAGCCGGATGGACGTGCATGTGGTCGGGCGTCATGATGACCACCGCATCCAGATCATCGCGTTGGAGAAGCTCGCGGTAATCCACGTAGGTTGCACAACCCTTGTATTGACCGGATTTCGTTTCCTCAGCGTAGCTTTTTTCGATCACTTCCTTGGCCTTGGCGAGACGAGTGCCCTCCACCTCGCAAACCGCGACGATGCGCACGTCTGTCTGCCGCAGCGCACGATCCATCACCGCATACGCTCTTTTGCCGTAGCCGATGAAAGCGATGTTGATTTTTCCATTCGCAGGCAAGGCGCGGAGGATCGATGGACCGAGCGCGGTGGCGGCGACGGCTCCGGTTAGGAAGCGGCGGCGGGAGATCGAGCTTGAATTTTGCATGTTTCGTTAGTTACGCAAGGTAAGCGCGGATCCTATCTTTGATATTTCAGGGAAATCAGTTTGAGATGCGGGGCAAGCGCCTTAAGATCGGCTTCCAACTCTGCCGCGTCTTCCTGACAGAGGAAATGGAAAAGACTGAAAATGGTGCCGAGATTCGGGCGATCTGCCAGTTTCTTAAGCAATACGGCTTGCTCCTCAGGAGACTTGATGTCCGTCAATCCGTTGTCGAAAACGAAGAACTCCCGCTCAGCGAAGAGCGCGCCAGCGAGAGCGAAAAGGGCAATGGTTGCAATAAAAATCGTGTTCATGGACTTACCCGACGGACTTTTTTGTAACCAACAGGCGACATTACGTGGCAAAAAATCACAGTATTTCAGCAACTTACGCTGCGCCCCAAGTATAAAGAGGTTCTTGGATGTAGTATGTTTTCCGTTAGGCTGACGCATGAATGAGGCAAACTTCGCTTTGACTTCCCTTCGCTGGATCGAAAAATGAGTGTAAGCAGAGTAAGCGTCAAGGCTATGTGAGTCGCGTTTACTCCGCTTACTTTATACCACAGATGAAGAGGATGAACACGGATGGGATTTTACACATAGATTAGACCCTCTTTCCCCGAATCTCCACGGGATTTGTAAATGGTTGCTCAGCGCAAAAAAACGACTCGCCAAATCAACGCTGCTCATGGTTCACCTCATCTAACTCGTCTTGGATCGTGAAGGCGGTATTTCAGAGAAGCACGATCATCTGATAGACTCTAAGTATGCGCTAAGGTTCTGGGCAAATAGTGGTATGGAGGAAATCAGGTGAACATAGTCCTCCGCCCGTGAATACGTGCGCGAATCAAATGTATAAACATTTGGCAGGTCATGGATGATCTGACGCTGTGCGTAGCGGACTCTTTCGATGTTTTCCGTGCGCGTTCCAGCTGATACGGTAGGCGTGATTGCTGCGTTCGCATGATTGACCCAGTTCGTGACCATTGCGGGGTGGGGTAGTGCGGTTTGCTGCGCGGAGGCTATGACAAAGTCCGTAGCCGTATCCACGAAGCACCAACGATTTGCGCGCTCTACTAACAGGTATGCTCCATTGCGCCACTCGTAAGGATCATGATTCGCTGTCAGTGGCTTGATGGTGTATGTACCATTCAGTGCGGATAATGCCTGGCCAAAACCAGAAAGCGACAGATTCGAGGTGAACCCAGGCTGATTTGCGCAACGTAGATTGTGCTCGTAGTCGATTTGTACGACCACCACTTGCAAGTTAGGATTGCCACAGTCTGCCCGTATGTAACGGATCAATGTGGCGAGCTGCTCCCTGTAGGCTAGTGCCGATGATAAAGTCCCAGTGTCGTTTTCCCCTTGGAACCAGATCAGACAATCGGTTTTTTTGCCATACGGGATATCGGTTTGCTGCCAGCCGTTTTCGGGTGCGATTGCTCCACTAGACCATAGCGTGCCGTTATACGTCGCTGTACGACTGTTATTGCCAGGTTGTCCAATCCATGTGTCTATGGGCTCCCCACCGTGACCAGTGTTGTAGATCGCGTATTGTCCAGATGAATAGCCCCCCATGTATTTTTGGATGTATGCCGCAAGGCTCCCAGAAGCATTGGATTGACCGGATAGAATATACCTACCGTAGCCGTGGCTGCTGCGTCCGCTCAGAAGTGTTTGATTGATGAGGGGATTCAATTTGCGCCAAACATCAAAACCCAGATCGGCAAAGTTGCCATAGTAGAGGAATGCTCCCTGAATCAATCCCGCACCGCCGTTTTGCTGAACCGGCGGGTAGAACCGTAGTGCTTTGCTTCCGTCATAGGAGATGGCACTCGTGTGAGTAAAACGGCTTAACGTGTGATCAATGGCGCATTCGTAATTCGCGGTGCCGTTACTGCTAATCGCAAACATGTGCGAGTTGGCATAATTGTTCAGAATCCCTTTTGTAGGAAAAAAATGGTTAGGCAGTGGCAGGATGCCGTGACGCGCCCGCATATTGAGCGCTCCATCCGAGCTAGTCCATTCCATTCCCATTAGCCAACGATCATACCAAGTAGATGATGAGCCTTCCAGCATGGCTGAATAAAATTGAGGTATCACCGCATTGGGCGTAACGAGTTGCGAACTCATGGTGCCGAAAGCCATTGGCGTGATTCTGGTATCGACCTTCTGCGCCGTGAGCAGGTGGTTACTGGTATCGGCCTTAACGATGCGCACACCTTCGGCATCGACGGTGCAATTGACAGCAGTCCACGGGGCACCCGTCCGCTGGTATGCACCTCCCATCTGGTGGAGTCCACCATGGGTGGATAGACACGGCACGTAAACCAATTTTTCCCATATTCCTAAGGATTTCGCTCCAGCGATGAATTCAGAGATGTCCTCTCTGGCTCGTGGATCGCTCACACCAGCGCGCAAAAAAAATTCTGCATCTTCACCACCCGTCACTTTCACCGTAGCGGCGCTGGAGTTCATATAATTCAAAGGATTGCTCACCCGCACCCAGTAGCTGGTGGGGATGGTGAGGGCAGGAGTGGTGAAGCTCGGGGAGTTTGTGCCCACTTGTCTGGTAGTCGTACCCACGCTGCCTTCATACCATTGGTAGGTAAAAGGCTCGCTGCCACTGGCGGATACCGTCAGGGTGGCGGCTTGTCCGCTGGTGATGCTGGTGGCGGCGGGTTGGGTGGTAATGCCTGCGGGGATGAGGCTTTCTACCTTCATGCGGTAGAATCGCTCGGGTGTGGCACTGGGTAATAATAGATTGCCATTGGCATCGATCATTCCTGCGGTGACAGGGACGTTTTGCCAGTTTTTCAGATCCGTTGATTCCTCCAAGCTCAGGCGGTTGGTGTGCTGCGCGGCTAATGGTACAGTGAGGAATAGGCACCGGAGGCCTGCGATTATTGTGCGGATGAAAGCGCTGTGTGGAGATGTTTTCAAAGTATGGAGTCGTAGCATTGTGCTACGCTTTATTATGATATGGTTGTGGATTAGTAAATCGTGGATGGAAGAATAGCCATGGTAGATGATTGAGGGGCGAGGTGAAGTTCGCATCACAGCGGGGCTTTTCATGGGGCGATCTGGAGGTGGCGGGTGTTTGCTAGCGAGTTCTGTGCCAAGGTTGCTCAAAAGTGCCGTGTGGCGAGCTGTTTTTTAGGACGTAAATGGGATTGATCCTTGGATGTAGTATTTTTCCTGCAACAGGGATCTTGTGGGAGGTGCGAAAATTGGGGTTGCGAACGGGGTTGCGGCTGCGCTTGAATTTCTCCGATGAATACCGAAGAGACGATCGATGTGAAGTGGGGAGCACGCGATGGCTATGTGGTGACGTTTCAAGGAAAGGAGCTGAAGATTCCGATCGGTTGGGACCTGCTTCAGCCGGGCGATGCTGGGCTTACGCGGCGGGTGAAGAAGCATGGTCCACATTGGGTGGTGAAGGAGTTTTACAAAAAACGCTGGATCTCGTTGGGCGTGCTGGCTCCGGCGGATCGGATCTCGTTTTTCCGGCAGGAGCTAGACAAAGAGCGGGAAGATCCGGCGTATGCGAAAAAACTCGAAACGGGGCGGAAACGCCGAGAGAAACAGCAGGAGGCTTACGTGGAGGATTTCGCAGCGGCGGTGAGGGAGTTTCTGGATTTCGCTCCAGTATATTCGGACTTGGCCACAAAGCTCGCGGATTTGATTGCGAAGCATGCGACTCCAGTGGGCAGCGGCACCGTGGCGCGAACGAAGCTCATTCCTATCGAGCACCGTGCGGAGGCGGCAACGATTGCATGGCTACGGCATCAGACCACTTCCTACGATCACATGGATATCGGCAGGGCGAAAGGCGAGCGACGTGAGGTGAGGCGAATGCTGGCAGAGGAATCGCGGCGGCGGCTTTCGGGGTATCGGAAAGGAGTGACGATGGGCAAGGGATGTCCAGTTTGGAAAGCGATACATCATGGTGGGAAGCCATGAAAACAACAGCTACAAACCTGTTTTCCGGTTGAGGGTTTCGATGAAAAGCGCCTCCACCTTGTCGCGCGCCCAGGGAGTTTTGCGGAGGAAGGTGAGAGTGGATTTGATCGAAGGATCGCTGGCGAAGCAGCGGATGCGAATGCGGTTGGCAAGCTCCGTCCAGCCGTATTCCTCCACGAGGCGGGTGACAATGGTTTCGAGAGTGAAGCCGTGAAGAGGGTCTTTGGGATGGGAGTTCATGAAACGATAGGTTTTCTCCAGCGCAGGCCTAGAAAGCGGGGAAAGTCGGCGGCGCTATGCAGTCCAGCTAGGCAATCGGAAGCCAAGCCCTCGTTCAAGGGCTGCTTCGCGCAATCCTTCAACATCTGTTTCCCTAGAGCGGCTTCGACGTCTCGAGTTCGTGTGGTTCTCATGGAAAAAGCGTAAAGCAGCGCCCCTTGATGTCAAGGCAACAAGACGTGTGACCGTCGCACGAAACCCGAGTTGTCAAATTCAAATAAGCAGACGGCGTGCAGGGATGATCGATGTCGAACGATGCCGCTTATCCAATCCATATTTCGCGGCGCGAAAGGCGCTGATCATCATGGTTGTACGCTTGACGGATCGGGCGATCTAAGCAAACTTGTTCTGAACAACGATGACTCTTTATTCCTACACTGCGAACGCACGTCAGATCATCCGTGCAACTTCTTTTCTTTCCCTCTCTATAAAACAAGGAGGGTCACTATGACTTCAGGGTTTTTCTCGTTGCTGGATGACATTGCCGCGATCGCGAAAATGGCGGCATCGTCGATCGATGACGCTAGCACGTTAGCCGCAAAAGCGGGAAGTAAAGCTGCTGGTATCGTGATTGATGATGCCGCCGTCACACCGCGCTACGTCGTAGGTCTTGCTGCGGAACGCGAGTTGCCGATTATCGCGAAGATCGCGAAGGGCTCGCTGAAGAATAAATTGGTGATCCTTCTTCCCGGAGCACTGGCACTGAGCTTGCTGGCCCCATGGGTGATCACGCCGCTGTTGATGGCGGGTGGCGCATTTCTGTGCATGGAGGGTTTTCATAAGGTCATGGATCTCATACGTCCTCATGACAAAACCGTTTCGCCCGATGATGCGGCACCGCTGAGCGCAGCCGAGATCGAGGCGGCACAAGTCGCGAGCGCTGTGCGGACGGACTTAATTCTCTCGGCAGAAATTATGGCCATCACCCTTGCAGGAATTTCTGCATCGCCGCTATGGATGCAAGCTGTTGTGTTAGCTTTGGTGGGCATAGGAATGACCGTAGCGGTCTATGGCGTGGTGGCGATCATCGTCAAAGCCGATGATGCAGGCGTTGCGATGGCAAAGTCAGGTAACGGATTGGTCCGCATGACGGGACGGTCACTCGTTATGGGCATGCCTCATTTTTTAAAGATTCTCAGTTTGATCGGGATGATTGCCATGCTCTGGGTGGGCGGTGGGATTATGATTCACGGCTTGCATGAACTAGGGGTTCATGGCCCCGAGGACGCGGTGAAACAAGCCGCTGCTACTTTCGCTAGTTTCATTCCCTCGGCAAGTGCGTTCATGAACTGGCTGGGTGCCGCAGCGATTGCAGCGATTCTCGGAGTGATCCTAGGTGGTCTCGTGGATTGCTTGACGAAATACGTCATTAAGCCGCTCTTGATGCGCCTGAGATCACAAAAGCGAGGTTAATTGTAGTATTTTATCTCCATCATCTGCCGCGAATGTCGGCAAGACGCGCTTCTTTAGATTCGATCATTTCACTTTGCGGATGAATGTCGAAACGCCGAAGGACACCAGCCGCCCCATTTTTTGTAGCTGGTGGCGAGGAGTTTTTGCGCGTATTGCATTCGTAAAAAAGTGAGCTGCGGCATGGGGCTGCTCATTTATTCGGAAAAAAATGTAACCCGCAGGTGTTTTGTCGGAGTATATGAGTAAAGAATCTATGTCTGACTCTCACACAATCCAACCAAATGAAGCATTTATCCGTGCTTTAACCGAGAGCCAGTCGGCATTGAGAGGGTATTGCCAGGCATCGCTGGGGCATAGCGAGGAGGCGAAGGAGGCGTTGCAGCGGACTTGCATCGTCCTCTGGAGAAAGTGCGGCATTTGGGATGCGGAAACGGATTTCCTGCGATGGGCGTTTAGCGTCGCGAAGTTTGAAGTGCTAGGCGTGATGCGTGACCGGCAGCGTTCCCAGCGGAGTTTTGTCTTCGATCCAGATGTCGTGGAGCTTATGAGCGATGAGGCATCGAAGTGCGAAAGTGCGGAGTCGCCGCGCGCGGAAGCCTTGGGGCATTGCCTCGGCAAGTTAAGTGGATCGAATCGCTCGGTGCTGACAGCGCATTATGTTCACGGGCATTCGATCGAGAAAATGTCCACAACTTTTGGTAAGGGGGCGAGCGCATTGAAAGTGATGCTGCTGCGTTTGCGAAGAAAGCTACGCGAATGCATCGAAGGCCAAGTTGCGAAAGGAGGTGCCTCATGAAAGCTACTCACGAACGCTTAGAGCAACTCCTTTTCGCCGCCGCATTTGAGACATTTTCCGAGGCTGAACGCGTGGAACTGAATGCCCTGCTGCGGGATGACGCAGAGGCCAGAAACTTCGCCGCGCAATTCCTTCGCATCGATGCCCTGCTCGCGGAAAATCTCGCCGCCAGCGAGCACAGCTCTGCATTTCAACCCATCGCCATTTCTAAAAGGACATCCTTCCGCATGCCGAACCTGTTGGCCAAAGCAGCGGCATGGATTGGAGCCTTCCATCTCTTCTGTAACAGCGCAAAAGCCAGCATCACCAACATCATTATGAAAAAAACCGCTACATCCATCACCGCTGCCATCATGATTTTTGGCGGCACGGGCATTTATGCCATCCACCATCACAACGAATCCAAACAAGCGGAGGTCGCTACGATAGAAAGCGAAATCCTCACGCTCAATGAACAACTAGGCATCAAGACGAGCCGTTCCTCGAGCCGGCGATCTAGTGCCAAAGGCGCGCAGAAAACCGTCGGCATCAGCCAAGTGTTGGCGATCTTTGACGGCGACAACATTTTCATGCCGCATGAACAACGCATCCTTGAGCAGTTCGAGAATCAACTCGCCAAGATGGATGTGGAGTCGCTGAAAAACCTGCTGCTCGATGCAGAAAAAATCAGCAACCCCATTCATGGCCGCGTATTAGAAAGGATCATCGCGGCATTGACGGCAAAAGACCCAGCCGAGGCCACGCAAATCGCCCGCGAACTCAATGGACGCAGCACCGGATTTCAGTCTCTCTTATCTGTTTCGGCAGCAAAGGCCTTCAAAGCTTGGCAGGAGAAAGACCCTGCCACAGCAGATGCTTGGTATGTGGCCACGGCAGCGGCAGGTGGACTCATCAGCAACAACATCCCGCCAAACGGACTGGAATATTTGAGCATTGATCGGAGCTTTGCGCGTTTACGTTTTGCAGCGCAAGTTCAAGCGAATCCGACAGTGGCGGCAGACATGATGGCAACCATGCTACCCGCCGATGTCACATCTGCCCTGAAAGAAGTCACCGACCCTAGCGCCTTGCGGCAGATCATCCCTATGTTAGCTCCCGAGCAGAAAGTGCCCGCAGCCGAGGGTGCCATCAAAGCCATGGCGGCGAATGACCCGAACGCCGCATTCACCTGGGCAAAGTCACTCGGCATCGCGGAAAAAGAGTGCGATA
Organism: Verrucomicrobiaceae bacterium; assembly: GCA_027487435.1. Classification (GTDB taxonomy): domain Bacteria; phylum Verrucomicrobiota; class Verrucomicrobiia; order Verrucomicrobiales; family Akkermansiaceae; genus UBA956. Next base: position 84 of record JAIYDP010000413.1, on the reverse strand, counting down.
CCCTGATGGCGAGCGGCATCGAATCCGCAGTCGCCAGTGGCAAACTCGATCTCGCCGGAGTTTCCAGGTGGGCAAAAAGTCTCG
>JAIYDP010000041.1 GCA_027487435.1 Verrucomicrobiaceae bacterium | reverse complement strand
CCGCCACGGTTGGGAAGACTCTGCCGCCTCTTGGGAATTGTTCGCCGTCTTCTGGGAATTGTCCGCCGCCTTCTGGGAATTGTCCGCCGCATCTTGGGAATTGTTCGCCGCCTCTTGGGAATTGTTCGCCGCCTCTTGGGAATTGTTCGCCGCTTCTTGGGAATTGTTCGCCGCTTCTTGGGAATTGTCCGCCGCCTTCTGGGAATTGTCCGCCGCTTCCTAGGAATTGTCCGCCGCTTCCTAGGAATTATTCGCCGCTTCCTAGGAATTGTCCGCCGACTTTTGGGGAACAGTTGCCGCTTTTTGGGGGAGAGTGACGATTGATGATTTTTGATTTTTTGAAGACGGGCAGTGGGCCGGCAGCTCAGGAAAAGAGATTGACGGAAAATTTTGACAATCTTGCGCGTAGCGTCCAAGATGGGCCGTCACCAATTTTTAACACACTTCATCATCATGGCATACGATCTTATCGTCATCGGCGGCGGCCCTGCGGGCTACGTAGCAGCAATTCGCGCATCTCAACTCGGAAAGAAAGTCGCTTGCGTCGAGGCGGATCGCGCTGGCGGAACCTGCCTCAACTGGGGTTGCATTCCTACCAAGGCCCTTCTGAAAAATGCTGAACTCTATCACACACTCTCTCACCGCGCTGCGGAATTTGGCTTTAAGATCGATGGATTTTCTTACGATTGGTCCAGCGTGATCAATCGCTCACGCAAGGTGTCGGATCGACTGGCTGGCGGCATTGAGTTTCTCTTTAAGAAAAACAAAGTGGACTACATTCGCGGCTTTGGCAGCGTGGAAGGCACGGGCAAAGTGGGCGTTGTTGCTGCCGATGGTAGCAAGCAAGTCCTCGAAACCCAGCATGTTTTGATTGCTACGGGCTGCAAATCGCGTCCGTTGCCGCCGCTGCCGTACAATGGCACAAGTGTGATCAGCTCCAAGGAGGCGATGATTTTGCCGCAGCAACCAAAATCGATGATCATCGTGGGTGCTGGCGCGATTGGTGTAGAATTTGCTTACATTTACAATGCTTTCGGCACGAAAGTGACGGTTGTGGAAATGCAGCCACGCATGTTGCCTGTGGAAGACGATGAAATTGGCGATGCGCTGGAAAAATCTTTCACCAAGCAAGGCATACGCTGCTTGACCAACACCAAAATGACGGGCTCCAAGGATTGCGGCACGCATGTCGAAATCTCCGTGGAAGGCCCGAAAGCGACTGAGACGATCACGGCTGATGTCTGCCTCGTCGCCATCGGCGTGATGCCCGTTCTGCCTGGTGGGATTCAGCCTGCTTTGTCGGATCGCGGTTACATCAATGTCGATGATTTTTATCAAACTTCCATCCCAGGAGTCTATGCTGCTGGCGACATCACGGGCCCACCATGGTTGGCGCACACGGCTTCATTCGAAGCGATTCAGCTTGTGGAAGGTCTTTACGTGCCAGGTTACAAGCCACGCAAGGTCGGCAATTTCCCTGGTTGCACCTATTGCCATCCCCAAGTTGCTTCGGTGGGCAAAACCGAGCGCGATCTTAAGGCGGCGGGCATCGAATACACTGTCGGGAAAATTCCTTTTGCGGCGATTGGCAAGGCGATTGCTGCTGGCGAGCCAGATGGCTTTGCCAAGCTGCTTTACGGCAAGGAGCATGGCGAATTGCTAGGCGCGCACATCATTGGCGATAACGCTACGGAATTGATTGCCGAAATGGGGCTCGCGCTAGATCAAGAGCTCACCATCGACGACATCCATTCCACGATCCACGCTCACCCGACGATGTCGGAAGTCATCCACGAAGCCACCTTGGCGGCAGAGGGACACGCGATTCACTTCTAAAGAGTAGTGGTTTCGCAATCAACCCAGGGCGTTGATTCGCTCTGGGTTTTTTTGTTTTTTGGCTTGGATTACGAGCAAAAGATCAGGCGCAGCGAATCGATGCGGACTTGTGCTTGAGCGAGGCGTTGTTTGGTTTCGCTAAGCGTTTCGGTCAGGGCGGTGAGTTCTTTGGCGGAGATGTTTGGATTGCGCAGGGCGAGGTCTTCGAGGCGGGCGATTTGCTGGCCGATGCTTTGCTCCGCCAGCTCGATGGCGGCATTGATCGGGGTGGCCATGGCGCGATGGGCGACTTTTTTTGCGGCTTCGAGCATTTTCGGCAAAAGCTCTTTGCGAAAACTTTCCTGAGCGATGATGCGGTGCGGGTCGCCGGGTTTGAGCAGTTGGCTCGGCGGGACTTTGCTTTGTGCGGTACCGGTGTGATCGATGATGATGCGTAGCAGGGTGGGGGGGAGAAATCGGTCGAGGTGGAGGCGCGGTGGCGCGACGACTTCGAGCACGAAAGCGCATTCGAGGAGAAGGGATTTTCCTTGCCCTTTGTTCCAATGAGCGAAAGAAGCATTGCCATGGTGGCTGTGGAGAAGTTGGCTGTGGGCATCGCGAAACATCGGGTGATCGATGGTCAAGAAGGCGATGTCCTCGCGTGCGAGCGCTGTGGAGCGTGAGAAAGTGATGGCTTTTCCGTGCTCGGGGATGTCGGCGAGGGTGTCGCTGTGACGCGGGCCGCGTTTGAGCAGGAAGTCGTTGGCGGAGAGGTCGGTGACATCGAGGCCGAAGTGATCGAAGAGGCGGATGGCAAATTTGACGAAACGAGGGTCGTGGTCGGCTTCATCAATGTGTTCGAGCAGCTCGGCTGATAGGGCAGCGGGTGGCGCGCCGAGTTCGAGCAGTCGATCATGTCCGGTGGCGAGGCTGGTAGCGATCTCGGCTTTGCGGGCTTTGCAGCGGGTGAGAAATTTTTGGAATTTCGGTGAGGTCGGCGAGGCTTTCGCGAGGGCATCGAGTGCTGGTAAAAGCTCGCTTGCGAGTGTGGTTGCGCCCTTGAGCGGGGCGGAGAAAGCGTCTAAGGCATCGTGCAGCCAGCGGGCGTGAAGCTCGGATGGACTCTGCTCGCCGTAGGGAATGTGGATGTGAATGTCGCCACTTTGGCCGATGCGGTCGAGTCGTCCGATGCGTTGTTCGAGGACTTCGGGATCGCGAGGTAGGCCAAAGAGGATGAGGTGTCGGGCAAATTGGAAATTTCGACCCTCGGAGCCAATTTCGGAACAAATGAGGATGCGAGCGCCATCGGATTCCGCAAACCAAGCGGCGTGGCGGTCGCGTTGCAGCAGGGTGAGATCTTCGTGGAACAGCGCGGCCTCGATGTGGATTTGGGCGAGTAGTTTTTCCTGAACGGTGATCGCAGCTTCGGGGGAGTTGGTGATGAGGAGAATTTTTTCGGTTTCAGGCAGATCGCGAACCAGGTTCGCCAGCCATTGGTAGGGAGGGGTGCCTTGAGGCAGCGGATGGAGAATGGGGAGTCGCTTGGGGAAGCCAGAGAGCTGTTCGCGCGTGTTGCGGAACAAAACGCGACCAGTGCCGAAGGAGTCGATGAGTTCGCTGACGAGAGCTGTGCGCGCTGTGGAGTCGCCTTCGCGGAGAGCGGCGAGATGTTTCGCGGCCCGCGGCGAATGAGCGGTGAAGGTGGCGATGTTTTCGGGGATTTCACCCGAGATGAGGGATTCTACGGCCTCGGCGAGGGGAATGTAGGATGCGGTTTCTTCGAGAAAAGAATCGAGATCAGCGTAGCGATCGGGATCGAGCAGGCGCAGGCGAGCGAAATGACCTTCGGGGCCGAGTTGCTGAGGCGTGGCGGTGAGCAACAGCAGGGAGGGGATTTCGCGAGCGAGGATTTCGGCGGTTTGGTAGGCGGGAGAGGACTGTTCTTCGTTCCATTCGAGGTGATGCGCTTCATCGATGATCAGCAGATCGAAACCAGCTTCGCGGGCTTGTTGGGTGCGCTCTGGGCTTTCGGCCAGGAAAGAAATCGAGCAAAGGATGAGCTGGGCATCGGAAAAAGGATTGGTTGCTTCCTCGGTGTCGTCGGCGTTGGGGAGATCAGCGAAGCGTTCTTCATCGTAGATGGCAAAGAGCAGATGGAAGCGGCGAAGCAACTCGATGAACCATTGGTGAACGAGTGGTTCTGGCACCAGGATGAGAATGCGCGAGGCGCGGCCAGTGAGGTGAAGACGATGGAGAATCAGGCAAGCTTCGATGGTTTTTCCGAGGCCGACTTCATCGGCGAGCAGGACGCGCGGGAAGAGACGGCTCGATGTTTCAGCGACGATGGAGAGTTGGTGCGGAATGAGATCGATGCGAGCACCGGTGTATCCTTGGGCGGGAGAGCGGCGGATGTTGGCATTCCAGCGCAGGGCTTCGATGCGAAGATCGAAATCGCGCGGTTGATCAGTCAGGCCGGCGAGCAGGCGTTTTTCCGGGCTGACGAGTGTGAGTGAGTGGAGGAGTTGGCTTTCGTGGATCGATTTTCCTTGTCCGTGGTAGGTCAGTAGGTCATCGGTTTCGGAAATGGATTCGACGCAGAGTTTCGACAAAGAGACGTCCGAAATTTCATCGCCCAGAGCAAAGCGGACGCGGAAGAGCGGCGCGCTTTCTGCCGAATAGGTGCGAATTTCTTCGGTGGAGGGAAAAGAGATTTGAATCTGAGCCAGATCAGCGGCAAGGATGTGGCCAAGACCAAGCGACGGTTCGGAAGTGGAAATAAAGCGCTGGCCGGGAACGATGTGACATTTCAAGGGAGAAAGTGTGGGTTTGATGTGAGGCGAGATGTTAGGGTATGAGGCGAGATGTGACAATGATTCTTTGATCATTTCACGTGGGGATTTTTTTGTTAGGCGTTGCGAATGCAATCGGCGATTGCGTTTGGCGAGAAATGGGAGAGAATGCGCCGATGCAAGTCGAGAAAGTAAAGTATGTGTTGTGGGCGGCGGATTGGCAGCGTTGTTTGAATTTCTATCAGAGCTTGTTTGGTGGAGAAATTCGGCTAGCGATGGAGGTATGGAGTGAGATCGTGATTGCAGGTGCGACGATTGGTATTCATGGCGGCGGCGAAGGAAAACGCACCTGGACGGGGCTGTCCTTCCAGGTGGATGACTTGCGAGAAGCCATCGTTCGTCTCAAGGAGTGCGGTGGGGATTTGACCTGTGAACCGAATGATACCGAAGAAGATCCATTGCACCTTGCGATGTGCGTGGATCCCGAAGGTAATGAATTTATGATGACGATGAAACGGAAATGAAGCTTGGTATTGCGGCATCGAGAAAATGATTCGTAAGACCCGCTGATTGCTTGGTCATTGATGGCAATGCGATAGGTTTTTTCCGAGAAATGAGGCTTCGTCTGTTCTTGTAACGGCAAGTCGAAAGGGGCAACAAAGATACACCGTAGAAAACACTCACAATGACACAACAATCAATGCAAGAAGAGGATTGGAAAAAGTTTCGCGCTATGGTTCCAGAATTACTTTATCGCAAACCGATACGGTAAATGCGGATTTATGGGAAATTGCCCGAGATGATCTCTTCCTCTCATCACTTGCCGTTTTTTATCATGGACTGATCTTTTTCTCTCTCAGCGACTTCTTCCTTGGGCTTTGGACTTTTCTAACAGCTTTTTGAGTTCCTTTACGATTTCTGGTTTTTCTGTCAGCAGATTTTTGGTTTCTCGTGGATCAGAAGCGAGGTCGTAGAGCTGCGCGGGGGCATCGTCAGGGAGGTAATAGGGTTTGAGCTCAGGATTCTTTTCGTAGTTGTTGCCGCCCGAGCCTGGGTGATCGAGATATTTCCAATTGCCACGGCGGATGGCGAGAAATTTTGCGGAAAAGGATTGCGTGAGAAGATAAGGACGAATGGGGGAAGGGGCATTGCCGAGCCAAGCAGGGAGCATGCTGAAACTGTCCTCGGCACAATGGTGTGGTAGCTCAGTGCCGGTAATGGCGGCCATGGTAGCCATGACATCGGTCAGGCTGGTGAGTTGATCACACGTGGTGTTTGCTTGGATCTTGTTCGGCCAGCGCACCAAAAACGGCACGCGGTGACCGCCTTCCCATTGGTCTCGCTTGATGCCGCGCCATGGATGGGCGGGGTCATGTTGATGATCCGCTCGCATGTGTACTGCGGACGCGACTTCAGGCCCATTGTCGCTGGTGAAGATCACGATGGTGTTATCCGCGACTCCGAGTTCTTTGAGAGTTTTCATCAACTCGCCGACGATCCAGTCGAGCTGTAAGATGAAGTCACCATGCGGACCAGCTTGTGATTTCCCTTGGAAGCGAGGAGCGGCAAAGGATGGAAGGTGAACGGCTTGCGCAGAGTGGAAGAGGAAAAATGGTTTGTTCGGCTGGGCTTTGACATGCGATTGCAAAAACGCACGACTTTTTTCGAGAAAGACCAGATCGACTTCCTCCATCGGGAAATTTTCGGCAATGTCGCCAGGGCGGCAGTCTTCCGAGTAGGGATGTTTCGGTAGCTTGCTGCGATCAAGTTTTTTCGTTGGCGGTACGGGGATACGGTCACCATCGATGAATGCGTAGAGCCAATCCGTTGTGGGACAGCAGGCCGTGCCATAAAATTGATCGAAGCCGTGATCCAAGGGGCCGCCTTCGATGCGTTTTGAATAGTCGATGTTTGCTATGACATCGGGCGAGCTATGGTTGATCGGATTGCCTAGTTTATCGCGAAATGTCAGACCGATGTGCCACTTGCCGGTGCAGGCGGAGGTATAATTTTTTTCCCGCAGCATTTCCGCGAGCGTCAATCGATCAGTCTCAATCAACGAAGGTCCGCCGACGCCAGCGAAGACCGTGCCGCCGCGTGGGATGCGAAAGCCCATTTGCCCGGTCATAAGGCTGTAGCGCGTCGGTGTGCAGACGGTGCAGGGCGAGTGCGCATCAGTAAAGCGCATGCCTTCACGTGCGAGCTGATCGATGTGTGGGGTGCTGATTTTTTTTTTCTTTTGGTAGCATGAGACATCGCCATAGCCAAGATCATCAGCGAGGATGAGAACGACGTTTGGGTGATCCGCCCGCAGCGAGATCGTTAATGTCAGAAGTGCGAATAGGTGTTTCATACAGGTAAGGAGATGGGAAAAAATCTCAGATCTCGGAGAGTTGCCGCGCGTGGACATGAGAAGCGACTTGTTCCACAACGTTCCTTGCGACGGTATCTTGCGGCTCGAATTCTTCAACGGAAAAGGAAAAAATGTCCGCTGTTCTTTGGCGCTCGTTCATCAACATCGAAGATTTTTCGTTCCTTTTGAACAAATTAATCGCCACTTGGTTTTCATGATGAAATGATTTCCCCTATCTTTTTGCTGCTAATTGGATTCATTTTAATCCTGATGCTGATCATCGCGCGTTTTTCTCCGCGCAGCCGCCGGTTTCGACAAGTAACGGGATTCGTTTATCTCGGGCTTGCACTCTGGTTTGTGCTCTATCCATTTCTGGTAACTTGTTTTTATCTGACCACAGATGATGGGCTGCGTTCGGCTAGTCCCTCCCGTTTCGCCTACTCGCTGCACCGATCTCTTTCACGGAAAATCCCTGCTTATGTAGAGGAGCGCATCGCATCGCGTGTGGCTTCTACCCTTTCCGTATCACAGATTACGGCTACGGAGTCGCCGCTGTATGGAGCGTTCTTTTATCTGCAAGCAACGCTGAAGTTGCAGCAACAATGGGAAAAAGATCCATCGCTCGCCAGTATCGCGCCGAAGATTGTGGGACGTGAGGCGATCGACGCATCATTGCGGATCATGCTGGATCCCGACCATGCGCATTGGGTGAAAACCTATTGGGGTGAAGATTACTTGCGCGAACAAAATTGCTTCTATCGCGTTTTGCTGTTGGGATCGATTACTGCGCACCATCGGCTGACGGGAGATCGACAACATTTGCCCTTTTTGCAGCAAATCACCGACGACTTTGTTGACGACATATCGCGATCTTCGCGTGGTTACGTGGATGATTACCCAGGCCAGTGTTTTCCTTGTGATGTGGCATGTGGCATCGCGATGATACAACAGGCGAGCGAGGTGCTACAGCAAGACCGTAAGGAATGGGCGAACGACGCCTACAGGCGGATGGCGGCAAATTTTACCGGAGATCTCCCACCTTATATGGCGGATCAGGAAACGGGAATTCCGCTAGGGCCGACGCGAGGATGCACCAACGGATTCTTCTTTTCGTATTTGCCGAAACTCAGCCCTGAAACTGCTGATGCAGCCTATCAACAATACGTCGAGGAATTTTGGCAAGAGGCTTATGGCGCATGCGGCTGGCGAGAGTTTTCGCGCAAAGAAGCTAGGCCGTTGTCGTACTTCGATGCCGATTCAGGGCCAGTGATAGAAGGCTTCGGTACGGGCGCCACTGGATTAGGCATCGGCTGCACCAGAATCTTTGGCGACCATCGCAGGGCAGGGGGGCTAGGTGCTGAAATGTTAGCTACTGCTCTGCCTTTGCCCACAGGTACTTTGGTATTGCCACGTCTTGTTTCGGACCTGGAGCACGCGCCCTACTTTGCCGAGTTGGTGATTCTTCATCAACTTTCCATGTTGCCAGAAAAGCCCACAACTGCTCCCGAGCGATATTCGTTGCCTCGATTGGTGTGGCTGATTTTAGTGCTCGAAGTTCTCGCTCTTTTTCTGTTTGGTCGCATCTGTTGGAATTTGCTGAGGAGGAAACCTGGCATACCGTGATCGTTTTGATTAAAGGGACGAAAGTGATCCAAAGCAGCGCCAGACTTTCGTGCTTTCCTGTTTCCCAGAAATATCAGAAGAGCAGGAAAATCCAGTAAATATCCGCTCATTCGGAAGTGAAAGTGCCATTTTCCATGGTGGAAAGGCATTCTGAGTTTTGCGAAAGGCATTTGTCAATTGACGAAGGGCATTCTGAGTTTTGCGAAAGGCATTTGTCAATTGACGAAGGGCATTCTGAGTTTTGCGAAAGGCATTTGTCAAT
>JAIYDP010000331.1 GCA_027487435.1 Verrucomicrobiaceae bacterium | reverse complement strand
GAAAAGCCAATCACCTAAGAACGAGCTAACATCACACCCTATAAAAAAAACTTATGCCACGCACATAAAAAACTTGAACAACTACATGCCTGAAATCAGTTGTGAAAAACTTTGGATTGATGACATCAACTGCGGATTCTAGGATGATGTGACATGCACGCCAATGGCGGATGATTCCGTTGCCACGAGTATTGAATGTTCGCTTCGGTGTGGGCGGCTTCAAAGCGTTGAGGTCTGGGTCGGAAGAGGGTAATGATTCCAGAGTCCCTCAATACCTAGATTTTCGTCTCTGTTGTTAGTTTCAGATACGTTCACAACCTTGCTCCTGCCACAAGACTCAGTGCTGTCGCGAGTTTCCTTAGCTCCGCCTGAAGTTCCTTCAGCTCGGTTCTGAACGGCTGGCAGGCGCTAGCCTGGTGCCCTTCTGCCCAACCATCATTAAGAGAAACTTGATGCCATTTGGCCGTGAACCCCCTGATTCTCCCATTTAAGAACGCGGTGACGAGAGCAGCCGAATTTGCTGCATCTACCCCATGCGATCTCATGCAATCCCGCGAGATTTTGAAAAGTGAATAGATGCTGGTCAGTGCTGTCTTGTCGTTTCCCTCGTTGTCATCCAACTCTTGCGTTGTAATCCTCGTCGCCAATTCCACATAGATCTCCCATGCCAGCGCCCGATCCGCTTTGGTTGGGGCCCAAAACTCGCTCAACCTCTCATTACCGAATCCGGTCTGCTCCGCGTCTAATCCCATCTGGTCTTCTAGCCACGACCTCCAGGTCCGGGCTGGAGGCAGGTCGAATGGGTAGCGGCGGGAACTCAACTCGATAAGCGAAGGAGGGTCGGATTCCACCCGGACGTTGTCAGCCGCCCGGCTCTGGCTGGCGGGAGGAATCCAGAATAAAGGCTGCGCTTGTTTTTCCATGCTCTTGTCCTCGATCCGCGTTGTTACGCTGATCCGACGAAGCGATCGGCGATCGAGTCCCCGGGTAAGTTCGGTTTGTTCCAGCGTGTGATGGACCAAGTCGCCTAGATGAATCCGGCGCGACAAGGTGCCGACATTTCCGATTGAAATTGCCTCATCCTTTGCGGTCACTGGTGCCTCGAGGTCGATTTCGTACTTCGTCTCGTGTATAGGTTCCACTGGTAGACCACAGTCCTTGGCCTTGCTCAACATCCATTCGAGCGCGATGCCGGAACGCTTGAGGTTGGCGACCTCTTTGCCTCGCTCGAAATAAGTGGCGTTCCCTCCGATGTCTCCATGCCCGCCCCGGAACCACACCTCCGTGATCTTCGCTCGATTCCCATAACACCGTTCGACCCCGAAGGTCTCACGTGTTTCGTCTAGGGCCATGGCATGAAAGGTGTGCTCGACCAATTCCGGAATGTCCGGAAGAAAGTCTCCCTCGTCTTCGCTCCACGGCACGCCGAACGAGGCAACGGTATCGAACAGCCCGAGAAATCGAACCATTGGGGGATTTTCCAGTCGCTTGCCCCCGATCTCCAGCTGCTGGAATTCCCGTTCGATCCGGTGGACGAACATCCGCGCAATCGCCGCACCCCGGCTGTAGCCGACGACATCGATGACCGTGTCCCCCTTCTTGAAGTTTTCAACAAGGCTCGAGAAGAGTTCTCTGATCCGGGTTGCTGCTCCAGCTCCGGTCAAGCCGCCGACGATCCTACCGATGAACCCATCGCGGGAACCGACGCCATCTACATAGAGAGCTTTACCCTCGCCCTTCGGATCATAGAGCTTGCAGAACCGATGCACGTGGGTGTCCTCGTTCGTATTCCGCTTGGATTCGGGCAAGCCGGAATTGTTCCATGTTCCGTCGAATGCGTATAGAGCCATGTTCGTAGGGAGATGAGAGGGTAAGTGAGTGAATAATCTGCGGGATTTTTTAATATGAGACAGGGAGATTTGGCGAGCACTTCTTTATAAAGTTTAGGCATTTTCGCTCGCCCGCGAGTTTTAGGCCAGCCCGGGAGTCTTGCTCAAAGGCAAACATCTACCTAGGGCAGGGAATAATGGCAAGCGACTCCTCGATTCTTCGATTAGAGACCTGTCCCCCATCAACGCCCGCCTTGTGAACTCTGGATGCTAACAACCTCATAGTTTTACACACTGATCGATTCCTTCTTTTTTGACGTTCAAGGCCGCATGCTGCAAAGTTTATCGGGTTATGGGACAGGCTCTAACTAGAAACCTCTGGATCATCTTAGCTTTGGTCTTCGAGCATTGACTTGCTGAAGGTCTACTGAAACGATTCCCTCAATTTCCTCCAAAAATAGCTTCCACGCTTCCCGGGATTCCGACTTTTCCGAGTACGGCCCGACTTCATGAACATAAGCTCTAATTTCCGCTTTGAGGGCTTCGGACGCGCCTTGGAAGCGTTGTGCTTTCTCATCGAATCGCCCGATTAGTGCCGCGCACTGTCCCATAAAACCCAAAAGTAATGCTCCCAACGCAGCGCCTTCTACAAGCGTCACATGCATGTGTTGGGACGCCGAAATTGTCGAGAAAACAAAGCTGCCAAATGAAATGAAAAACATCAGAAGGGTTACGAATGCCATGCTCACCCTTTCACCTAACTTTTCAGCAAACTTTTGGCTCACTCTCTCAGTCAGCTGAGGACTGACGACCTCGTCTCCTGTCCGCGTCGGTCTCATCAATTCCAGAACCTTTGAAACGGCGGTAAACATAGCAAATAATAGCGATATGGCATTCCAAGTAGATATGGCATTCCCAGTAAAATTGAACGGCGAATCCTCCGTTCTGAAAATCTGGGAGTAGACGACCATGGAAATAAATACGATAATCGAGAAAAAAACGAGGCAAGTTGTTAGTCGCGAGTATTTCCGCTCGAAGCGTGCTCTTAACTGTAACCAGATGCCTGGAGAGCCAAGATCCTTTTCCAAATAACGCGCAACCCGGTTCCGGCGTTCCTCAGAATCTTCAATACGATCAGATTTCGGGTCACCGCCGTTCTTCGCTCCATCAAATTGACCAAGGATCTCCCGGCGTTTCACTTCAGGAACCGAAGGCATCTGGATGCCTCGAATTCTTGTGATCTTCGCGGTCAATTTCTCCATAGCCGCGAGCAGAGTATTCGCCGAGCGATCAGCTCCCGTTGGATCACCGAAAACGGCAAGCATCTCCTCATAGGCATAGTAAGGTTGGTAAAGAATCTCCGCATCGGCCCAGTAATCTTTCGAGGATACCTCGTCGCTTCCATGATTTATAAACTTCTGAAATAAGACACGCATTCTTCTCCTCGCGGCCTCAAGGCGCTCCTTTTCTGCAAGCTCGACACGGGTTACGATCGGAAAGACTGGAAAATCGTGGCCGCGTTGACCTCGAATCGATTCCAGAACGGCTGCTACGCCGCCTACACTCTGACGATTCAGGGTGTAAAAAGCCACCACGCTGTCCGGCATGGAGACTGTGCAGATCCCGGAAGTGTCGCTAACCCCAGTGCGGCTGTCGATAAGAATGAAATCATATTCTTTCTTAAGTCGACTGCCAAGTTCAGCAAAGAGAGCTTCGCCGTCAAGCCGACGATAAAGATTCGTCCAATCGAACGAGTTGACTTTTTCTGCGTAATTTATGTCCTGCCTACCCGCGCAGATCAGGTCAACACAACCCCGTCCAGGAAAATCCCAATCCAGTTGAACTGTATAGAAATCCAAATCCGTCACCTTTTCCCAGCGGACGGTCGATTCCTGTTCGGTATCCGTAGGAGTCAATGCGTCCGCCGCATAGGACCAGATGAAGTCGATCAACCCAGGACTGTCAGCGAGTTCCGGGTCGATGAGGAACGGTCGAAAATACCGATGTAAACCGGGAGCTTCAAGATCCCAGTCGATAGTGAGCACCCTGTATTCGTTGGAAGCAAGGATCCAAGCAACATTGGCGAGGGCCATGGAACGTCCGGTGCCACCTTTGTAAGAGTAGAAAGTAATAATCCGTCCATTTGTGCCTATCATGAATTTCCCTCCTTCGCGGTCCCTTGGATTTTAGGCCTCTCGGATGATGTCGCTCCTCCAGGCGGGTGCTGATGAACTTCGGCGTCTTTGACGATGCGGCAGATGACCTGCATCGCAAGATCCTTAATCCCGGCGACGATTGCCGCCGGATCTTCGCGGGTTGCCTTTAAAAAGATACGGTCAACATTGGCCGTCGGGATTTTAGCTTCCAATTGAGACACACCATCGGGTGAGGGCAAGAGAATAGCACCTATGTAAGAGTCTGACGTAGTTAGCGAATTTAGTAAGCCCTGTATCGTCGCACCATCTGTCGCTGCTGCCGAAGATGCTACCATCACAACGACGACCACATTGCGACACGCCAGATCTGCGATTCGGTTCAATAGTTCCTCTGAGTCTTGCATCGAAGGAGAGAGCACATCGACAATCAGTTGGATTTCAGCGCAAGAACTGGCCAGTATTTCCCGCCAAGAGTTCTCTGTCTCATCTGCCAAAGATTGCTGGCCCGGCTGTGAGTTCTCGATCAGGAAGACCTGCACATTCCGAGGCCCGGCAGGCGATGTTTCGGGAACTCCCGGCGAATAGTCCACCGAATGTTGCTCAAACGCGTTCTTAACCGTCGCATATTCAGGAGGCTCGCTGAGAGGAGCAGGGCGATCTTTGAATCTCACGATAAGATCGCTAACGATATCGTCGAGAATATCCACATAAGTTGTTCGCGGGCTTCGTCGCAGAATTTGCCGCAACCCATCCTTCTCATAACGAACATGATGCTTTCTGGCTCGGAAGTTGATTCCTGCGGCGATTTTCGGTGGTAGTCCGTTTCGCTTGAGGTCTTCCATGCTGACCCAAAGTACGGGAAGAATACCTTTAGCTCCTGTAACCGTTCCATCGGGGGCATACTTTACCATAGAACGATCCAAGAAAATCTGAAACTCTTTTCCGCAAGCCTCTCGTTTGAAGTAATTGGGAGTGTAGACGCAAACACAGGTCCAACTTTCGGCCAATGCCTTTGCGAGTTCTTCACGGAAGTTCGAACCGCCCGATATTGAGTCCGTGTCTCGGAATCCCGGCTCAGAGTTATCGTCGGAATTGTCCAATCCTTCCCGGAGTGCAATTTCCTTGCGTAGATCTTGATAGAATCGATCAAGGAAGCTATCGCGTTCGCTTCTGACGTAAGACAGAACTAGTCGAGGGATTGGCATATTATTGTGTTACTTGTTTCTGATATAGGAGGCAGGAATAATTGAACAGCAAAAACAAAAGAAGTCAACACATAGAGGCTTGTCCCTCTGTCATAATGTAAAGTAGGAATTGCCCGAATGAAGCGCTCAAAAAGAGAAGGAAAATCACAGGATTCTAGGGCCGGAATCGGATGGATGGAGCGCTGGCAGGCGGGGTGGCTGGAACGGGATGGTATCAGAGAGATGGGCGCAAGTATAAGAATGGACGTCCCCAAGTGGTTGATCGTGAACGGTTTTCGTCGGTTGTTTGGGATGAGGAGCAAGCAGGTTTCTGATTATTTATGTCTCTCGTGATTTTTTTAATCACACGACGGGGCGTGTCGCAATTGGCAATAAATGGGGTCATTGCTCTCGAATTCAGAGAACTTTGTTAAAGCGTTTACTCTGACCCCGTTCACGAATTAGTTTTGAGCTTCTCCAAGATATCCGACACCAACTTCTTTGTTCCAGTCATATCAAACTGAGCGTAGCCATCACGTGGCCCCCATCCAGTGATCGGCTTAGCGGATTTATCTTTAAAAACTAAGACGCAGTGCTCCCGCTCTCTTGTGAAAAATATATCTCTTACGACGGCCCATTCAAGACCGCACCAGTTTTTCTTCGGGTAGTCCCGACTCAAAAAAACCACCACTAGTTCGGCATCGGAGTAAGCCTTTACAAGGCGTTCATCTAGATTTTTCCCCAGAAGATGGCTTCTGTGGAATTCATCGTAAAAAATACGATCTTTTCCAAATCGTTTCGCCAAAGCGCTCGCCACGGGCTTGACGCGCAATCGATCCTCTCCAGCATATGAGATCGCGACCCGGTAGCGATGAGAAGTAGGAGTAATTATTTTCAGAATGTTTTTACGGGTTCCATATTGAGAAATCAACTTGCACGTTTCGATGTCTATATAGCAGCTATTGGCCGACCGATCCACCAGTTCTCTCCAGATATAATCGGCGACGTTACTATTAGGTATCCATTTTGTGCCTTTAATTATAGGCAGCGACTCCTTAAAAAGCTTTAACGGCCCGCATAGAATCGCAACGGTCGTCTCTTCCGCCGGAAGGCTGGCGGCATAAATATCTATCTTCCCCTTCGTAAGTGCTTTGAATTTGCCCGGAAATAATTCATGCACTTTGGCTATTTCTTTGATTTTAAACTGCTTAATTTCAGCAAATCCCACAATACCCATTCCATCCGTGCCTGAATCCCACCCCGGATTCGCAATCACTAAATATCCATTGTCTATTGAGGCGAGTGATTCACCTGTTCCACTTAGCAGATAGTACACAAATTCTTTTTTATTAGCGAGTTCATAGATATCCTCCCGCTCCAATACTGTGACAACCCCGCCTACGTTATCGAGAGCAACCGGAATTGATAGTGTTGACGCGTCCCCTCCGGCGATAGCCTTTAATTCCTCTCGGTCGATTACCAGAACCCTTGCCGCGCTGTAGACGTCCTTGGCCTCCTTATCGAGGGACTTACAAACGACGACTCGGATCAAATGATCCGGCTTAAACATCTCACATATTCTCTTCGCGAGATTCTTGGAACCAGAGGAGCCCGTGGTTGCTAAGCACCCACGGATACGTTTTTCATATCCGACTCTATTCTCCTTGGAAAAAGGTGGCCTTTGAGGACTGGGTTCGAACTCTATATAGCAATTAGCTCCTTCATCCAGACCGTGGTAAACTCCGGTAATTTTTGAAGTCAATATTGCGCGGCACACCCATGCTCCAATCTTGGTGTAATTATAAGGATCTCCGCGATAACTTCGCCCAGTAAGCCGCTCCAGAACGCAATCAAATTTTCCCGGTTTATATTTTTGTCGAATCGACGCCACATAAAACTCTAACTCAATAAATACAGAGATGAGCTGCTTAAAGTCCTGCGGAACTTCCATCTCTATAGCGTCTATTTGATTGCTTTCGGCGAAGTCCACCGCCTTGTATACTAACGCCTTCGCGATACTCCGCGGATCAGGCGAACTTTCGCTAATTCTTGATGCAATGGAAAGACACTTCAGCTCCGCAGAACTATGATATTCAGTTCGCTTTAGGAAAATGCATCCTATCAACCCGTATGCCTCACCGGATTGAACGGCATTTTTTACTATACCAAACGCCCCGAAAACAACCTGTCCCTCACTCATCTTCTGGAGGGCCCGATCTATCCAATTGTGATGATGCCTTTTTTCAAAATGCTCTGTCCACAGAATATTTTCCTTACATAGTTCTTTAATCGATGCGCGCTCTTCTATCCTCATGCGCCTCACCCATGGCTTACTGCCCTGACTTTTTTCACTCGTAATGTCTATCATTTTGATGTCCTCTGGCTTGTTTGTTATTTATTTCTCGGCGGTCGGCTTTTACGGACATCAAGTTCAGCTTTGGGATAAGATCCGCGCATTGACTGCAAATAGTCGTTTACTCCCTGCTTTCCACATGAGTCCGAATGGAGATTGAAATCAATTTGGCATATACCGTTATCAGTTCGCTTGCGAAGCACATCATTGATTTGACGACTCGACCCCACGGCTCGGCAAATGGCATCGAAGAAGTCATCACAGGTTGTATGCCCATTATGTAGATGTTCTTCACTCAATGAGATGCTATATTCTCTCCATTTGGGTTGGCCGCTACGCGTCCACTTTTTTCTAACTTTCTTCGAGGGCATTGGTTTAATTAACGGGGTATGTGAAGGATTTCAGCAACGCTCACCACCCAGTTTATCGGTGGCTGATTGCTTGCTTCGGGGTCAGTTCCAAATAACAGACATTGTCTTAATCTGTTGTATGGTGTTTAGGAAACTGGAGGGGTGGTGGGGTCGGGGGAGGGAGGTTTGCTTTCCGGGTCGGTGGGGGGGAAGAGGCCTAGGCGGTATTTGGCGCGGATGCCGCGGTGGGTGGGGTCGTCTTCGTCGTGCTCGTTGTTGGCGGCGTTTTGGATGGCGAGCAGGGCGAGATAGAGATCGTTAGCTTGTTGGGTGGTTTCGTTGGTTTCGTCTTTGCTGTCGGCTTTTTTGTCGAGGTTGTCTTTGAAGGCTTCTCTGGCAGCGGCGATGGCGGTGTCGAAGTCGGAGTTGTCTTTGGCGATCCAGCCTTGTTTTTTCAGGGCGGTGGCGTGGTCGGCGTGGGAGCAACTGGCGAGGAGTGTGTCGGCATTTTGCAGCATGGTGCCGATGTCGGCGGGGCCGTCGTTGCCGATGAGGAAGGTTTCGTGGAGCAGCACGCTCTGGCCGCGATAGGCGAGGCGGGCGGATTTGCGGGCGCGGCTCATGAATTTTTTGACCTTTTTGATGGCGTCGCGCTGGGCTTGGGTCATTTTGCCGAGTTGGCCGCGGATGAGGTGGGTGGAGCCGTCATCGGGGTTGAGCTGGCTAAGGAGGGCGCGGGTGGCGGCGACGTGTCCGTCATCGAGACGGGCATCGATGAGGGGTTTTTCCTCTTCGCTCTCGGCGGTGGTGAGGATGAGATCGGCCTCGGCGTAGAGGGTGGCGATGGGGAAGGTGAAAATGCGGCGGATGATCATGGTTTTGAGATGTTATGTGGTTTGCGATGGGGAGGAGAGGGGCGGGAAAGTGAGTTTTGTTGGTGGAATGAGTTTTTTTGTGGCTTGCGGGGATTGTTTTGTTGTTTGCGAGGGTGAAATGAAGTTTGCGGCGTTTGTTTTATAGGTAGATGAAGTTATTTTGCGGCTTGCGGCTGGTGTTTTGTAGCTTGCGGGGGTTGCTTTGTAGCTTGCGGGGGTATTTTGTTGCTAGTAGAGGTTGTTTTGTAGCTTGCGGCTTCAGATTTGCAGCTTGCGGCTCCAGATTTGCAGCTTGCGGCTTCAGATTTGTTGCTTGCGGCTTCAGATTTGTTGCTTGCGGCTTCAGATTTGTTGCTTGCGGCTCCAGATTTGTAGCTTGCGGCTCCAGATTTGCAGCTTGCGGCTCCAGATTTGTTCCTTGCGGCTCTAGATTTGTTCCTTGCGGGAAAAAATTTGTTGCTTGCGAAGGAATTTTTGCGAGGAGCGGACGGTTGATGCGACGCAGAAGGGCAACCGCAGGTCGCGGAAGCAGCACTTGGGAAAGCGATACTTTTTGCCGCAAATTCGTATTCACGGGAATGGTTTATCTTACAGAAATCCGGTGAGATCAAGCAGAAATTTTATGCAGGATTTTTTGTTATAGTGCCGCGCACCAAGTTTTGTGGTTTTCAACTAGCAGAAAAGATGGGGTTTTGTGGGTAGAAACATCTATAACGAAGGAAACAGGCGGGACGCCCGTTTGCCGAGACAGGCTGGAAGCACTGTCTTCCTATCACAAAACTTTATGACGCGAGGTATAGCGAACCAGAATCCTTCTATTGGGGTGCATACGCCCCGAGATATTGAGTCTTTTGGGGGGCAACACAAACCGCTCGATTGTCCCGCGCCTTGTGGCCTAGAAAATCTTGTTTTGGCATGACCTAGGGCGGCGCTGCGCTTGCTCTAGGCTGGCATGTTTCTCCCCCTTGCGGCGATGGAACTATCGCGATGCTTGCCCTAGGCTTGTGTTCAAGTTGCGTAGAGCATCGGCTTGCGCGATCACTTATTGCTTTTCCTGGATCAGTGTGTCAATTTGTCGCGCCGCTGTTCGATAAGGTTATTTAGAGCAATTGGCGGAATGGTTGCGGAAATGAAAGCTGGATTTTTAGAAAAACTTGTTGCGAAGATTGATCGACTGGACCCTGCGGCGGTGCAGGTGGTGTTGAATCGTTTGTTGCAGGAGAAAGGCTATTTTGTTCAGGTGTTTCAAGCGTTGCGGGAGGGGGTGATTTTGCTGGATGGCGAGAGTCAGGTGAGTTTTATCAATCATGCGGCGTGTCGATTTTTCGGGTTGGATGCCGAACTGAGTCCGGGGAGAAAGCTGGGCGAGTTGATTCGTGGTCTTGATTGGGAGGCGCTGATGGATCAGGACTGCGTGGTGAGTCGGGAGATGGAAGTGTTTTATCCAGAGAGTCGTTATTTGCACTTTTATTTATCGCCGATCCGCAGCAGCACTTCGGATAGCGGCTATGTGATGATCGTCAATGACGTGACGAGCCATCGGGCGCAAACCGAGAAGGCGATCGAATCGGAGCGGCTGAGCACGTTGACGCTCTTGGCCGCAGGAGTGGCGCATGAGATTGGCAATCCCTTGAATTCTTTAGGGATTCATTTGCAATTGCTTCAGCGGAAATTGAACAAGCTGCCTGCGAGCGAAAGAAAAATGCTGACCGAGCATGTGGACACCACGCGACGAGAATTGCAACGGTTGGATGGGATCTTGAAGCAGTTTTTGCAGGCAATCCGTCCGACGACGCCGCAGCGGGTAAAGTTGGGCTTGCCAGAGTTATTGCGAGATGGTTTGCGCACCTTGGAACCCGAACTGGAGGAGCGAGGCGTGAGTGTTTTGTTAGATATCGATGAATCCGTGCCGTTGCTGGAGTTGGATCCGGTGCAGATGCAGCAGGTGTTTCACAATTTGTTGCGCAATGCGGTGCAGGCGATCGCTAGTGGTAGAGACGGTAGGATTCAGATATCCATTCATGCCGCAGAGACCGAGGTTTTGTTGCGAATCAGCGATAATGGCAGTGGGATTCCGCAGGAGCAGATGGGGGTGTTATTTGAGCCATTTCGATCAAATAAATCGGAAGGTAGCGGATTGGGATTATTGATTGTTCGGAGGATCGTGCGCGAGCATGGCGGGGATTTGAAAATCGAAAGCCGCGAAGGAAGTGGTACAGCGGTGACGATTTCCCTTCCCCTTGGAGGGCAAAAAGCGCAGTTGTTGCCTGCGCCTGAAGAAATCATTGATGTGACACTATGAAGCGAACGCCTGTGCTATTGATCGTCGATGACGAAAAAGCGACCCGAGAAGGTCTGCGATTGGCGTTGGAGGAAGAATTTGATGTGTTTCTTGCGGCGAATCGAGCCGAGGCAGTGAATGTCATGCAAAATGAAGCGGTGGATCTTGTTCTTACCGATTTGCGTTTGGGTGGAGACAGTGGCATGGATGTGCTCGATGCAGCAATGTCGCTGCCGCGGGCACCGGTGGCCTTGATGATGACTGCCTACGGATCGGTTGATACGGCGGTCGAAGCGATGAGACGAGGCGCATGGCACTTCGTTACCAAGCCGTTGAATTTGGATGAAGTCGAAATGCTGCTGAAGCGAGCGATGCGCTCTCGGGTTCTCGAGACGGAAAATCTGGCCTTGAAGCAAGTGGTGGAAGAGCGCCATGGGTTAAAAAATTTGCTAGGGAAGTCTGATGCGATCTTGCGGACGATTGAGCGGATCGAGCAAGTGGCCCCGACGCGTGCTACGGTCTTGATCGAGGGCGAGAGTGGCAGCGGCAAAGAAGTCGTGGCACACACGATCCATCAGTTATCAGGACGACCCGCTGGGAAGTTTGTCATCGTTCATTGTGCGGCACTTTCTCCGCAACTCCTAGAGAGTGAGCTTTTTGGCCATGAAAAGGGATCGTTTACAGGAGCCACGCAGCGGCGAGTGGGGCGCTTTGAGCAAGCGGATGGTGGAACCATTTTTCTGGATGAAATTGGCGAGATCGATGCCGCCACGCAGGTGAAGCTCCTCAGGATCTTGTCCGAACGCACACTCGAACGAGTCGGATCCAATTCTTCCGTGAAGGTCGATGTTCGTGTCGTAGCAGCCACCAACAAGAATCTCCGGCAGTTGGTGGATGAGGGGAAATTTCGTGAAGATTTGTATTTTCGCCTCAATGTGATCAAAATTGATATGCCACCTCTGCGTGAGCGAGGCGAAGACATTGTGCTGCTTGCAGGGGCATTTTTGCGCGAATTTGCCAAGGAGAACAAAAAACGCCAACCGCAATTGAGCACAGAAGCATTGGCCTTGATGAAGTCCTATCCTTGGCCCGGCAACATTCGAGAGTTGCGCACGGCGATCGAGCATGGGGTGGTGATGTGCAATGGCGAGGTGATTTCGCCAGCACATTTACCTGACTTCCTGAGGAATTTTTCCTCGACACCTCATCCGAGCCGATTGGCAGCATCTGAAATCAGCGCATCAGAAAAATCACCTCACGGCTGGAATCTTTCCGCCAGAGAAAAAGAGGCAATTATCGGTGCTCTCCACGAGGCTGAGGGCAATCGCTCCACGGCGGCAAGTCTGTTGGGGATTTCACGGCGTACTCTTCAACGGAAAATTCTTGAACTTTCTCTATAATCCTATAACTCAGCGATGCGCACATGAATAATGAAAATAACCAGGCTTTTGATGCCCAAACATTGATCCTTAGAGGACTGTTTTTTTTGTTAATGCTATCCCTCACGCTCGGCTTCATTTTCCCGCTGTTCCGTGGAATTTCGACGGCGGAAGGCATGGACATCGCCCAAATATCTCGCGAAATCGCCCGCAACAACGGAATCAGTAGCAAATTTATTCGTCCTGTCTCCTATGTAAGTAGCACGACAGCACCTGACGCGAAAGAGGATTTCGTGAATTTCCGCGATACCATGCACGCACCGCTCAATCTGTTGGTGAACGCAGCTGTTTTCAAACTCATCGATGCAGGAAATAGCGAAAAATGGGCGATGAAAGCACAAAACCAAATGATCTATGCCCTAGATCGTTGGGTTGTAGGGATCTCTGTAACGTTCTTCATTTTATCCATTGGAGTCAATTACTTGCTCGTGGGAAGGATTTTCGATGGGAAAATCGCAGGCATTGTGGCGTTGTTGATGCTTTGCTGTGAATTGATGTGGAATTTTTCCCTCAGTGGTTTACCGCAAATGTTTATGCTGTTCCTCTTTTCTTGTGCGGCGTATTTCACCTACGCAGCGGTGGAGAACTCAAGTGAAGGGAAATCGCCTTTGGCGCCTGCGATTATAGCCGGTTTGTGCTTTGTTCTTCTTTCGTTGACTCAGTGGATTTGCGTATGGATTCTGCTAGGATATTTGATCTATGCCGCCATCGCGTTCCGCCCTCGTGGCGTCATTGCAATCGTGGTGATTGGTATTGCGGCTGTTTTATTTGCCTATCCTCTGTGGAGAAACTATCAAGCAAGCGGAACCGTCATGGGAAGTGCGTTTTTCACCATCTATTCGGGACTTGGCGGAGGTGAAGATGGTGCACTCCGCGTGATGAAGATCACAGGAGAAGATACGAGTTTGCGGCTTAACGGACTAGCCATGAAGATCTTGCGTACGACGATTCTTCAAGGCACGGATATTTTACCTTTCCTAGGTTCGATTTTTGCAGCTCCACTCTTTTTTATCGCATTGATTCATCCCTTCAAGCGACCATCTATCGCGCATTTTCGATGGTCGATCTTGTTGATGTGGGTCTTTGCGGCGATTGGCATGTCAATCTTTGGTGTTTCATCAGATCGACTGCATCCAAATCAGATCCACATTCTCTTCGCCCCCTTAATGACGGCTTACGGCATCGCCTTTTTTAGCATTCTTTGGAGCCGCCTTGATTTCATTCGCACCATTCCCATCCTTGCGAATGCACATCTTTGGCTCATCGCTAGCCTTAGTGCCTTGCCGTTGCTGTTAGGGTCATACCAAATGGCAAAAGATGGCCTCATGCGTGGAGATAATGGATTCCCTCAATGGCCACCATATTTCCCTCAGTCACTCAACAAGCTTGAAAAGAACGGAGCCATCAAACAAGACAATGTCATCTTTAGTGATCAGCCTTGGGCCGTTGCGTGGTATGCGGATCGCATGGCCGTCTGGCTTCCCAAGAAAGTAGAAAGCTTCGTAGCATTAGAGAATGCTGCCGCAGCAAGAAAAACTCCTTTCGCAGGGATTCTTATCACACCTTCTTCTCACGGCGACCGGAGTATTTCTGCAATCACCGAACAATATGAAGACTTCACTCCCTTATGTATTGATGGCAGAGTCTCTCTCGCAACTATGCCTAAACCAATCACGCTATTTGAAAAAAGCGAGCGATTGTCCGTGCTGGCCAACAAATATCGCTATCGATACAGCATGCTCGGCTACGACATGATTTATTATAGCAGTGTTCCATTTCGCGTTGTAGAATAAACCATGAGTCGCAGAAAAACAGAGGAAAGTGCATTCGATTTCGAAGCATCTATCGCAGAGCTAGAAAAAATCGTTGACTCTCTCGAAAATGATTCTTTATCCCTAGAGCAAATGATTTCCGCCTACGAGCGCGGGTGTTTGCTTCTCAAATCCTGTGACAAAACGCTCAAATCTGCACGACAACGACTAGAAAAACTCTCGCTCAGGGAAGAACCTGCTGAAAATGCTCTAGCAATTGACGCAGAACCATGCAATGATGCTCCTACGGCAAAGCCTATAACTGACTACGATGATACCATCAGCCTCTTCTGAACCACCCGCGCTTGGCCCGCTTTTGTCGGCCATCAAGTCTCCCGACGATGTCAAAAAACTGATGGATATCCAGTTGCCCGATCTCGCTGCCGAGATTCGTCACAGCTTGATTTCTTCTCTTGCCCGCACAGGAGGACATCTAGGCCCTAACCTCGGCGTCGTCGAACTCTCGATTGCGCTCCATCGCGTATTCTCCACGCCTGCTGACAAATTTGTTTTTGATGTCGCCCACCAAGGCTACGTCCACAAAATGCTCACCGGACGAGCAGATCAAATCCACACCATTCGCACCTACAAAGGCTTAAATGGTTTCCTTTTGCGCAGCGAATCACCGCATGACGCTTACGGTGCAGGTCACGCGGGAACCGCATTGTCTGCTGCCCTTGGTATGGCTGCGGCACGTGACCAACTCAAAGAAGACTCGCACGTCGTAGCAGTGGCGGGCGATGCCGCGTTCACCTGTGGCCCGACGTTAGAAGCTCTCAACAACATTTCCGAAACAACCAAGAAATTCATCGTTGTTTTGAACGACAATGAATGGTCGATCGACAAAAACGTGGGAGCGATTGCGAAATACTTTAACGCCTTACAAACCCATTCTACCTACGCTTCCGTACGCAATAAAGCAGCAAATTTCGTTGAAAAACACGCTGGCAAGGCTGTGCGAAATCTCGCTCACAAAGTCGAAGAAGGCGCGAAAAATCTTCTTTTCCCGAACGTGTTGTTTGAGAAGTTCGGGTTGCGATACTACGGTCCTATCGATGGTCATGATCTGCATTTGCTCGTTAGAACATTCGAGCACCTCAAAACACTCAATGAGCCGGTTTTGCTGCACATCATCACGGAAAAAGGCCGAGGTTACCAGCCTGCCCTAAACAATCCCGGGAAATTTCATGGTCTCGGTGCTTACAATATCGAAGACGGATCCACCAGCCTAAGCGGCCCTCCTACGGCTTCGGAAATCTTTGGTCGCACCGTTACCGATCTTGCCAAAAAAGATCAAAGCATCGTGGCTATCACCGGAGCTATGCCTGGCGGTACGAGGCTCGATATTTTCAAAGCAGAAATTCCCGAACGTTACTACGACGTCGGAATTGCCGAAGAGCATGCGGCATTGTTTGCCTGTGGACTTGCCACAAGAGGCATCAAGCCCTTCCTCGCAATTTACTCCACGTTCATGCAACGAGCCTACGACATGATTCTTCACGACATGGCATTGCAAGATCTTCCCGTGCGCCTGTGCATGGATCGCGGTGGTTTATCGGGCGATGATGGTCCTACCCATCACGGGCTGTTTGACATCGGTTACCTCCGGCATGTTCCTGGCATCGTCTTCATGCAGCCTAAGGACGAAAATGAAATGGTCGATATGTTACACCTGATGGCATCCTATGAAAAAGGACCCATTGCCATTCGCTACCCAAGGGGACCCATTGCGGGAACTCCTATTTCCCCAACCCGCTCAGAAATTGCGATTGGTAAAGCCGAAGTTCTCGCCGAAGGCTCTGATGTTGCTTTGCTCGGCCTTGGCACGATGTTTGAAATGGCGTTGCAAACCAAAGCTCTGCTTGAGGAAAAAGGCTACTCTGTGACCTTAATCAATCCACGTTTCATCAAGCCACTCGATGCCGAAACGATCACTCGTTACGCCAAGCAGTGCAAAGTCCTATGCACCTTCGAGGATCATGTGCTACACAATGGCTTTGGCTGTGGTGTCATCGAACTTCTTCATGATGCCGGTGTGTATACGCCCGTCGAGCGAATCGCTTGGCCAGATGCCTTTGTTGAGCATGGGAAGCCTGAAATTCTGCGCGAATTGCACGGGCTGACCCCAGAGGCCGCCGTCGCAAAAATCACCAAGCATCTACAAACGAAATAATCGCTGTGTTAGCTCGCCGTAAGTGCTGCTAGATAACACATGCGATTCTCATTTGTGGATTGACGAAATTGGCACATAGTATTCCACCTCATGCCAGAACACGCACAACTACCGCCAGATGTATCTTGGCAGAAGGACTTCGCCACCCTGACCAAGATCCGTTTGAATACGTTTGTGTTGGTCACAACATTTTTTGGCTATCTTCTAGCATCTCGAACCTACAACTGGAACTGGATGATCTTGTTTCACACCTTGTTGGGAACTGCCGCAGCGGCATTCGGTTCTGCTGCGTTCAATCAGTTGATGGAAATCGATCAGGATGCGCGCATGAAGCGTACTGCGGATCGACCGCTACCAAGCCGCAGACTCGGCACGACAGCGGCCTTCTTAATTGGTTGCGGCTTGTCCGCATTCGGTCTTGTTCACCTATCCATGAAAGTTGGCTCCGTTCCGAGCCTACTTACCGCACTAACCTTGGTGTCCTACGTCTTTGTTTATACCCCGATGAAACGCTGGCACTCCCTGAATACTTTGGTAGGTGCTATACCTGGAGCCATTCCTCCATTAATCGGCTGGACAGCTACTGGTGCTCCATTAACTCCCGCAGCATGGTTCTTGTTTGCACTGATGCTATTTTGGCAACTCCCACACTTCGTTTCCATCAATTGGCTATGCCGAGAAGAATACGAAAACGCAGGGTATAAAATGTGGTCAAATGGCGACATCGTTGGCACTCGTAGCGCCCGCATCGCAACCACGTTTTCGGTTTGTCTGACTCTTGTCACTGTTTGGCCAGCCATCACAGCACAAATTCACCCGGCGGGTTCGGTCTTAATCATTGCTTCCGGCATCTGGATGATCATCAAAGCATCGCACTTCATTAGGCAACCAAATCGCGAATCCGCGCGTGCGCTTTTTTTATTCACACTCCTGTATCTCCTCATTGTTTTTACTCTTTTGGCTATATTTTGGCGTGCGTGAGTGAGAAAATGAAAAAAAACCTAAATTTCCCACATTGT
Source organism: Verrucomicrobiaceae bacterium (assembly GCA_027487435.1). Classification (GTDB taxonomy): domain Bacteria; phylum Verrucomicrobiota; class Verrucomicrobiia; order Verrucomicrobiales; family Akkermansiaceae; genus UBA956. Next base: position 75,343 of record JAIYDP010000331.1, on the reverse strand, counting down.
TGGATTGACAAGATCCCATTTCTGCTTATTCTCCGCCCCCCGCCTGCTTACGCAAAGATGATCTTCTGCCAAGCTCGCCTTAAACTTCTTACTCCTGAAACGCTATGATGCCTACATTCCGCCCGTCTAAGAGAACTCGTAAACAACAACACGGGTTCCGTGCTCGCATGGCCACCAAAGGCGGCCGTGCTATCCTCAGCCGCCGCCGCCGTAAAGGACGTAAGCGGCTCATGGGCAAAGGTGCTGAAGTCGCCTTCAAGCGCCACGTGCAACAACACACATCCAATTGATTTTTCGGATCGTCCCGCACATGCGTTTTCCCCGCAAGCACACCATGAGCAAGCGGGCCGATTTCCAGAAAGTCCGCGAAACCGGCCGCTCTTCAGCAGGCCGGTTTGTTGTTCTTAGCACCTTGGAAGATCACTCCTTGCCTCACACCATGTGGGCCTTTATCACGACACGCAAAGCTGGTAAAGCTCACGACCGTGTTCTGATCCGCCGCCGTTTCCGCGCGATCCTCCAAAAGCACTTGGCTCAAGTCGCCGACCCTCTTCGCTACATTGTCGTGATCGCGCGCTACAACACCATCCAAGCCAGCTTTGAGGATTTAGAAAAAGACTGGTATCGCCAAGCGAAACGTCTCAAAATTATCGCGCCCGTCGCCGACCTCACCTCTCCCTAATTCGAATTCTCACCGACTTACTATTCCGACTTTTTCTCTTATGTACGATAAAAAAACATGGATCGTTGTAACGCTTTGCAGCATCGGCCTCGCTCTGAATTTCTATTTTGGCGCAAAAAATCCACCGCCCTCCGCTAGCCAAAACGCTTACAACCAAGAGGCCGTTGCCAATGCGAAAAGCGAACCCATTAAAGTAGAAGATGCCCCTCCTGCAAAAACCAGCAACGAGACGATTGCAGAAAATCTTATCACCATCGAAAACGACCAAGTCGCTTTCGTCCTCACCAACATCGGCGCGGGTGTCAAATACGCCGAACTCAAAAACGAATACGAAATCGGTAACAGCAAAACCCCCATCCGTATCAATGCCGATGGCAAGCATCCCGTCGGCGCGCTCAATCGCGGCACATTTGCTGATACCTTGCCTTATTTTTACAAAGAAGATCAATCGGAAAAAGGCAAAACAGCTGTCTTCATCGCTCGCAGCGAGGAAAACCACATCATCAAGAAAACCTACAAAATTGCTTCAGATCTCAGCAAACCAGGTGCACCTTACCTTCTGACCTGTGATGTCATAGTCGAGTGCGGCAGTGATAGCGCGCTTCAACTCAACCAATGGGCCGTCAATCTGGGTTCCATGGGGCCCATCCATAAGGACGAATGGCCTGACCAAACCACTTTCTTCAAGCACGATGATGACGGCTACGAATACACAGAAGTGACGGAGTTTGCCAAAGGTTGGGTCTCCCCCGCTAAACCGAAAATCGATCTTGTCCTCGAAAAAGGCACCCTCGCCGGTGTCTGTAACCAATTTTTCACCATTGCCCTCAGCACCGCGCAGCCATTCAATACCAAGCTCAGTGCGATGCCTTACGATAAACCATTCGACAAGCTAGAAAAGCCCTTGGTCGGCACCACGGCGGTCATGCAGTTGCCAGAAAGTCAACTTACCAAAGGCATGCGCCAAGAATACCAATTCGAAATCTTCATGGGGCCGAAAAACAACCACATGCTCCGCTCCATGGACAAAAAATGGGGCGATTTGATGAACTACGGCTTTTTCTCCCCCGTAAGCCGCACCCTAAACTGGGTGCTTCATCTCATTCATGATGGCATCGCTTTGATCTCACACAAATGGTCATGGGGCATCTCGATTATTTTGCTCACGCTATGCGTCCGTATCACCATCTGGCCTCTCTACAATAAGTCAAACCGCTCTATGAAGCGTATGGCCAAGCTCAAGCCTGAAATGGACAAGCTCCGCGAGAAATACAAGGACGACCCGACTCGCATGAACCAGGAGACCATGAAGATGTACAAAAAATACGGCGTCAACCCCATCGGAGGCTGTCTTCCCATGCTTCTGCAGATCCCCATCTTCTTTGGCTTCTACCGCATGCTGCAATACGCCGTCGAACTGCGCCACGAACCATTCCTCTGGGTCAATGACCTTTCCCAACCGGACACCTTCATGATTTTCGGCTTGCCGATCAACATTCTCCCCATTGTCATGACCATCTCGAGCTTCCTGCAAATGGCTATGATGCCTAAGACGGGCGACAAAATGCAGCAACGCATTTTCATGTTCATGCCCTTCATGTTCCTCATTTTCTGCTACAACTTTGCCTCCGCTCTCGCGCTCTATTGGACGGTGCAAAACATTTTCACCATCTTCCAAACATGGATCACCTCGAAGCTTCCTGAGCCGCAACTCGTCGAAAAAACAGTGGATTCTAGCAAGCCACGCAAAAAATCGTTCATGGAGAAACTCATGGAAAAACAAGAAGAACTCCAGCGCGCCCAAGCTGCCCAACAAGGCAAAAATCTCCGCAACGTCACCCCGAAAAAGCCAGATCGTAAATAATTCTCGCATTTTCCGCCCTCCTTTGCGGTTTTTCTTCATTTCCGCTTTGCACTTCGCCCATTTCCCCTCTACCAATTCCTCGCAATACCATCACCAGTTATGATCAAGTGGATCCTCCAGAAAATCGTCGGCAATAAAAACCAGCGCGAAGTACGCCGCATCCGCCCCGTCGTAGCTCGCATCAACGAAATCGAGGAAGCACTTCAACGCGAACCGGAACAAAAGCTCCGCGAAATGACGCAAAAATGGCAGGCACACCTCGCTCGCTATCACGAACTCAACGCCCCACCTAAGTCTGCTCTTCTCCGCATGGGCGAAAGCGACTTACAACAAGCCGCCTCTGCCCTAGAATCTCGCCTCTCGCGTCTGCGTGACGAGTTTCCCGAGCTTCCAGCTTCGATTGCTCCGACACCTGAGGCCATCGAAGCAGCAAAAGAAGCCTTCCGCGAAATCCAACCCGCTTTCCGTTTGCGCCGCGCTAAGTATCTCGACCAGATCCTCCCCGAAGCCTATGCTGTTGTCAAAAACGGTGCCCGTCGCATGTGCGGCACGACCATCAACGTCTGCGACCACGACCTCAAATGGGAAATGGTTCACTTCGATGTCCAGCTCATCGGCGGCATTGCTCTTCACCGGGGGATGATTTCTGAAATGCAGACTGGCGAAGGGAAAACCCTCGTCGCGACTCTTCCTGTTTACCTCAATGCTCTGACCGGTCTCGGCGTTCACATCGTCACCGTCAACGACTACCTCGCCAAGCGTGACTCCGAGTGGATGGGCTCTCTTTACAAATTCCTCGGACTCACTGTCGGCTGCATCCAAAACCAAATGTATTCCGAAGACCGTCGCCAACAGTATCTCTGCGACATCACCTATGGCACCAACTCCGAGTTTGGCTTTGACTACCTCCGTGACAACGGCATGGCTAGCACCGCAGAGGAGCAAGTCCAACGCAGTCACTACCTTGCCGTGATCGATGAAGTGGACTCGATTCTCATCGATGAAGCTCGCACCCCGCTCATCATCTCCGGCCCTTCTACGGTTTCTTCACATCAATACGACCGCTACCGGCCACTCGTCGAATCTTTGGTGAGAAAACAAACGGAACTTTGTAACGATCTCGCCGCTCAGGTCAAAAAAGGCATGGAGTCTGGTGACAAAGACAATGCTGGTCGCGCGCTGTTCAAGCTCAAGCTAGGTCAGCCGCGCAATCGCCAACTCATGCGTTACATGGAGGACCCGGAACTCCGTCGCTTGCTCGAAAAAACAGAGCTTTCCTTCTACCAAGACGCACAGAAAAAAGATCTCTTTGCCATCAAAGAAGAACTTTACTTCACCATCGACGAGAAGGCCAACGATGCCGACCTTATGGAGATCGGTCGACAATTCCTTTCTCCCGACGATGCGAATGCCTTCGTTCTGCCTGACCTTGGCACAGCCTACGCCGAAATCGATGCGAATCCAGCCTTGACGGAAGATCAGCGCATCGCACAAAAGGAAATCCTCCAAACCAGCCTCAACGAGCAAGGCGAAAAACTTCACAACATTTCCCAACTCCTCAAGGCCTACTGCGTCTATGAAAAAGATGTACAATACGTGGTCAGTGACGGCAAAGTCATCATCGTCGATGAAAACACTGGACGCGAAATGCCAGGCCGCCGCTGGTCGGATGGTCTCCACCAAGCTGTAGAGGCCAAAGAAGGTGTCACCATCGAGCGCGAATCGCAGACCTACGCCACCATAACCATCCAAAACTACTTCCGTCTCTACGAAAAACTCGCTGGCATGACCGGCACCGCTGAAACGGAGGCATCGGAATTCCACGACATTTACAAGCTCGATGTCCTGCCCATTCCTACCAATCGCCCCAACACCCGCGTTGACCTCAACGACCAAGTCTTCAAAACCCGACGCGAAAAATACAACGCCGTCGTCAAAAAAATCGCCGAAGCCCACGAAAAAGGACAACCTGTTTTGGTCGGAACCGCCTCTGTCGAAGCTTCCGAGACACTCAGTCGCCTACTCAAGCGCGATAAAATTCCTCACGCCGTCCTCAATGCCAAGTATCATGCACAAGAGGCCGAAATCATCGCCAATGCCGGTCAAAAAGGCTCCGTCACTGTCTCCACCAACATGGCTGGCCGGGGCACCGACATCAAACTTGGCGCAGGCGTCGCAGAACTCGGTGGTCTTTTCGTTATCGGCACCGAACGCCACGAATCACGCCGCATCGACCGACAGCTTCGTGGTCGCTGCGCTCGCCAAGGTGACCCTGGTTTATCCCAAGCCTACATTTCTTTCGAGGACGATTTGATGCGTAACTTCGCCGCTGCCGAACGCATGACTTCCATGATGGAACGTTTCGGCATGAAAGAAGGCGAAGCCCTTGAGCACTCATGGCTCAACCGTTCTGTGGAAACCGCTCAAAAACGCGTTGAACAGCGCAATTACCTTTGGCGCAAGCGCGTGCTTGACTTCGATGACGTGATGAACAAGCAGCGCGAAGTGGTTTACGGCTACCGCAATGAGGTTTTGCAATCGGAAGAACCTCGCCAACTCGTCCTCGAAATCATCGACAAAGTTATCCCCGCAGGTGTCAACAGCTACTTCGCTGGTCGCGATGACAATTCCCCCGACCACACCGAACTGTTCCATTGGGTGCAAGGCAATCTCCCGATCCGCATCGCGCGCGAAGAAATTGAAGGAGCAGCAAAGCCCGATGAAATCATCGAGCTACTTCTCGATCGCACCCGCGCTGCCTACCAGACTCGAACTAGCAATATCCCACCAGAGCTTTTGGAAATGGAAGAGCGTCGCATGGTGCTGGCTGCCATCGACAAACAATGGCAAGCGCACCTTTACAATATGGATGCCCTACGCGAAGGTGTGTATCTCCGTGCTCAAGGTCAAAAAGACCCTCTCGTCGAGTACAAGAACGAAGCCTACGCCCTCTTCACTGAACTGATGGGTAACATCGAATCCGAAGCCTTCCATAACCTCTTCCGCTCGGCAGTTGCCATTGAGGAATACCTCAAGCAAATGCACAATGCCGCGCTACTGCAACGCAGTGGTGAAATCACCCAGGATAACGTCGCGCAAAGTGCTAGTTCCAATGATCCCCAATTGCTAGCGTCTCCTCAAGGCAAACAGCTCAAAATCAACCTCCCCAAACGCAAGCCGAGTTTCGACATCACCAAAGTCAAAAAAACCGAAACGCCCGAAACTCCAGAAGCGTAACTGGGCGTTTCCCGCGAATCAATGTTTCCTCATCGATGGTTCCAAGGCCTGAAATCGGACACTTTTCCCAAGAGAATGCTTTGGTAACGCCAGTCGAGCGAGGCATATCACGATTGGTGGCTGCATGCCATGAATTCTCCTTGCTTGATTGTTGCTCTTGGTCGAAGTTCCTCTTCCTTTTTTCCAAATAATGGCACTGATTGTTCAAAAATATGGCGGAACCTCTGTGGGTTCCCTTGACCGCATCCGCAACGTCGCTGCGCGTTTAAAATCCACGCGGGATCAGGGCAATCAAGTCGTTGCTGTTGTATCGGCGATGTCGGGTGTGACCGATGGTCTTCTCAAAATGGCTAATGAACTCTCGGAGAACCCATCCGAGCGGGAACTCGACGTTCTCGTTTCAACAGGCGAACAACAATCGATCGCCCTTGTCGCCATGGCGCTGCAAGACATCGGAGTGGCTGGCGTTTCGGTTACGGGGCGCCAAGCGGGGATTACCACCATCGGGTCTCATACCCGCGGTCGAATAGAAGACATCGATCCCCGCTATATGAATGAATTGCTCGCAGCGGATAAAACGCTTGTCGTTGCAGGATTTCAGGGCATCACTCAGCAAGGCGCGATTCATACGCTGGGACGTGGCGGATCTGATTTAACTGCGATCGCGATTGCCGCAGCCATCAAAGCGGATGTATGTCAGATTTTGACAGATGTGGATGGCGTTTACACCTGCGACCCTCGCATCGTGAAAAACGCTCGCAAATTGCCAGAAATCTCCTACGACGAAATGCTGGAAATGGCATCTTCTGGCTCAAAGGTCATGCAGTCACGCTCCGTCGAATTTGCGAAAAAATACAGTGTCATTTTTGAAGTTCGCTCAAGTCTTAACAACAACCCAGGAACTCTTGTTTTAGAAGAACACCCCGCTATGGAAAACGTCGTCATTCGTGGAATCAGCATCGAACGCTCACAAGCTCGTGTCACCGTCAAAGGCATCCCTGATGAGCCTGGAATGTCGGGCAAAATTCTCGGCGTTCTCGGAGATGCGGAAATCAACCTAGACATGATCATTTCGAACATCGCTAGCGATGGCTACGCGCGCCACTCGTTTACCATGCACTCGAATGATCTTGGAAAAGCACAAGCCGCATTAAAACCACTCCTCAGCGAGCTAGGACCAAACGCCAAAGTCGAAACCGAAGGTGGTATCGCTAAACTCAGCGCAGTGGGAATCGGCATGCGCTCGCATTCGGGAGTGGCTGCCACGATGTTCAAAGCACTTGGCAATGCGGGAATCAATATCGGCATGATTTCTACCTCGGAAATCAAGATTGCTGTTACGGTGGATGAAAGATTTATCGAGGATGCAGCACGAGCTGTGCATGATGCATTTGCGCTCGACAAGGCGCCGATTTGATTTTTGCACGACAAATCTTCATGGGAAAAATGTTTTTCCCTTGACGGCATGAAAACGTTTCATAGAACAAGGGTAGCTCTTCCGTAAACGAACGTTTATGGAGGAAGTTGAAAACCTGATCACCAAACTAATGAAAACAAAACAACTACAACAACTCGTGGCAATTGCAGGATTCTTTCCCGCAGTAGCTTTTTCTCAATTCGATACAGCACAAAATGTGACTTTCACACTTACGGAAAGCTCCACCGCACCTGCACTGATCGCGCGTGACGGTGATGGTGTCCCTTTGCTCGGTTCCGATGGCAAAACATACCTTACTTATGAAAATGAGTTTTCCACAACTCGGGGCACAACGTCCACCTCAACCTCAGAAAAAGGTAGTAAGATTTTTGTCAGAAGAATCTCGAACAAAGAAATTCTTGAGGCTTTAGTCGAGGCGGAAGTCATTACCAGCATTACTGGATATTCGATATCTTTTTACATGGACGAGGAATCGGATGACGGCGGGGTCTTTCACCTAGTTAAAGCCGGCAGTCCAGCAATCAATATCGGTCAATATTTGTATATCTCCGATGAAGGAGCTAGCGCAGAAAACGAAACGGAACGCTCCGTCATCACTACGAATACATCGACAGATGCGAGTTCCGAGCGCTACACCCGAACTGGCAGTGGGAAAACAGCTGTGGAACTTAGTTTCGTGACGAGTAATGTCACTGTTAAAATGAACGGGGTGGCCAATTGGTCTGATACCTACCGCGTCATCAAAAATGGACCAGAGCAAAGGGGGATATTTATGCCGGGAGCAGCTTCGGTCACGAGCATTGTCGGCGAATCTTTAGGCGACCCAGAAGATGAGGAAGATGACTCTCTCCTCGAAGGGCGCATTAGTATGAGTGCAGGCGCTGTTTTACCTCCTCCAGTCCCAATCACAGGCTGAGTCATTTGATTATCGATAACCCCGCCCGAACGATGTTTGGGCGGGTTTTTTTATCCTTACTGCCCTATCTCATCGATGAAATTCTCGAAAACAGCACTTCTTGGGACGCTTCTCATGCTTGTAGCGTTTTTCTTTTTATGGGGTAAGCTCAACAATTCATCTGTTGAGTTCGAAAAAACAAAACGCATCGCAGAAGAATCAAAGCGCGCGACGAGCGTTCTTTCAGCACCTACCGTAGGTAAAGCAGATCAGACTGCGGCTGCATCCTCGAAAGATGTGGCACCGCGTGCTGAGGAGACGAAAGAGGTGATCCTTGAACAAATTCATACATCAAGTGTTACTTATGATCCCAAGGAGCTACCCAAAATCGCGCCATTCTTGAATCATGAAGACCCAGAAGTTCGTCGTGCTGCCATGGATGGAATGATCATCCTTGGCGATTCTAGCGCGGGAACGTGGTTGCGTGCTGCATCCAAAACGGCAAGAACACCTCAAGAAGCTGTCGCTTTTGAGGAAGCTGCAAATTACATGGAGTTACCTCCCTCAAAACATTTCAAATTGCGCAAAAAAGAGTCTCCTAAAAAGTAAGCTTCTATCACGCAATCGTGGTAAGAATCATCGAATCGTCAGCAAAAAATGGCCAGCAGTTCAGGTGATGTCGTCTTTTATCGAGATGCAACATTGCCGATATCAAATCAAAATCGCTTCAGCTTAGCGATACCTAAAAAAAACTTCATCGCAGGCTAGACAAACAAGACCTTACGACTAGCATGTTGGCAACACTAGCCACAATAGCATGGAACCATCTCAGGACTTCGCCACACCTTTACCAAATCAGAACCACGATAGCTTCGGCTACACCGAGAAAACTGAACCCCTACAACCCGCTGCCGTCTCTACGCCATCTGGTTCCTTGCCTGCCGATGATGTTTCTGCGATCGACGAGCTTGGTAAAACCTACAACGCTTTTTGCGAGGAAATTGGCAAAGTGATTATCGGCCAACAAGAAGTCGTTGAAAATCTCGCGATTTGTCTTTTCGCCAAGGGGCATGCTTTGTTGATGGGGGTGCCAGGATTGGCCAAAACACTTTTGGTTTCCTCTGTAGCGCAAACGTTCGATTTGTCGTTTAACCGCATTCAATTCACCCCAGACTTAATGCCTGCGGACATCACTGGCACCGACATTATTCAGGAAAGTGGAGTCGGCGGCCGTCGCGAGTTCGAGTTCGTTAAAGGTCCTGTGTTTGCCAACATCGTTCTCGCAGACGAAATCAACCGTGCACCAGCCAAAACGCAATCAGCCATGCTTGAAGCGATGCAGGAAAACAAAGTCACTGTCCTGGGGAACACCTACACACTCCAACCGCCATTTTTCGTACTTGCCACGCAGAACCCCATCGAGCAAGAGGGCACTTACCCGCTTCCTGAAGCGCAGCTTGACCGCTTCATGTTCCTTATCGAACTCGGCTACCCCAGTGCGGATGAAGAAAAGCGTATTGCACGTGAAACCACTGGCTCACCAAAAGGCTCGCTGACAAAACTTCTCGGAGGCGAAAAAATTCTCGCGTTTCAGCAGCTCGTTCGTCGAGTGCCCGTTCCCGAACACATCTATGACTACGCTGTCAGCATCGTGCGTAAGACGAGACCCAATGAATCAGAATCTCCCGCTTGGATCAAAGAATTCGTGGCGTGGGGCGCTGGTCCGCGCGCGGTTCAGTATCTTATTCTCGGTGCAAAAGCTCGCGCTGCCATCAAAGGTTCCTATCTGGTGCGACTGGAAGACATCGAAGCCGTTGCCTCTCCTGTGCTTAGTCACCGCGTGCTAACCAACTTCGCCGCCGAATCTCAAGGCATGACCTCGAAAAAAGTTGTCGAGCGTCTCATTAACGAAATGCGCGAAGCATAAGCGCTTGCTTGAACTATCATGAGTCAGCTTCTCGATCACGACCTGCTCGTGCGACTCGGCACCTTACCTGTGGAGTCGAGGCTACCGATGCTCGGGAATGTTACCGGCAAACATCGGTCGCCCCATCGTGGTTCGTCTGTGGAATTTGCCGAATATCGCAAATACGTCGCAGGCGATGACACGCGGCGTCTCGATTGGAAAGCCTACGCCCGTTCTGATCGATACTACATCAAGGAATTCGAGGCCGACACCAACCTGCGTGCCTACTTTGTGGTGGATAATTCTGGTTCGATGAGTTTTGCCGACAAAGGTATCTCAAAAATCCAATATGCGCGCCGCATTGTTGCTCATCTAGCCTATTTACTGGTAAATCAAGGTGACGCCGCCGGCCTTTCGGTTTGCCAAGAAAAACTGCACATCGAGATCCCGCCGCGTCGCCGTCCCGCTCATTTGCAACTCATCAACCAAACGCTCGAAGCTCTCGAACCTAAGGGCGAAACAGGGCTCATTCAGGCACTTCACGATGTTGCCGAAAAAGTTGGTCAGCGTGCCGTAATCGTTATTTTATCGGATCTATTTTGCGACACAGAAGCCTTGAGCGGTGCTCTTCAGCACTTGCGCTATCGCAAACACGATGTCTGCCTGTTTCACCTCATGGATCCACAGGAGATCCAGTTTCAGTTCGATAGGCCCCATCGGTTTGTGGACATGGAAGACCAAACGGTTCTTGTCGTGGAGCCGAATCTGATCGCCGATGAATATCAAATCGCGCTCAAAGAATTTCTCACGAACACCCGCAATGCTTGCTTCAACGTTCACGCGGACTACCAACTCGTCACCACAGACACTCCACTCGAACCTCTTCTCCGCGACTTCCTCCTGAATCGCTTACCCAAGAAAGGAAAAAGCTAAAGGTATTTTTATGCTCGACGGTATCATCAGTGCTGGAACAAAGAATCAAGTCATCAACCTTCGTGTTGCTTACTACGGGATTCTTTTCGGTATCATCACGTTTGTTTCGGTCAGCCTTTATGTTGATCACAAAAGGCAAAATCGCATGGAAATCATAGCGCAACAATCTGGCGAGCAAATGCTGGCTGAAAGTCCTGGTATGTCAAAACAACAGCTGCGAGTCTACTTTCTCGGTCTCGCGGGCATCATGATGGTCATCTTTCGCAACGATCTATTGAAATACGATCCCTACAACTGATCAACTTTAACAAAAAAACGATTCATCTTGTCCTTCTACCAACAACCTCTGCTCTGGTTTATCCTCGCCGCTTCGATCCCGGTGATCATTCACCTTTTGAACCGTCGCCGTCACAAGACTGTGGCGTGGGCCGCCATGCAGTTCTTGCTCAAGGCCACTCGCGAATCTCGGGGTAAGAAAAAACTGCGTCACATCCTCATTCTCACGGCTCGTGCTTTAGGCATTGCCTGTTTAGCCACAGCCGCTGCCAGACCTATGCTTGGCGGACTCCTGGGCTGGGGAGGCAAATCCTTTGATACGGTCATCTTCATTCTCGACCGCTCCGCTTCTATGGAGACCACAGCCGATGGTGCCAGTGCCAGTCGGCGCGAACTCGCGCTTGATCGCGTCCGCGATGCCATGTCCCAACTTGACGCAACACGCCTCGTTTTGATCGACTCCGCAACTTCCACGCCCATGGATGTGCCTTCGCCTGAAGTTCTGACCGAAATCACCAACACCCGTGCAACGGATACTACTGCCGACATTTCCAGCCTTTTGAAGCGAGCCGCCGAGTTCATTCTCGAAACCCAGCCGGGACGCACAGAAATCTGGATTGCTTCAGATATGCAGCAACAAGATTGGTCGCCCGATAGCGAGCGCTGGGCCACAGCTCTCGCTACGTTGAGTTCCGTGCCGCAAAAACCATCGCTTCGGATTCTCTCGCTAACAGGCATCTCCAATTCCAACCATGCGCTGCGCATCCTATCCTCCCAACGCAACGCGGACGAACTCATTCTTGACCTAGAACTACAGAGAACCAGCGACTCAACTAACGCCGTCAATCTTCCTCTCACTCTCGGCCTCAACGGTGCAAAAACTACCGATACGGTAACGCTCGAAGGACAGAATTTGCGTTTCCAGAAACGTGTCAAACTTCCTCCCAAACAAGAAACAGGCTCAGGTTGGCTCAATATCCCCGGCGACTCAAATCCTCGCGACAACACAGTGTATTTCACCTATTCCGCCGCTCGTCCGGTGAAATCTCTGATCGTTTCCCAGCCCGGAGAATCAGCCAATTATCTCGCTGCCTCCGCTGCGCCGAATAACTTCAACAATCAAAGCAGTGAAACCGTTGCTCCTTCACAATTCATCAGCAAAGCTGCTGGCCTCTCCGATTATGCCGCCATTCTCTGGGCTGCTCCGCTTCCTGATGATGCCGCCGCCGCTCCGCTGCGTTCTTACCTTACCCAAGGAGGACAAGTGCTTTTCTTTGCCCCAAAAGAGAATCACAAGGGCAGTTTCCTCGGGGTCAGTTGGGCTCCCATCGTCACCGCAGCCAATGGGAAATTTTTCATTCTCGATTCATGGAATCACACCGATGGACTACTTCGCGATACCGTCAATGGCACGCCCCTCGTAGGACAAACCTTGAAAGCGATCAAACGCCAGCAGGTCGAAGCAAACCCCGGTCTGCTTACATCACTTGCAACGTGGGATGACAAATCGACCTTCTATTCCCGCCTGATCGTCGAGCAGGGAACAGCATCGTTTTTCGCCTCCACACCAGATTATACCTGGAGTAACCTTGGTGATGCTCACTTGCTCTTACCTGCAATCCAACGCGCTGTTTTAGCAGGCGCGAGCCGCTTTGATGCTGCGCTACTCGCTAATGTAAATCAGGACGGCGCACTGCCCGTTGCCAATGAATCGCGCAGTCGCATCGATGATTTCAGTCAAGATGCCGCTGTGGATCCAGCCATGAGCGCGGGAGTTTATCGCCTCGGCGAACGCGTCGTCGCTGCTAACGTACCTGCCGCAGAATACGAACCAGTAGCTCTTCAGAAAACCGAACTAACGCCTCTCTTGCAAGGGTTCAAATTCAGCCTTTTCGAAGACAATTCAGCTCACACCACCGACAACGAAGAAAAAGAAATCTGGCAGCTTTTCCTTACCGCCGTTTTATTTTTCCTCATCGCAGAAGCTATCCTTTGCTTGCAAAAACGCCCTTCTTCTACCTCTCCCACCACACGGCCCCTCGTGACTTCGCCTCATTCTACATGATCTGTCAGAGCCACCTCTTCCGACCCAACTGACACATCCATCCCACCATGATCGGCCAACTTACACTTTCTCCTAGCACTTTTAGTATCAGCACCGCTGCGGTCGCGCTGATCACCGTTCTATGGCTTTGTATTGTTTCCTACCACCGTGCTCCTGATAAAAAACGCGCATTATTCCTAGAAACGATGCGATTTTTTATCGCGACACTCGTGGCGATCATGCTCCAGCAACCCGAATGGCGCACCACGGTCACGCCAAACACCAAGCCACGTATCGCTATTCTGTGGGACGATTCGAAATCGATGCTGACCACCGATGCCCAACTCCCTGAGATCCTTTCGCCAAAGCAAGAAATTACCACCCGTGCCGATTTCACCAAACGCATTCTCGAATCCCCACTATGGAATTCACTAGCTGCAAACGGAGCCAATGAAATCATTACCCGCCCCTTTGCTCAGCAGCCTGAAGATCCCGCTCTGCAAGCATCCGCAGGCACCGACCTCAGTCAACCGCTCGAAGAAATCCTCCAAAAGGAAAATAACCTCCGCGCTGCGATTCTCATCTCTGATGGCGATTGGAACCTCGGTTCTCCGCCCGTCTCTTCCGCACAAAAATTTCTCCTCCGCAAAATCCCGCTTTACACAATCCCCACGGGCGCTCCCGCGCGACTGCCCGACTTGGATCTTCTCGATATCAATGCCCCTACCTACGCTATTGTCGGCGAAAATCTTCAGATTCCTTTTTCTATCCGCAGTTCACTCAACCGCGAAGTGCGCACGACTGTTCGCCTGCGCGACAATTCAGGCCGCGAGCGAACCAAAGCTATCACACTGCCGCCAAACAAAACTGTTTTTGACAGCATCCTTTGGAAGCTAGAAAAAGAAGGCTCTTCCACCCTCGAGCTTTCTTTTCCCGTCGCCAAAGAAGAACTCGTCCCACAAAATAACGCTCGTAGCTTCAGCCTCACTGGCAAACCAGAAAAAATCCGCGTGCTGGTTATCGAGTCCTTGCCTCGTTGGGAATACCGATATTTGCGCAACGCCCTCTCCCGCGACCCTGGTGTCTCACTCTCCTGCCTGCTCTTCCATCCGCAACTTGGAATTGGCGGTGGACCTGACTACATAGAAAAATTCCCCGAAAAAATCGAAGACCTCGCGCAGTATGATGTCATTTTTCTCGGCGATGTCGGAATCAATGACAATCAACTGACCAAACCCCAATGCGAGCTGATCCGTGGCTTAGTAGAGAACCAAGCCGCTGGCCTCGTGTTTCTCCCGGGCCCTCAAGGAAATCAATTTTCGCTCCTCGATACCGCCCTCTCCGACCTTCTGCCCGTCTATCTCGATGCTGCAAAAAAGAATGGCATTACTGAGGTTAACCCAGCGCCATTGGCTCTTACTTCGGATGGTGCTGCTTCGCTCCTTACCATGCTAGGTGACACGGAGGAGGACAATCCCATGGTCTGGCAAAGTCTGCCTGGCTTTTATTGGCATGCCCCCATCCAACGTGCTAAAGCCGGTACTACCGTGCTCGCCGTTCACGCCAATCGGTTCTCCGGCAACTATGGTCGAGTTCCTCTCATCGTCACCAAAACCGCAGGAAGTGGAAAAATCCTCCACATGGGCATCGACTCTGCATGGCGCTGGCGTCGTGGCGTCGAGGACAAATACCACTATCGCTATTGGGGGCAAGTCGCGCGATGGATGTCCTACCAGCGCAACATGGCCGCAGGGCAACAACTTCGGGTCTTTTACACACCAGAACGTCCGTCGCCAGGCGATTCTGTTACGCTCAGCGCCAATGCCTTCGACAAAAATGGCGCTCCCCTCAATGATGGCAAAGTCGCCATCAATCTCACCTCGCCGCAAGGTTCATCGCGCATGATCGAACTCATCAAAGATGATAACTCTTGGGGCAGCTTCCGTGGTCGATTCCTCATCGATGCACCGGGCGCATGGAAATTGACTGCTAACATTGTAGGCGACGATGCCAAGCCTGTCTCTACCACCATTCTAGCGCAGACCATCGACCTAGAAAAAACTGGCCAACCCGCTCGCCCAGAAGTGTTAGAAGAACTTTCCCGAATTGCCAAAGGGCGGATGATCTCGCCGCAAGCGCTCGAAAATTTGATCAAAGAAATCAACGCGCTCCCTGAGCCACGCCCGTTAGAAAATCGCATTCCTCTTTGGCATCATTGGATCACCATCACCTTCCTGATCACCCTGCTCGCCTTGTTCTGGATCTTCCGCAAACTCAGCGGACAGTTCTAATCGATGCATTCCATCTGATCGCAAAAAAACTTGTCGCAGTCCTCGCTGGACAAAGTCTCGCCTCTGGGCGATAAATTCGCTCTACTTAACATGAATCGCAAACTACGTATGGGCATGGTGGGCGGTGGCCGGGGCGCCTTCATTGGCACGGTGCATCGCATGGCAGCAAATCTTGACGGACGCATCGAGCTTGTCGCTGGATGTTTTTCTTCCAATCCAGAAAAATCGCGCCTCTCTGGCGAAGATTTCTTCCTCGATCCGAGTCGCGTTTACACGAGTTACGAGGAAATGGCGCAAGCCGAAGCCGCTTTGCCCGCGGACAAACGCATCGACTTCGTCAGCATCGTCGCGCGCAATGACCTACACTACAAAGTCGCCAAATGCTTTCTGGACGTCGGCATTCACATCATTTGTGAGAAACCCTTAGCTTTTTCTTTCGCGGAAGGGAAGTTGCTCCAAGAAGCTGTGCGCGCCAGTGGCTGCGTATTTGCTCTTATGCACAACTACACCGGCTACCCGATGGTCAAGGAAGCTCGACAAATGGTGCAGGAAGGCAAAATCGGCAAAATTCTTAAAGTGGTTGTCGAATATCCACAAGGTTATGCCATTACCGCGCTCAAAGATCAAAGCGATGGTTCGATCTCCAACTGGCGCATGGATCCCAGCATCTCGGGCATTTCTAACTGCATTGGCGACATCGGCACTCATGCCGAAAACCTTGCGCAATACATCACTGGTCTCGAAATCGATGAAATCGCCGCCGAACTCAGCACCTTCATCCCCGGTCGCCCTCTCGATGACGATGGCAACATGCTTGTCCGCTACAAAGGTGGAGCCAAAGGCATTCTCTACGCCTCACAAATTTCACATGGCGACGAAAACAATCTAAACATCCGCGTTTACGGCACGGAAGGATCACTGGAGTGGCACCAAGAACACCCCAACGAACTCATTCTGAAGCATGCCGAACGCCCCCGCCAAATTTGGCGCCGCGGCAATTCCTACAACGGCAGTGCGGCATCCAAATTCACTCGCACGCCCTTTGGTCATCCGGAAGCATTTATCGAAGCCTTTGCGAACATTTACTGTGCCGCGGCAGAAGCCATCAGCGATGCCGTTTCTGGTAAGTCTGCTCCCGCAGAGGGCTATGACTTCCCATCGATCGATGACGGGGTCACGGGAATGGCGTTCATCGAAGCAGCCGTGCGTTCTTCGAAAAATAACTCCGCCTGGACCAAATTAGAGGCCTGATTTTCTGCTTAGATCATTCGCTTCAAAACCGCGCCCCAATGTCATAGGGGGCGCATCTTTATGAAAAAAAACGAGGCGTAACGGCAGTCCTTGGCTTGCTGCGCATCAAACGCGGCGTAGCACAAGACCAGCGATCAAGAAGCCTATGGCGATGAAACAGAGCAGGGGAATCAAGCTGCTACGGATGCTAACTGCGGGTAGGCCTTGTTTGATTTCTTCTACTGAAAAGTTCGGCAGTGTGTTGAGCGCGGGATCGATCTTGGTTGATAGTCGATATTCGGCAGGGTAGGGGCGGAGCCATTGCAGGAATTTCACTTTGCCGTATTCAGTGTCATTGAGACGGAATGTCAAAGCTTCCGCATCTTTCAACGAGACGTTGACTGCGTATCGCCCGATGCCTGTTTCGCTAACCTTGACCTCGCGCTCTTTGCCATTTTCGTCGAGTGCATAGGGTTGCCAACGGATGTCAGAAAGCGGGCGACCTGCTTCATCGGTGCGGCGAATTTGCAGACTAAGCTGATCTTGTTCTAAGGTGGTGCGGGCTTCGATGCCGGTAGCATCGGCACGTTTCAAGATGCCACGTAGAATTTGCGCCCAGAACTTTCCGCAGCCACCCCAAGTGAGCCATTCGCTACTCCAGCGCTCTGTCAAATCTGCCGTGCAACAAACTCCCATGCCCGTGCCATATCGTCCGACAGCGAGGTAAGGATCTCCAGATTCTAACGAGAGCAAAACTTGCGCAGTAGGCTTAGGCCGCGCCATCACATAGCCAAGCACGGGAGGAAGCGTGGCATCTGTAAATCCAGCCAGCATGGGGTGATCCGCCACGACAGCCACTTGATAGATGTCTTCTTTGATGGCGGAGCGGGATGCCTGCATGGTTTCCCTCGTGAAGATCTGCGGCACATTTTCTGGTGCGTTTGTTTGATAGAAGCGACCGTTGCCAGCTTCGGCCATCTGCGCCAATAATTCCCCTGCGGCACTATCGCCCATGGCCACCGTCGATACGGTCATACCGGCATCAGCCATTTCTTGGCAAAGCTGCACCATGTTCGATGCATCGGTCTGGCCATCGGTGAGGCCAATGACGTGCTTCACTTTTGCGGATGCTCCGCGGAGAATATCGCGCGCTTGCACCATGGCAGGCTGCATATTGGTGCCGCCAGCTTCGGTGATGGAATCGATGGCAGCAGCGATTTGTGCTTTGTTTCCCGCAGGAGTGAGATCAAGAACCAAGGTCGGCTGGTCATCAAAGGCGATAACTGCAATCTGATCTTGGGCACTGAGAAGCTCAGCAGCACTGTGGGCAGCTTGACGGGCGAGAGCCATCGGTGCACCCGACATGGAACCAGAATGGTCCAATACAAGAACCATGGCCATAGACGGCTTTTCTTTTTCTTTTTCAAATCTCGACACCAAAGGTAGTACATCTTCCACAGGGGTTTTGTAGTATCCGCCGAGACCATAGGTGTTTTCCGAACCCATCATCACCAGGCCGCCGCCAAAGTCACTGACGTAGCTTTTGAGGCGTAGCATTTGTTTTTGATCCAAGGCCGTCGCAGGCACATCGGCAAGGATGATGGCATCGAAGGCTAACAACTCGCGCATCTCCTCGGGAATCCCACGGACGCCCCGTGTTTCGAGTTCCACTCCTTGCTCGCGCAGCAAGCGTTCGGCGGCGCGCATGGCTTGAGGGCGTTCGTGAATGACGAGGACGCGCGGCTTGCCGCGCACCGAGATGCCGGTGGCGACTTTGTTGTTGATGGGGAAGTAGTCTTTCTCGGGCAAAATCTCCGCTTCCCAGACGGTCTCGCCGGAGGTAGTCATCTCCACGTCCACCCGCTCGGTGCTTTCCTTTTGCTCATCGAGCGCCACAGTTTTTTCCGCGACTACCACACCGCGATTGGTGATGCGCAGCTTGGCATTCATCTTCTGGTTGGCACTGAGGCGAACTTTGAGGCGCACGATTTCCCCCTCAAATGCCACGGGCGATGGTGCCTCCAGCGCGATGACAGCCGCCTCCGCTTGCGCCAGTGCGCCTAGCTTATGAAATACCACATCGGTTTTTTCTTGTTTCAACCGTGCCAACATCGGGGCGAGACTTTCTTCGCTGATGCCGTCGCTCATCACCACCATGCGACGAGCTTTGTTTGCGGGGAAAAGCAAACGTGATGACGACATCGCCTGTGACAAATGACTCGCGGAGCGGAAGCTCGCGTCGCCACGTCCCATGTTGCAATCTTTGATCAATGCGGTCAGTTCTTCCATGGTTTGTTCGCGACTCTCCTTGGCAAAAGCCACGATGTGATAGCTATCGCTAGCTTCGAGCTTGGCAATGGCCGATTGGATTTCCGTTAGTCCGCGCGACATTTCTGCATTGTCGATCGACTCTGAAACGTCTAACAGAAAAACGAAATGCGCTTCATCGTTGGTATGTTTGAGGAAAGGTCGGCACAGTGCGAAGATCAACAACAAGACGGCGATGGCTCGGCAGGCAAACGCCAACATCTTGAAGATGGGCGGGCGGTCAACGAGCGAATACTTCCACGCTAAGCCAAGAATGACCAAGGCTGGCAAAATGAACAACAGGGGATACCAAGTGAGAACTTCCATGTTAACCAACCATTCTACGATGATACAAAAATACTTCCGCCATCAACAAGGCGAGCGCGAGCCAGATCAACCACAGCAGCAACGGGTGTCCACTATCGGTCTCTTTGGCAGAAGCCTGTGGGCCGCTGCCATCCAGTACCGTTTCTTCTGCGGAAAATACAGCAGCACCGAACCAGTTGTTGACCTTGCTGCGCCAGTGGCCGCGTTGTTCGACGACAAGCGTATCGTCTGCTTGCGTGGAGCCATCAGGTTTGGTCGCGCCGCTCGCTTGCTGGGTGACTGTGCCTGTAGCCAAGGTAGCGCGCGGGATTTCATTTCGTCCTGCCAAGTGCGTTGCGGCATTGTGAATGATGACAGGAAACCAGGGAGAGAGGAAGAATTCTTCTTCCGTGGGATCGAGATTGATGACGACAGCCGATTTTCCGGCGACTTCGGATTTCCAGATCAGCGCTTGTCCCGACTCAGAGGCGAGTAACACCAGCGAGCCAGTCGTGGGCACCGCCTTCTTTGCTCCGGCGAAACGTAAGGCATCGCAGTCGATGTTTTTCAGCACGGGATGATCGGGGATTTTCGGCTCGGCGATCAGCACATCCACCGCTTCTTCGGCATTGCTCCAGTAGGGCGAATTTCCTTTCGGCGCAAAAATCACCGAGCGCGGAGCATCGGTCGCCGTGCCTTGGCTGACCACGATTTCTGGATCGCTTTCGTTGAGTTGCAAGGCACCGTTGGCGATTTCAAAGGCCTCGACGCAGCGCTTGTAGAAATAGGAATCAGCGATGTCCACTTTGAGTTGCACAGGTTTGCGCTCGGGTAGTCCCATAGCCACCTCGTTGTCACTCGCTAGGGCATCCTGCGTGAGCAAGCGTGCCATCCAACGACCAGGTTCGGCGCCTTCGATTTCGATGGTGTCGCTCAGCGTTTGATTTTTTGTGAGAGTGAGAGGAATCAAACGCAGGCTGGTCTGGCTTTCTTCATTGCGGAGTTCGAGGTCAACTTTGATTTCCCCAGCGCTGGAGGTGGCGACTTGGTAGAAAAAGCGTGCGCGATCTCCGGCATTGCCGCTCCATTCCAGATCCGCAGCGATGATGCCCGTGTTGGTTTTTGCGCTGGAACCTAGCCGCACGACTTCGACATTCGGCGATAGATTTTTCCAAGCTCCTTGGCCGTCAGTCAACAAAATGACCCGATAGCGATTCTTGCTGCGATCGGCATAATCGTTGATCGAGGCAATCGCGCGGGCACTCACTTTCAAGTCCGAGGCTTGGATCATGCGAATGGCATCTTGCAGGTCTTTGGGGCTATCGCTGAGATGGCTGGCAAATTGCAGATCATCGGCAACCGTGCCGATGGCGATGCGTCGCGTGCCATTCATCGCCTTGACCATATCGGCTGCATGAGTGCGGGCTAAGTCGAGCATGGTTTTCCCCTTGGGCAAACTATCGCGCGCCATCATCGAGGGCGTCACATCGAGAAACACCACCAGATCCCGCTCATCATTTTGCTGAAAACGCAGACCAGCCGCTGCCAGCACAGCCGCTGCCACGGCGAGGATTAACAGCAAGAGCGAAAAAGCATCGCGTAGCCGTTGAAAAAGCGATGAAGCTTTTTTCCGCTCTAACACTTTTTGCCACAAGAAGAATGCAGTGACTGGTCTGCGGCGAGGACGCACGCGCAAGAAATACACCGCAATCAACGGCAGCAGGGCAAGCAATCCCCAAAGATAGGCAGGCGAAAGAAAGGTCATGATGCCAGCCCTCCTTGCCGCAGAATGGTTTGAATCACATCCTCAAACGCCTCGCCGTGCATGGTGCGACTGAAGCCGATACCGCGTCGTGCGCATTCGCTCTTCAGCCCCTCATTCCAATCCTTGACCGCAGCGGCATAGGCATCCGCCTCGCGTGCTGTGATGGTGATTTTTTCCCGACTGCCAGTTTCGATGCACTCGATTTCCACATCGCCCTTCCAGTCGCATTGCAGATCATCTTCGGTAAGGAGTTGAATGGCATGAACATCGTGCCCCAAGCCGCTCAAACGTTTTAAGCCGTCGGAATAGCCGTTAGGAAATAGGAAGTCGGAGATGACCACCACCAAGCCTTTCTTGCGGTGGCGCGCTTGCAGGCTTTTCGTGCATGCAGAAAAATTCGTGTCGGCACCAAAACTTGTCGCCGCCTCCAAAGAGCGCAGCAGTGGAAATACCTTGCCGCGTCCGCGTGCGGGATCGAGCAAGGGTTTTAGCTCATCGGCCAGTCCATACACCGCGACGCGATCTTGGCAATTCAGCGCGATGTAGCCCAGAGCCGCAGCAAGTTTTTTTGCCGCATCCAATTTGGCAATCATCGAGGGCGATAAATCTAACAAAAGATACAAGGTGGCATCTTCTTCAAGCTCGAACAATTTGATGACCAATTGATCATTGCGCGCATAAACGCGCCAGTCGATGGCACGATAGTCATCGCCGTGGTGATATTCGGCGTAGTCAGCAAACATAATGCCCGCACCTTTTCTTGGACTTTTGCGATCCGCTTGCAAGGAGCCTCCCAGCACGCGACGGACTAACAGAAAGAGACTTTCCAGTCGTCGAATGAAGCCAGCATTGGTCAATGCTCCGGGTTCCAGTCCGGTTTGCGGTTCTACGGGCATGACTTGAATTAGTAGGCGTTACGAATCGCAGATTTGATCAAATCTTCCGGCTTGATGCCGTCCGCTTCACCTTCGAATGACAAAATCATGCGATGCCGCAACGCGGGTTCGGCGACAGCATCCACATCTTCGCGCGATACATGGAATCGGCCATCGAGCAAGGCTTTGGCGCGAGCTGCGGAAAGCATCGCTTGTGCGGCACGCGGGCTAGCACCGTTGCGCACATACTTTTTGATCTTGTCTGGGGCCTTTTCATTTTCTGGGTGAGTATTGCGCACGATGCGAATGAGGTGGTCTTGCACGTCCTTGGCCACCGGGATTTCGCGCAGCGTTTTGCCCATGGCGATGATGTCATCTCCCGTTGCCACTGCTTGGATTTCTGGTTGCGAATTCCCGCCCGTGCGATTGAGGATTTCGGCAAAACCCTCGTGATCCGGCAAGGAGACTTGCAGTTTGAAAAAGAATCGGTCGAGCTGAGCTTCGGGCAGGGGATATGTGCCATCATTCTCAATCGGGTTTTGCGTGGCTAAGACAAAAAATGGTGCTGCCAGCGTATGAGTCGTTCCGGCGACAGTGACGCGTTTTTCTTGCATCGTCTCTAGCAGCGCGGCCTGGGTTTTGGGAGTCGCGCGGTTGATTTCGTCAGCCAGCAGAATGTTACAAAATACGGGGCCATGTTGGAATTCGAGTGATCTACGGCCTTCGTGCTCGATCAATACTTGGGTGCCGACAACATCGCTCGGCAGCAGGTCGGGTGTGAACTGAATCCGACCAAATTTCAAATGTAGCGCCTTCGCCAAAGTGTTCACCAAAGCTGTTTTGCCTAGGCCAGGCACGCCCTCTAACAAAACGTGGCCACCGCAGCAAATCGCAGTGAGAACATTGTCGATGATGTCGGTCTGGCCGACGATGAATTTCCCTACCTCGGTACGAATTCGCAGAAAGGTTTCAGAAAAATGAATGGTGTTGGTTTCAAGTGTGGACATGGTGGCAGTGGTGATTATTCTTTCGTTTCGACTTCGTGGACGCGGTTGAAGTATTCGCGGATTCCTTGTTTTAACTCTTCTGGCACATCGTCACGCTGCACCAAGGATTCGGTTTGTTTGCGGAAATCGCGATTTTTTTCCGAACCAGCTCGTCCAGAAACTCCTTCTCCGCTATCGGCTTGCTCGACGCTGGAACGGCTCGGGCCATCGCCCTGCTGGCCTTGCAGTTGTGTGAGATTGCCATTGTCTTTGCGTTCATCTTTTTCCTTGCGCTTGGCATCGCTATGTCCTGTGCCTGGCTTCAGGCCACCGGGCTGTTGTGACTGCATTTGTCCAAGTCCTAGTTGCTGGCTTTGACCATTGGCAAACTGTTGGCTCTTTGCCGCGCATTTGCCTAAGCCCTTCATGCGCGAACGCGCCTTTTGTTTGGCATCGAGCTTGCCAAGTCTGCGTCCGAGTTTTTCGAGTTCTTGGTCGAGCTTATCCATGGCTTCGCCGGCTTCCATTTCCTCTCCTTCTTCGAGTTCTTCCATTTCTTGGTCAGCATCAGCAGCAGCTTCTTCCAGGTCTTGGAGAAGTTGATCCATTTCCTGAGCTTCCTCGCCATTTTTGCCCTCTAAGGCTTTCATGTTTTTGCCATTTTGCCCCGCTTTTGCCTGCTTACCAAAGTCGCGCTTGCGTGCTCCATCTGCCATGCGTTGGCTCATTTCTTTCATTTTCTCCGTGTTCTCTAACAACTTCTTCATTTCTTCAGGAGTCATTTTCTTGAGATCTTTCGGCATTTCCTTTTTGAGTTCGGAAAGTTGTTGCTTGGCGTTTTCGAAGTCTTTGCTCTCTAACTTTTTGGCAAGCTGCTTCGCATCGGCCATTTTTGAGGCATCCAATTCTGCTGCGGCAAGCTTTAGAATTTCTTCATCCTTGCGGGCTTCCATGCCTTTCATAGCCTCTGAGACTTTTTGTTCAAATTTCGCGAGCTTCTTCATCGCCTCACGTTGGTCCTTCGTGGCATCGAGGTCTTTGACCCATTCGCGCAATTTTTCAGGCGCAAGAAGTTCTTTTTCTTTCTCGTCCATGGCTGCGATCATTTCTTCTACAACCTCGTGCATTTCCTTCTGAATCTGCTCGGTTCGTGCCAAAGTGAGATTTTCTTGATCGATTTTTTGTCTTACCGCTGCGGAGTGTGGCATCAGAGCCAAACCTACAGCAATCAGCACAAGAGTTACGCAGATGCCGAGACGACGGCGTGGCATGCTCGGGGAAATGCCACTCGCTGAATGTGGTGCGATGCTTCGTTCTACGGATTGCTGCTGCAAACGATACACCTCAGCATCGTGCTCGTTGCGTTGGTGGAAATCGAGAAAGGATATCAGTGCATCCTTCAGTCGGAAATACTCATCTGCTTTCATCGCAGCGGCGGGCAGCAGGTGGCGTTTGATGCGAAAGAGAATGATTCCGCAGAGCAATGTAACACTGGCTCCAATCGCGTAGCCGATGGCAGGTGCAGCATAGCCAAAAATTCGCCAGGCCAGTGCCCACAGGATGCAAGCACCTGCGAGGATCATCATCGCGGTAATCGCTCCGTGACGTATCAGCGA
This sequence comes from Verrucomicrobiaceae bacterium, assembly GCA_027487435.1. Taxonomy (GTDB): domain Bacteria; phylum Verrucomicrobiota; class Verrucomicrobiia; order Verrucomicrobiales; family Akkermansiaceae; genus UBA956. The sequence continues at coordinate 50,692 of JAIYDP010000331.1, read as the reverse complement.
GCGATTAAGGTGCTTTTTTACGTCATGCAAAAATGAGGAAATGGAATGTGGCATAACTACGGAGTTTCCTTGGTCGTTGGGGGATTAGCTGGAGGAGTTGGTTTAGCGAACTTTGCAAGTGGTGCGAACAGTTTCGTATCTTGATCAGATAGTTTGCTTACGTCAACTGTGGCGGCGAGTTTTTCTGCTTCGGCCTTTTTACCGTTGTCAAAGTACATACTAGCTTGATGAGCATTGGCTCTTTCGATGACCGGAGCCAAGTTTAAGGATGTTGCGAGTTCTCGGGCACGATCATAGTCTTTATCGGCAGACACGATGTCTGTTTTGCGCTTCATGAGCATGCCTGCTCGTTCAATCAAGTAGTCGGGCTTTCGTAAACAGGTGTCGGGCACGGCATCGATTGCTTGGGCAAATTCATCAATGCTGACAAATTGATTCTCCACGAAAACGTTTATCTTTGATACGAGGGACATGAGATAGCCGCTTGTTTCATCGTCACTCAGGAGCTTGACGAGCAATTTAGGCACGTTGGATTTTCCATTGCTATCGATGATACATTTCTTAGGGAAAGAGCGGAAGACTTCACGGGAATAGTATTCTTTGTTCTCTTTGAGGCGTGATTTTACTTTAGAACTTAATTGCTTGTCCCAAGCGGCAAACTTTTTCCCTTGGCCACTCAGGCTGTGAGCCATTTGTGAAAAGAGGTAGAATGGAACTACGCCGTCAGAGGAGTGCTTCCCAGACATCTCGATCGCACTGGTGCAAATGTCGATGAATTCTTCGGCGAGTTTCTGATGTTTCTCAGGCTGTTCCACAAACATGTTGATGATGTAGGGGCTTAGATTCTTGAAATTGTTACTCAATATTCTCGAAATCGAATACCCATTGTTAGCACTGTGGAGCAGGCTTAAGCTTTTCATTTGGCGAATGAAAAATTCGGATTTTTGTTCTAGCAGGGTTGCTTGCATGGTTTGTTCGATCATCGCTTGTTGCAATACGACCAATTGCTCATCAGATGGAGAGACTCGGCCGTTGCGATTGAATCGCACATCAATGACATCGGCGAGATCCAATGCGTTCGCATGAGAAAGCATCTCTTCCAGATTGATTGATTTGCCGCCACTGTAAAGATAGCATAACAATTCCATTCGTATCACGCGTTGAGAAGGGGCTTCCGCGGCAAATCTGTTAGCCAAAGCATTTACGCGCTGCGTGCGACTCATTGTAGGCTTATCGTTGCCTTGTGAATCAGGTAGATTGGCCATGATGACTTCGAGGCGGAAACGCTGCTGTGGGTCTTTGATGCTTGGCAGGAACTTTGCCAGTTTTTGCTCCAAATCTATGGTGAAATAATGATAATTGCTACCATTTCCATCTTTAATTAGGAGAATGTGCGGAGCCGTGTAGATGATACCCGGCTTCGGCAGAAGCGCTATCAATTCTTCTCCCCATTCGTTCTTCAAGAGATCGACAAGACATGCCAGATTCCCTCTTGCCATGTCGGGATTGAAACGTGTGAACTCTGTAAAAAGTGATTTATCTCCCGATTGTAGAGATGACTGTAACCATGCTTGTGCCATTGGTTCTTTGTAGCCTCCTTGTAACTGAATGTTGTTTTCTATTGCCTCATGTATTTTTGGGTAAACTTCCCTACACATGCGCTTACTGTATTCAGGTGAGATTTTCGTTGCGCTCGAAAAATCGCTAACCATTGAATAAACTGTAGAAAACTGTTGTGGATTAGTCAACTCGCACTCCATCACGATGTCTAAGATAGAGTTGATGAGGTCTTGATTCTTGTAAATGTCTGATGAGTAATCTTCTAATTCCGAGAAGCATTCCAGCTTGAAAAAAGGGCTGATTTCTTTATCTTTGTAAAGCTCTTGGTGAGCAGCGATGCATTGCGTCCTCAATTTTTCCACTTGCAAGGAATTTGAATTGGTATGGAAAAATACATAGCCGAATTTGGCCAGACGTGAGCTTTTTGGAGCTATGGTTTTTTCTAGCCATGATGTGATAAACTCCTTTGTTTTAGCATCGGGCGTGTTCATGTAATCCATCGATTCCACCATGCTTTCCATAAGTAATGTGGCAGTTTTACTATCTACTTCTGAAGCGTAAAGAATGAGCTGGGCAATCTTTGCTACACTTACATTTTTGATCGATGAAAGAGTGGGTGAAATGGGGATGTTAGATGAGTTACTACTGTCAGATGAGTTGCTAATGTTTCGGCGGATGATATCACGCAGAATGGAAGAGATGCTATTCAGATTGGGCTTGATGATCTCGGCTTGATCCAAAGCTAAGAGAAACTGCATGGTTTTGTAGAAATCCGTTTTTTCGGCAGCACTTGAATCATCAAAATTACTGATGATTGAGTAATTCAAGTATTCGTGTTGTGCCAGTGATACTCCATTAACATTGCTGTACACTGGGAGATTCAACTGAGAACTCGATTCCATGAAGCCTGACCACAGTGTAGCAGCTTTTTTCGGGTCATCGTTGATCAAAATGTATAGGCTATTTTGGATTTGTTCTTGATCAAAGGATTGTTCCTTGAGTTGTGAGGAAAGCTCCTTGATTACCTTTTCGTGTTTTGCAATGTTTCCTTTGTAATCTGGTTTTAGCCATGTTTTTAGCGAGCTGGAAGTCAAGTCTGGCCACGTTTGATAGACCCAATTGGTGAAATGGATTTTTTCGCTCTCGGGCCATGCTTTGATGGATTTCATTTCACGCGTGATTTCAGGTAAAATTTCGGCACCTTTGGATTGCTTGAAACTGGCAGCAAGCATACGACACCAAAAACGGTTGTCGCCATCGACCGTTTCAAGCTCTTTCGCCAGACTTTTCTTTTCCCTGTTGTCGCTTGATGTGCTCGAAAAATACAAGGTTTTGTCCGGCATAAATGAGCCGTCGGCGAGGAACATTCCCGGACCAGACAGCATCAGACCTGACTTCAGAATCAAGGCTACACTTTTTTTCGCATCAGCATCGAGACCAAGACGATGTTGGTTTTGCATAAGTTCTCCCATCTCGTTCGCTAACAAAAATCGATAAATATGGAAAGTGCTGTCTTGATTTGGCTGTTGTTGGATGACACTCCTGTAGGCTTGAATTCTCGTATCGATTTCTGATGCATAGTACGATCTGCGGTTCCTATTGATCGAAGCTATTTCATAGAGAGACCATAATTTTTTCTCACCGAGATATTGTTCCGTAATGTAGGTCAAAAGTTTTTCGCATTCCTGCTGGGTTTTTGCTTGATTTGCCTGATCGAAAAAAGGCTGAATCATGTTGATATCGGGATTGAAGAAGCCGCGCTGTGTTAGATTTTTTGCATCCTTGTGATTCAGCATCAAAGTCACCCCGGGGATGATTGGTATGTTCACCAATCTTGCGATTTCCACGCTCGTTTGGAATGCCACGATATTTTCGGTCATTGTTGTCTTGCGCTCTGCAGCAAGCTGCGCTGTGGGAGCGGCAAAGTAGCTGAGCCAACCAACAACAAGCTTGCGCTCTGGCTCTTTTAGCGAGGGTAGCAAATCTTCTTTTGTCAGCGGCTTTAGCTCTGCTGATAAAGCAAGGGCATCTCGAATCGATTTTTCGCTTTCAGAACTATTGGAGCCCCGGCCGTAGTAGCTACCGCGGGAGTATCGGCTCATTTGGCTGAAAGGATCTTCTTCATCCTCGGATTCAAACAAGCCTTTCGCCACAGGTTGTTCTGTCTTAGCGAAGTTCAGCCCCGCCAACATGCTCTTGTAACTGGTTAGAGCGATTTGTTGCAATGATGCGTCTTCGATTTGCCAGAGTTCTTTTCCAGTTTTCAAGAGCAGGAAACCCGTGCCACTGGTGTCCTTGTGCTTGATCATAGCAAGTGCCATACGATGGATCACTTCATCGCGTTTTGTGCAAAGCGGATTGTCAACCTTAGGTGCCGTGGGTAATGGGGAGCCAAACGCACGTAGGTAGTTCCCGTTGACATAGTGATTGTTCTGCCATTGAGTGATGATGTCATTGATCCATGCCAATGTATTTGGCATTTTTTGTTCGGTTGGCTGATGTTCGAGAATGGCAATTATCAATTCCATACGGCTCAGGTATGCCAAGTACGTTTTGTCGTCCATGTTGCGATCAGTTTCACTGAAATCCTGCACAATACCAGCTCCCCAATGCATGATTTCTTGAGGTTTAAGGCTTGCAAACTTCTTGGCAAGAGCGGTTTGGATTTCCTTTTCGCCGATGTGAGTCATCATTTTGATCAGATGTGAATCCTCGGGATTTTCTTGAAACAGAGCCTTGAGTTCGGCTGTGTATTGATCTGGGTTATCGATGGCACACATCACACGCATGAATTCGACACGTTCGCGAAATGGGGCTGTTGCGCTTGGGCGCATTTGCGCGGCGATGTCTTTTTCGAGTTTGAGCGATTTCACCAATTCTTTGATTTCGCGAAGGTAATAGCTATGATTGCCTTGCTGTTGTTGGAAGACTTGTCGAATTTGTTGGTAAAATTGCGTCGCAGCACCAGCGCGATTTCCTTTGCGGGCGAGAGTGGCCGCATCTTGTGTTGTTTTTGGATTGATTCCCGATCCGTAATGAGAACGTGAGCTCGCGTTCCTATTGCGCGTCAATGAGGGACGAACCATACGATCGGCGGCTAGTTCTAGTCCGAATTGCTTGAGTTTTTTGGCGGCGATGACTTTCTCCTCTTGGTTAATGATCGATTTTGCTGCGCGTAGGATGGCACTTTTCGCTGCACTCAAATCGACGGTATTGACTTTCTCGGCAAGCAACAACGAAGCGATAAGGACGATTTGTTGATCTGCGGATGATTGAATGTCGCGCTTTGCTATGTTGCGGCATCGCACGGCTAGTTCGTAAGCTAAGGGGAGATTTTTCTTGTCGTTAGCCTGATATGCGGAAGCCCAAAGAAGGAGTTTGTCGTCAGGTTTGGACTCTTCGGCGGTGAGTTGTGTAAGCAGCGGGTCGAGCAAGGCGGGCAACTGGCAAGCATAGAGCACAAGCACGCGGTCGAGTGGGCGATCAAGTTTCATGACGCCCTCGAGAAATGCTTTCGGGTCTTTGATATCGAGCTTAGACGGAGACTTAGGTTGGTTTGCCTGATTCTCATTGATTTTCAGCGCCTTCATCAATTCTGCCCGCGCTGGACTAAGTTCAGGTTGGGCGAGCCCGTGTTGTGGATTGTATGCTAGCAGGAACTTCACGCCAAGGTTCATGGCTTGACCTATGAGAGGTTCATACCGGAACTGCTCGATGATTTGCGCAGGGGTGATTGGCTTGGCATTATCCGCCCATAGGCGAGCGACTGAAGAATTGCTGTGAGATAGATAAAGCTGCTGCTGTTGAATGTTGTAAAACGGGTGAGATTGATTGATTTTTTCCGCAGCTTTGATGAATTTGTTGGAGGCCTCCCCAGCTTTGACGTAATCACCTGCAAGGGCTGACTTTTCGATCGATTTGGCAAGTTTCTTGAGCTGGTATTGCAAACCATCGCCATTGGCTTCCATCGATTCTTCCATCAAGCGCTCGAGCTGAGCCTTTTGCTCTGCTGAAACATTTTCATCATTGCTGGAGTGACTGATACTATGCAACGCAGAAAACGTAACCGTTCGTTCCTTGGCCGGAATGCGTGCCAGTAAATCGATCGATTTTTGATATTCCTCTTGTGTGCGTTTCTTGCTAGGATTTGTGCTGTAACCCATTTCGAGTGCTTCGAGTGCAGTCGCAGGGTCTTTTTCAGCAAGATCGGCGGAAATTTTCCACCATGTTTCTGGTTTGATGACGGGAGTGGTTGGGTTTCTTCCGATATGTTGCGAAGGTAATCCATAACGAATCAACATTTTCACCATGTAGGGATCTACAGGGGTCTCTTCGAGAAGGGCTGGGTAGAGGGATGGATCTTTGATCATCGATAACTTCACAAAGGCATTCCAAAAAGGAAATTCCTTGTTGCGGAGTTGATTGATGCGTTGGGCTGCCAGTTCTTCTTTGCCTTTTTTGGTGATCATCAGGGCGTGTACTAAGGCGTAGCGACGTAGAGTTTTTGAGTCCGTCGGGAGTTGTAATACTGGCAGCATCCCCATGCCGTAGCTGCTGCCCCAGCTTATCCCGCCATAGCCGTAAGGATTTTGCTGTAAATAGGCTTCCTGCGGCGTCCTGAAAAATTGTTGTATCTGCGCATAGATGTTATTGTCTGGCTTTATGGATGCGTAATGGTTGTAGTAATGACCATAACCTTGGTTTTGTTGCAATGGTGCCACAAAATTCGGGATTTCTTCTTTGATTTGGCTAAGTGCGAGAAAGGTTTGAAATGCCAATTCGGGCTGATCATTCAACTCCAGAGCATACGCGTACAAATAGGAAATTCGCCAATCTAACGGAAACTTGGTCGAAGCAGCACGCAGCATCTCGATGGCATCCGCGGATTGCTTGCTGGTGAGCATGGAAACTGCAATCGTTTCGATCTGGCGTGGATCGACGGAGTTTAGGGCGATCTCCTTGGTCAGTGTTTGCGCCTTTTCTGCGTAGCCATTGCGGGTGTAAAAAGCGACAAGACGACGCTTGATGTCGATGCTATTGTGCTTGGCGATCAGCGATTGCATGAGCGTTTCAGCCTTTTTGATGTCACCTTGGGTTTCGAAAAGTTCTGCCAGCTGCGCTTGGAGATCGATGTCATCAGGCTTGCGGCGAGAGGCCTCTAACAAAAGCTCCGCAGCTTCTTCATTTCTTTGCCATGTCACCATCATTTCGCGCAATACCAACAATGGAGCCACGGCAGTGGGATTATCGCGGCTGCGCTTGCGAAATAATTGTTCCATTTCCTCGGCGCGTCCTTCGATCATGGACGTCGAGGCGATTTGGCTAGCATACTTGATCTTCGTAGCAGTGCTTTCGGATTCATCATGCAATTGCATAAGAATGCGCAAAGCATCGGTATTGGCGCCAGCTTCAATTTGTGAGCTTACCAACTTTTGGCGCATCTGCTCATCGTTACCAAACTTAGCACAGGCACGGCGCAGCTCAGCGGTGGCGCGCTCTGGCTCGCCCGATGCGGTAAATAGCTCTGCATGTTTGAGCCAAGCCGCTTTGTCTCCGGGGGCAACCGTTTTCCATTTTGTGACTTCAACGAGTGCCGCAGGAATGTCGCCGGATCTTTCTAACAGATCTACCAAGCGTTTGAGGAAATGCGGTTTGTTGCCGCCGGGCTTCGTCATCAATTCCCGCATTGCTGCGACAGCGCCTGGCAAGTCACCGCGGGTTTCCAGTAGAGACACGCGCATGGCGGCGGCAGCCAAGGATGCATCAGTTGTCGCGGCGGCAGTGATTGCTTTCTCCGAGGAAATGGTATCCCCCGTGAGTTCATGCAGTTGCGCTAATAAGCAACGCTCACCTAGTGATGCAGCAGGCATTCCAGTGATCTGCTGAATGACTTCATCGCTCATTTCCGATCGAAGAATCAAGGCGGCTGCGACCTTGATGGAGTTTTCGATGTCAGTGGCAGCAATGGATAATTTCACCAGCGTCAGTGCCGCAGGGATGGCTTGAGCTGATTTCTCGGTCAACTGTGCCGCTTGGCATAAGGCCGTGAGGACAAGAGAGTCATCAGCAAATTCCTTCTCGCGGTCGGCGAGGATTTGATAGGCTTCTACAACTTTCCCGTGAGCTGACAGCGAGCGAGAAATGCGCAGCAAAGATTCGCGATCAGCTTTTTTTGAAGCATCGATCCAGAGCGCAACAGCTTCTTCCGGCTTCCCATTCATGGCGAGAAAAACAGCCAGGTTATCGGCGGCTTCGGACAATGGCCCAAATTCTTTTGCCGCAGCTCGCAGGATAGTTTCGCAGGTTTCTTTGTTTTGAAAACGCAGGTAAAGTTGCGCGCTTTGAATTTTACCCGCTTCGTCTTGCGTCATCAGCGCTGCGGCCTTGTCGATGGCATCCGTAGTAGCCTTCTGATCGCCTAGCTTCTGGTGGATTGTTGCGAGCTTTTCCCACAGTTGTGGTTCATTCTGATTTTTCTCTAAAAGGGCGGTTAGTTCTTGGCTGGCTTCTTTGTTTTTATTCGCTTGTTCGAACAAGCTTATCAGAGATTCGCGAAAGCCTCGCACTCCGGGGTTTGTTTGGATGAGGTTGCGATACAACGCCACGGCCTCTTCGATGTTTCCCGTCGTCAGCAAATGCTGTGCCATGTTTTCTTGCAACGCGGTCCGCTTGGGAGTCGCGACGATGGCTTCTTCCAGAAATGTTTTCCATCCATCGCTATCGTCCTGCGAGATGAAGAGTTTGTTCACAAGTGCCAATGTTTCGCGTTCCAACCACGAGTCTTGGGCGGCCAATCCGAGGATCTCTTGGTATTCTTTCGCAGCTTCTGATTTTCTATTGGCAAGTGAATAAATTTGCGCCGTTCGCAGGCGTCGAATCGCTTTCTGGTAGGGATCTTTGGTGGCTGCCGTTAGTTTGATTGAGGTTGCGATGGCTTGATCCATCAAGTTTTCTTCGATCAATAAATCCAATAAATCTTCTTGGAGTCCAATGTCTTCTGGATGTGCCGCGATCAACTTACCCCATGATTCCACCGCTTTATCGGGCTGGCCCGCACGTGCTAAGTAGCGTCCTGTAAGTGTCGTGGCTTCGAGTTCTAGATTCGGATCTTTGGCGGCTTCGCTAAGATCATCGATCGCTTTGTCGAAGAGTAGCAGCTTGCCTAACAGTTTTGCCCGCGCGAGTCGCGTTGTTTTGTCGTCTGGTCCTGCTTTGACAGCGGCATTCAATGCGACGATGGCCTCGCTATCATTTCCTGAGAATTCATAAAAGGCAGCTAAGACGCGCCAGTCTGCGGCACCGCCGGCTTGGGCTTTTGCTTTAAGGATGTCTGTCAGTGCAGCCTGATCAGCCGTTTCCAACCAAGCATCGATGAAGCGAGAAAGCACAGCAGTGCTCTCAGGTTTCTTCAAAAGCATCGTGTGGTAGCGTGAGGATTTTTCATCGAGTTCCACACTCGTGCCGAAGATCATCAGTGATGCAAGCCAAGCGTAGGTGAAGAGGGGTGTTTTCATAGAATAGATAGTGAGATAATCAACTTGTTGAATGTGCTATGTAATCGATCAGATAAATTTCATGCTATCAAACATAATCCGTAGTTTTGGAAAATTGTTTGTAAATTCTACAGGAGAAAACAGCAACGATTGATTATCAGGATATATTAGAGAAATTTTTGGAACTAGAGGAAAGTTCTTCAATTCCTGTTTGCATAGCTTTTAGCGCCGAGGTCAAATCCTCCATTTCTTCTGGCAGAACATCGCTGGATGCAGCGATGTGAACATGGGATAAGCGAGCTTGTTCGAAACGAGGAAGAGAATTCTTTCGGTTCATCTGGTGTACCGGAACGCGTAATTCGGCTGCGGCATGGGCCATCATCGCAGTTGCTAAGGAATGTCCGAGGAGCAGCAGGGGGCCTGGGAATCGTGTCGCTTGCTTCAGTGCTTGTCGGCGGCGATTTTCTTCTTCCGAACTCGTATCGTAAAATGTCACGCGACTATCACGATGACGATTGCGAATCACCGAGCTCAGATGGCGTGCTAATACCGGACAGAAACACGTTTGACACACAATTCCAAAATGCGGTGAATACGGAATTCTCACGGCATCTTCTGCGTTTTCTACCACTCGTGCTGCCCGATAATCATGGATCCAAGAAATGACTTCTGGGTCGTCTTTCCGTCCAATGATCACAAGCTCTGCGCCTTCGATTTTTAGCAATCCAAGTGTTGTTAAAACGCGTCGTGTTTCAGGTGTCGAAAAGTCATACATGGTGCGACCTTCCGCTTTCCATTGTTTCTTGAGAGAAGCAGGAGCTCCGTGGGCAGGTATCACGATGGCCGAGTTGGCTCGTAAATCCTGTTCATGATGTGAGATACCCGCTTGCTCGCAGAGACTTTGCACCCGAGGGTTCGGGCTATAGGGATGCCAGCACCAGAGTTTTTTTCTCTGACTTATTTCTAGCAAGGTATCAAGTTGCTGTTGCGCGGCGACTCTCATCGCGGAAGGTTCAATTCGATGAATGTTAAAGCCGCATTGACGAATGTTGGTGTTGGTTTTCATGCTTTGTGTTGCAAAGTAAATAGGTAAAAAAAGATGAGCCGGCAAAGCGCTCACGAAGAAACTTTGTTACGCAAAGTAAAAAGTTGCAAGAAAAAAGAGGCAAAATGTCGCGATCCAAATACATGAGCTAAAAGTACCATGTTTGTCTGAGGGTAAAATCTCAGAGGCTCTCCTCTACAATGGATTGCCTAAAGTTGGTTTTTTCTTATTGATTGTCGCGACACAAGCATCTTGAACCGAATGTGATCTGCATACTCAGATGACACGTCCTGCCGATCCGAATAGCCAAGGTAAACCAAGCCCGAAATCAAAATAGCGATATCATGAAACCCTTCCTACATGAAATTTCTTATGGCAGCCCAGAATACCGCGAGGTGCTGACGTTTCGCGATCAGATTCTCCGAAGTCCACTTGGTTTGTCACTCAGCACCTCGGATACGGATGGCGAAGATGCACAAAGGCATTTTGTGCTGAAAAATGAGGACTCCATTCTCGCAGGTGTGATCGCTGTTCATGTGGATCCTCAGGTCGTTCGTCTTCGCCAAATGTGGGTTCGTCCTGACGTCGCCGGTAGTGGCAAGGGTAGGGGATTGCTGGCAGCAGTTGAAGACGTTTTGCAAAGGAATGCGTATCAAAACATCACCCTCCACGCTAGGCTATCGGTGCGCTGGTTCTACGAGAAATGCGGCTATTTTGCTGAGGGCCAGGTATTTGAGGAAGTAGGCATTCCCCACATCATCATGAATCGCAGGATCGGTAACGTATGATGCTTGCCACTCCGCCATAATGCTCTCTATCGCGCTTCCGAAAAAATCGAGATTGCCATTCTTTTTCTCCATGGTACGAATCGGATCTTCTACAGAAGTATCATGAATCGACTTATCTTCCTTTTCGCACTGATCACGAGCCTCCACGCGGTGGAGCCTAAGCGCAACGTTGTCATTCTCTATGCCGACGATTGGCGATTCGATACCCTAAGCTGTGCTGGTAATCCGATCGTCAAAACTCCTCATCTCGATGCCCTCGCATCCAAGGGGGTACGTTTTACTAGCAACTGCGTTACCACCTCCATCTGTGGGGTTAGCCGCGCCTCGTTGTTTACGGGACAATGGATGTCACGGCACGGCAACCGCGGATTCAACGCCTTTACGACCCCGTGGGAGAATACCTATCCTGGTCTGCTGCGCGACAATGGCTATTGGGTCGGTCATGTCGGCAAGTGGCACAACGGCACATTTCCTGCGAATCGATTCGACTTCGGACGCTCCTACTCCGGTGTCCATTGGATGAAAAATGCTGACGGTACGAAAATCCACGTCACGCAGAAAAATGAGAACGATGCCCTAGAATTCCTCGCCAGCCGACCAAAAGAAAAACCCTTTTGTCTCACACTCGCCTTTTTTGCGACTCACGCCGAAGATCACAACCCCAAGCAATTCATCCCACAGCCTCAGAGCATGAACCTATACAACGATATCACGATTCCTGTCCCCACGAACGCCACAGAGGAATCATGGAAACGCTTGCCGGCATTTTTCACCAACAAAAACGAAGGTCGTAACCGCTGGACATGGCGCTTTGACACACCGGAAAAATATCAGGAGATGATGAAAAATTATTATCGTTTGGCCACGGAGGTCGATGCGACATGCGGGCGAGTCATCAAGGAACTCAAAGCACAAGGCATTTACGAAAATACCCTCATCATCTTCACTACTGATAACGGCTACTTTCATGCAGAGCACGGACTTGCGGACAAATGGTATCCACACCAAGAAAGCATTCGAGTTCCCCTTATCATCGACGACCCACGCATGCCCGCTGCCAAACGCGGCACCACGGAAGATAGCTTCACGCTCAACGTTGATCTTGCCCCGACCATCCTCTCGGCCGTTGGCATCTCAGCCCCCAGCACCATGCAAGGCCGAGACATCTCACCGCTGTATCTCGCTAACAAAAAACCTCAATGGCGCGACGAGTTCTTCTATGAGCACGCCATGCTTAAGAACAAATCCTTCATTCCTCCCTCCGAGGCCCTCGTTCGCAAAGATTGGAAATATTTCTTTTGGCCTGAGCACGGCATTGAGCAACTCTTCCACATCACCGCAGATCCCCATGAGGAAAACGATCTGATCAAAGACCCTTCCCAAACCGAGCGCATCGCCGAAATGCGGGCCCGTTTCCGTGAACTCAAAGCCCAAGCGAAATAACGAACGAAGCTCAATGGTATCGAATACCCAACCCATTTGACTCGTATCTTGGACTCTCTCTCGATGAGGTGCCTTTCGTTAGGGAAATGTTTCTAACTCCCTTGTAGATCGACGAAAAGCACCCACGTACTATTCGAGGTCGAGTGGGTCGAATCCAGGGATGGGCGCGGCATCGGGCTTATGGAATTTGAGTAGGACTTTGCCAGCACGTGCTTGGAGGAGTTTCCATTCAGTGTATTTGTCGTCCTTGCTCATGTGTGCTTTGATTCCACCGCGAAGACGAGTGATTTCGATATACTCAATCACATCTTGCAGGGCTTTGGCGGCGATTTTTGCATCTGCTGGGCTAAGTTTTTCTATGCCCTCGGCATTGGCAATGAGGCTTTGGGCTGCGGAGGCCACTCCTTTTTCCAAGCAGAACATCAGGGTCGTGAGTGCGCGTGCTTCGTGGATGCTGGCAAGAAGCTGAACGATGCGCGGTTCAAGGGTAATTTTGAGCATGGCGTCAGCGAAGTCCATGCGTTGGGAGCTAGAGATGTCGTTGTAGCCTTTAGGGCCGATGACCATGCGTCGGACGGCATGCGGGCCGATGATTTGCGCTCGCTTGGGGCTTGCTGCGGCAAGATCAATCATGATTTGATCCGCTTCCCGCGATGGGGAATAGGACAGTGCGGTGGCGACAGAAGCAAGCATGCGAGCATCGTCATTCTGGGCGAGTTTTTTCAGGGCAGCAAGAGATGTGGAATCACCGATGCGGCCAAGGAGATAAAACATAGTTGCTTGAGCATCTGGCGGGGTGGAGCTTTTTGTTTTGAGAATGGCATTCCTCAGCACTTCCGCATTTGCAGGATCGGTGCAAAACATCGATAACGCATTTTCACAACCTTCCACGTCTGACGGATCGGTAGCGGCGATCAGATGGGAGAGCACGTCTGGAATGCATGATGTGCCTGTCAACGCAGCGAATGTGCGCACGGCCTGAGTACGGACGACTGGGGAGTTATGCTTCATTGCTTCCTTCGCAAGTGATGCTGCTGCCGCGTGTTTTGCCGTAGCCAAAACGGCGAGGATTCCGGCTTGGGCAGAGGGATTATTCGCATCGGTAAAGTGAGCCATCAACGCAGAACCTGCACCAGATTTCACTAGGTTCGCAGCGACGGCTCGACTATGATTGCGAATTCGCCAGTAGTCGCTGCCAAGGTAGGGGATGAGATCTTCGAGAGCTTCAGCTTCGATGAGTTCCACGAGGGCATCCATCGCTGCGATCTGACGGAAGGTGTTTTTGCTTTCGGGATGTGCGAGGGCAGCGCGGCAGAGTTTGATTTTCGCGCCTGAGCCTTCGCACGCATCAAGCTCTTTTTGAAACATGCTGCGGACATCACTGGCGATGCTGGGGAGCTTGGTAGGGGTTTTGTTTTGTTCGATGGTTTGGAGGATCTTCACCAGCGGCGTTACCGTAACTCTTTTTTGCGCGTCCTTGATGGTGATTTCCTCAGTGGGATTGGCAATGATGACGGTTTTTAGATCATCGATCAGGTCGGTAAAGATGCCGGGCTGCTGGGCTACGAGTTCTGGCAGTACAAGAGGATCTTTGAATCCAAATTCGCCGCGGATTCGGCGTGGCATTTCCGCTTTTTTATGAATGCGGTAGCCGTTCGTCTGGAAAGCTTCGAGGTAGCCAAATTTGGCGAGCATTGCCTGCGCGGGAGCGTTGCGGTTTCCGAACATTTGATCGTAAACTTGCTCTTCTTCGGCGATAAACGTGAGTGGTCCAGCGAGGCGTATGACCGTATCTTTGTCCCATACGCCGATTTTCGCTTCCACAAATGGGCCGCCACCCGTTTCCTCGAGGATGAGGTTGGAGAGGGCCTGAGTGACGAGGTTTTCATCGATGTCCGATTGGAAGGGGGTCTTGCTAACAGCGGTATCGGATTTCAACAGGCTGTTCTGAATGGCGTTGCGGACACTGTTGGGGGCAAGCGCAGTGCCGTCCGTAACTGCGGTTTGGAGAATGGCTAGCTGGATTTCTGGGGCGTTGCTCGCCTTGGAAATCGTCGCAACCGCCGTGATGCGAACGAAGTCTTTCGGGTCGTTGAGCAGTGGCGTGATTTTCGCGAGATGGGAGAGCACGGTGTCGTTGCCACAGGCGGCGATGGCTGAGAGTGCTCCGTGGCGGAATCTGGCGTTTTCGTGGGAGAGAAGCTCGACAAGGCGCGGCAGGATGGTGGTTTCACCGGCTTGGAAACGTTTGGCGAGTTCGGCTGCGACATACTTGCGGGTTTTCGGCATGAATATGTCTAACATGTCGAAAACTTCGTCGGTGGAGCGCTCGGGCCATGGTTTTCCAGCCATCGTTTTGAGCGAGTCATCGTTGAATTGACCGGAAGCGGTAGCAATGAACTGTTTTGTTTCGCGTGGGTCTGGGTAGAGTTTCTCATCCAAGTCTTTGCCGGTGATGAGGGTTTGCTTATGGATGACCGCTTGGTTGAAAATTTCCGTGGCGGTGGGGTCGCGCAGGGTGTTGTATTTTTCGGTGGGAGAGTGATAGACGAAACTGCCGTCGTGCATACGGCAAAGGGTGCGGCGCCAACGCATGTTTCGCTCGGCCATGGTGCGGATTTGTGGGCCACATAGAGTAGCTCCCCAACTCGACCATTGGGTGTGATAGTCGTGGGCATGACCACCACGCGGGGTGAAGGAGGCGTGCGCGGACATCATGGCGAAGTATTTCGCACTATAATCATCGCCGAGGAGCTTCATGGCAAAGGCCGTGCCAGCATTCTTTCCGTTGCTGTCATCGGTATCGGCAGCAGCATGATCGCCGTAGGGGATGGCTCCTTGATCGACGAAGGAGCCGAAAAATTTATGTGAACGAGCGATAGCGGCATCGATTTCTGGGTGCTCTACGCCGAGTTTTTTTGCTAGCACGATGAGAAAGAAACAGCGATTGCCGGCGGCGTTCAGCGCACCGTAGCCAGGATTCATTTCGTGGAGCTTACCGCCATTGAAAGAAGGAAACGCAAAGGTGTGTCCCCAGGTTCCGGCTTTGCTCTGGCCCATGGCGGCCTCGATGGCGAATTTGCGGAGGGCGGGGAGGACGTAGTCGTCGCCGGTGGCATCGTAGTAGATCGCGCAGTAGAGGCCGATGAAGCCGTGGTGCCAGGTTTGGTAGCCATTGTAGCCTTTATAGCCGGGTTTGAACCTCTCGCCAATGGCTTCCGTGGGTGGTTTCCAAGGGCAGTTGGGACTGCGCACCCATTGTTTTACAAGCTCGCGGTGCTCGGGTTTTCCGGAGGCGATGAGTCCCATGGCCTCGATGACACCACCTTTTCCGCTGCCTGGTCTTTTGGGATCGACGATGAAGCGCTCTTCAAGGGACTTCCAAGCGTCTTCGAGGATTTGTTGGGTCTTGGGGCAATCGTAGGGAGCGGTGTCGGCGTAGTCGGGAAAGGTGCGAAGTTTTAACTCTATATCAAGGGTTATAGGATCGATAGGGAACTTAGCGAGATCCATGTTTTTCACCTCTTCCTTGCGAGCTTCTTCGGGTTTCCAGTCGAAGAGGGAATCGTCATTTTCCGCTTCATTGATGAGTTGATCGATGTCAGTCCCAGCGATGTTTTTGGTTCCCGTGCGTGCGGGGTAGTTTTTATCGCGCCACACTTGAAAAGTGATTTTGCCAGCGTTGGCCTCGCGTTCGGCTTCGATGATGGCATTGCCGATTGTGATGCCGAGGTTGCCACCGGATTTAAATTTTATGCCGTTGATGCCAGTGATCACATCGCCATTGATAAATTTCCCTTCGGCAGGAGAGCCTTTGATGGTGCCTTGGACCAAGAGTTGGTCACCCACGGCACCACCAGACATAATGCAGGAAATTCCAGTCGGACCAAGCCGCCAGACAAAAGGCTTGTTCTTCGATGGTGGGAGTCCCTCGCCTTTGGTGAGGTCGGTGAGATTTTCGGGGCGAATGGTTTCCTCTATGACATCGCCTCCGTTGAGCACAGCGGCTTGCTGTTCTTCGTTAACTTCGCGTTCATCAGCAAAGACAGAGTAGGGCAATACCGAAAGAAGAAGGAAAGAGAACGTGCTACGTAACGGATTCATGGTAGTGAAGAGGATGAATGACTGGTGCGCATGATAAATAGAGAAAATCCCGTTGCTTTGGCAAGTCTCTCCAACACAATGGATTGATGAGTCGTCATGGGTTCAGCGAGATCCCATACGATATGAAATGTCTGGCGCGCGTGTGCACGATTCTTTTTACGAAGCTCTAACAATTCTTGGAAACGCGCCAAAAAGCTGCCGGCTCGCTCCGCCGAATCAATAACAAAACAGGCTCGCCCATACCACAATCCCTCGACGATAAAATCATTGCTGATTTGTTCACTCGATACGCGCAAAACATCGAAGGGGCGCAAAAATGTTCCGAGTCGTGGTAATGCGGACGGCACAGCTTGGGCTGTAGCAGCGTCATCAGTGACCAAGATGAAACAATCACCACGCCGAGCCAACCATGCCAACTCACCTTGAAGATCGCGACGTGCTTGCGCGGGGCGATTCACAAAAGGTGGTGTTTTTGCCATAGCATTTACCAATGCACTCGGCAAAGGAAGTGGCATGAAGGCGTGTGCATAGACATTCGCTCGGCCAAGGTAATCGATCACAAGCATCAGCAAACCTAACAGAATCAGAGCTTCAATTACCGTGAGATTGATGCTATCGAGGCGTTGAGCCATCGCCATATCCGCATCAGACATAAGGATCGGCGGCTTTTCTTCTTTGTTCTCTAACGCTTCTGCATTGACAGAGGAAATGGCTTCATCGCCACCGAGCATGTCATCGAGGCTGCCGTCACTGTTTCCTCCTCCGCTCCGGGTTTTTTTTGTCTTTTTCCATTCGGGCTCTGTTTCACTTTCGAGTTTGTCCATGTACTTCAGATCAGCTTCATCCATACCTGCCTTATCGAGGAAATCTCCCGAACCATCTTCAGCGAAACGAATGTCGGCAACATCATCACCGCGCTCTTTTTCAACGGCTTTACGCTTCTTCTCGGCGAGGTCTGAAGCAGTTTGCATTTGCTGCGATAGATCCGGGGCGATGCGATTGACATGATTCACGGAATTGATTTTCGCGAAAAGGAGCGCTAGTAAGGCTAGCATAAGTGCAGAAACGCAGGCCCATCGCGAGCGTTTGCGCAACATCCATAGCAACGGCACGCCAACCCACAACAGCACGCTGAGGTATCCGATCAGACTGAACGAGTTTCCATTCATTTTTTCGCTTTTGAAACCGCGTCATTCCAATTGTTGAACGCGTAATAAACCAAATTGATGCCGAGATTCATGGCCGCCTCCCGCATTTCTGGGGTCACGTCGGTGTAACCTTGGGATTTCCACGCATCGTTCATGTCTCCTGGGTGATAGAAGGCAACCCATCGGCCTTCGTGTTTGATGCCGAGAGCGCGACGACCACCATGATGCCAGAATGCAGGGGCACCATCGGGAAAGCCGTAGGGGAGTTGATAGAGCATTTCATCGTCAGCGATGTCCACCATCGGCTTATCAGGGAATACCTGACTGATGAAATGCGTAAACGATTGATGGAAGCGCGCGCTACCAGCATCGGCGATGAGCATGCCGCCGTTGAGGCAGTAGTCGCGGAGAATTTTCTTATCGGCAGCAGTCACATTGCCCATATCGGAATTTCCTGTCAGGAAAACAAAGGGAGGAAAAGCATCCTTGGGATATTTGCTGAGGAGAGCGATGGAGTGACTTTCGCCCTTGCTGTTGATCTTTTTGAAGCCGGTAGCTTGAGCGAAGGCGCGAAGGAAATTGATATCTGCACCCGTCTGATCCATGCCATCATCCCAGCCACCGCCGCTATGTTCGAGGCGGATGAAACGTATCTTGTAGTCTTCCATTCCCTCCGGCCATCCGCCCTTGGTGCCACCGCCCTTGCCCATTTTGCCGGCTTTTGCATTCGAGGCCTGGTAGGTGGCTTGCGTTTGTTCCTCCATTTGTTGATCCACTTTCGTGTCGTCCAAATCAGGTTGTTCGAAGATGATCGCGGAATTGGGTCGCAGGCTGAGCGTTTGCTTTTTTTTCTTTTTCGGTTTCACCATCTTCACCATTGCGACGACGGGATTGCCGCTACCTGCGGGAACTTTGTAGGGAGTCACCGAGCCGCAACCGCCAAGACTCAAAATCCATGGCAATAAAAAAAGAACGAAAATATGAGTGAACGCACTGAGATAGATGCTGTGACGATGGCGCGGATCACGGCCGTGAGTTCTAATGTTCTCGAGCACTTGGTCACCGACCATGGCGAAACCTTTTTCTTGAGTGAATGCGGCGTACACGGAACGACTGCGGAGCATGACTTGCGTCCAAGCTGCAAAGATCGCCATGGCGAGAGCAGGCCAAGCGATACTCCACCATAGCTTCATAATGGTGACCTTATCCTGTTTCTGTCCATTGATAAAAAGTTCTTTGTCGAGGACCGAGAAGCATGCCTGCCATGTGACCCAAAGATAAAAGCAAACAATCAGATAAACCGCAAGTAGCGGCAGGCGAAGTGCGTGCCAGGCGATGCGGCAGCGGAAAAATCCAACGAATCCTGCCACCGCGCAGAGAATGCTTAAGACACCAAAGAGTTGGAACGCGAGCTTGAGTGAGGAATCCGTGTTATTGCTCTGAAATAGAATCTGAATATCCGCATTGCGCGAAAGAAATGCTGCTAGCGCGGGAGGAATCCAAAAATAAGCCGCACCCGAGAGCAATGCAATTGATGCTACTGCAATCGCAACCACGCGCGCTTTCGATGTGGACGGATTCGTAGGAATCTCGTTCACTGACAAGGTAGGTATGTCGATTTTTGTGTCGCTGATCATTAGGGTGTATCAGAAAATTGAGCCACTTCGCGATACGGTTATTTAGCAAACAGGTCTTCGTCGGTCGTTTCTTCCACGGGAATAGTTGGCACTTTCGGTCCCGCTTCTTTTGCTTCTAGTTGCTTTTCAACCGCAGATTTCGGTACATCGGGTTCCACTACTGCTTCGGTTGGAGTGCTTTCTTTGGCGGCAGGTTCAACCGTTGCAACCGGAGCTGCTTTCTTTGGTGAAGCCGGAGAATTACCGTTAGAGATGCGGGAGCTAAGATCTTGTGGCTTGATTCCGTGTTTGGTGGCGATGTCGTGCAAAGCATCCGTAGCTTCGCGGGCAGCAATTTCCGTACGCTCATATTCGCTGAGTTCCGATGCGGAATTTCCTTTGAATAATTTCATCAGATAGGGAACACTGGTGGCACCTATGAAAACAACGTGGACGATGATTGTGAAGGTGATGACGGACTTAAAGCTTCGGCCTCGAAAGGACTCCAGCAGCTGGTCAGGGGTGATTTCTTGTTTTTGAGTTGTCATGGTGGTGTTTGGAAAGAGTTTGATAGTCTGATTTATTGTGCTTCGCTTTCGCCTACGGCTTCAATGATGCCGCCAGCTTCTGCAATGGCTTGGAGAATAGGCTGAAATACTTCTCTTGGTTGCGATTTATCACACTTGAATTGCACGTGGCGTTGGTCATCGGAAACGGTTTTAGTAAGAATGGAGCGCAATAGCCATTCAAGATCTTTTGCGCTATCAAGCTTGTTGTTATCGCAATGCAGTTGGCCATTTTCATCAATGGCAACATAGGCAACAACAGAAACTTTGGGTTTCACAACGTGTTCGGAAGTGGGAAGTGCCACTTGGAGGTTGGGATTATCTTTAATGGACTCGCTGCAAACGAGGAAGAAGATGATCAGCAAGAATGCAATATCGCCCATACTCGTAGTTGGTATGGGGATCGTTCTTCTTTTCTTTTTTTTCGAGCGTCTCATGGTTTAGTCATCTTCGACGATCGCAACTACGCCACCGTTGGCACTTATGGCAGCGAGTACTTTGAAATAGTTTTCGTAGGGGGTTCCTTTGGCAGCCTCTAACATAATGACGCGTTTTTCTGCGTCTTGGCTTAGTAAGTCAAGAGCCGCGAGACGCTGATTGAGTTCTGCCATCTCCACACGTTTGTCACTGAAAAATACTTCCTCGCCCCGTAAATTGATGATGGGTGTTTTTTCGGAATTGGCTTGCGTCGATTTCTCTCCAGCGGGAAGATCCGCTGTGATTGACTTTACTTTCACAAGTGTCGTCGCTACCATAAAATAGATGATGAGAAGGAATGCGATATCTGAAACCGAGTCGGTTGGTACATCACTTGTTCGGCGGTTTTTCACTTGAATTTCGTTTTTTGCTTTAGTGATTTGTTAGAATAAATTCTACAATTTCGCAGGTGCTTTCTTCGATTTCGAGCTCGATTTCATCTGCCCAGCGGAAAAAGACGCTCTGTGGGATGACGGCAGCGAGAGCGATTAACAGCCCTGCGGCGGTAGTGATGAGGGCTTCTGCGATACCATTTGCGACGGTACCACCGCCACCACCAGCACTACCTGCCTCCGCAAGTCCAGCAAAAGAAGCGATCATACCTGTAACGGTTCCGGTCATACCAAGGAGTGGTGCTGCCATGCCGATAGTAGTCAAAACATCGAGGCGCTTGTTGACCACACTCATAGCTTGAGCACTGTAGTCTTGCATGACTTGCCCGATTACCAGACGCATAGTCTCAGTTCCTTCATTTTTAGCGAGAAGTTGTTTGTAGGATCGGAGACCTGCCAGCATTACGGATGCCACAGGACCGCCAGCGACTTCGCATTCGCTGATCGCACCTGATATGTTGTTTTCACTTAAGTAAGCTTGCACTTTGGAGCGAAGAGAGCGGATGTCAATACGGCGGTTTTCTCTGAATGAGAACCAGCGGTCATAGACAACTGCAATAGCGACGAGGCTGCACAACATGAGGGGAATCATTAGAGGTCCGCCTAATAGGAGTTGTTCAATCATTGGTATAGGTATGGTTTGAGAGTTAGAATGAGTAAGTTAAGGAGTTGAGAGAAAATGTAGTGCATCTAATGCCTCACGCGGCGTCAGTGACAAGTGTTTGATACGCAATTGTTCGGTCGGTTCAATCACTAACTCGCCTGTTGTGTGAGAGTAATGACTTTTTTTGCAATCGACGAGTTTGATTCGCTCCACATAACGACGGCGAGCGACAGCTAACAGAATCAATTCCTCGCCCACTACGCAAAGCCAGACGGGCGTGCGACGCCACCATCTTCCTGCATCGATTTTTGTACGAGTGCGGAGACAGAGCTTCGGCTCCGTGTCACCGCATTCTGTACGCAATAGTTCTTGTTCGAGTTCGTTCATCGTTTTCTTGAGTCCTTGAGAGCATCGATCATCTGCTGCCGTTGCTCAGCTTCTACTTCGATAATTTTGGCAAAAACAGGATCCGCGAGACGACCACGGGCGTATTTCGCCCAAATGCTATCGGGGAAATCGTATGTCACGCGGCGATACAGTTGGTAGGCACTATTGATTGCTTCACCCTTACCTCTATAGTTACCATCGGAATAGGTTGCGGCGAGACGTTCGTGACTTAAACCAGCCCAATAGATGGCTTGTGAGCGGATCTCGCGGTCATCGTAGGATTCGTTTTCGTAGGTAATGGCAAAGGCCTTGATCGCTTTCTGATACTGCAAGGCACGCATATAGTTTTGCGCAGCGCGCAGGCCAGCTAGCCCAGCGAGTGGGTCTTCGGGAAAACGCTGTTGCAACTTGGCGAAGACCATGGCGGCATTAAGGAACTCAGGATAGGAAAGCTGATCAAGGCGCAAGACTTCCGACTTCGATGCATCGTCCTCATTTTTGCGCAATGGATCTGCCTGCTTTTTGAATGCCAGGCCTTTTTCCTGGAAATAGCCACCAAGGCGAGACATGACGGAGGGGATCAATTCGTTGTCGGGATACTTGTAGGCAAGCTTCACATATTCTTCTACGGCGTTTTCCGTCTCGCCCATTTTTTCATAAACAAGCGCGGTCTTGAATTGCGCTTTTGAGGCAAACTCGGTTTCTGGGTAATCGCTAGGTATTTTCGAGAATCGAGCAAGCGCATCCTGATACATGGGCAATTTTGCTTCGTCATTCTTCGCTAAATCCGCGTATTCTTGTGAGAGGTTCCCTAACAAATATTCCGCATGCGCACGCATTTCATCGTCGCGATGCGTGGCAATGGCTTCTGCAAGCAATTTTCTAGCCTGCGCCATTTCTCGGCGGGCAAGACTTTCTTGTTCCATTTCACGATGTTTTTTGGCAAGTTCAAAGAAACATTCTGCAAGGGTGAAGCTTGTTTTTACCGCCATTTCATCGCCAGTGTAACGCTTGCTGAAAGGCTCGATGAAACCATTCGCACCCATGTTGACAGTGATCGCTTGGGGCTTCGTGGACGAGTCGGCTGCGTAGGAAACTTTCACTTCATCGCCATAGCGAACAGGGAAACCATTCAGGGCGACAGGGGGTAGTTTTTCCGTAACTTTTTCTTCGGCATAGCTAAGGGTAAATACGCCTTTGAAAATGCCGCTATGGGATTCTGTTTCTTGAAGTTCGTAATCGGTTTTCACTCCGCTGCTTGCTTCGAGGGAAACTTTGGCAACATCGCGATCTGCACTACGATCGAGTCCGCGGTCAATGAGTCGTAGGTAAACTTTTTCGCCGACAAATGCCTTCGTCAATGATTCTTGGAAACCATTCTGCATCACATCGAGGAACGCGTGGCTTTCGACCTTGCAATCTAACACCTTCCATTGGACTTGATTTTTTTCGTCTTTGTAAGGATAGCCGATGTGAACGATATCACCAACTCTTACGGCAAGTCCATCGGGCAATGCCGAATCTGATAGCGCTTCAGCGGCTTTCGTTGCAAAACTACGTTCAGGAAGATCGCCGAGAATCAGCGGAATCGAGAAAGAGAATCGTCCCTCTTCCAGTGGGGGCGCGTTCGTGGGCGAAATAGGATTTTTGCCAATCTGATAGCCGCTTGGAGCGCTGATCATGCTTTTTGTTAGAGTGCCTTTTAGTTTAAGCGTTCCAGGTGCGGCGACATCAAAAGGAGACTTCGCACCATCTTTCATCGCCTTGCGTCCAGCATCTGTCTGAACGTAAGCATTGATTTCACTACTGCCGGCCAGTGCAAGATGCGGCACAATGACATCGAAGCGGAGGCTGGCACCAACAAGGGCGGAAAGACTCTTGACTGAAGCATCAGCATGATCGTAGTCGAGTGAGCGGCGAGGCAAAACAACTTCTTGTTTTGCACCTACTGCCGGAGCAGATGTTTTTTCTAACAGATTGCTACTCATCTGATAGGCTGCCAGAGCAGGTGTCACGTAGCGTGCGTGCTCGATCAAAACACTTCGTTCGGTAGGAATGCCTGGAATGAGATTTTCGGTATCGAGATAAGAAGCTGTGAGCGTGCCACCTTCTGCTACTTTGATTTCTGAAGCGCGCGCAGGTTCTCCCGTGACAGGGAAAATACGACCGAGAAAACGGCCACTATGCTCTTCGGTTTCAAGAGCTTTGATAATAGCGGAGCCACCACTGCTTGAAACAACCTTAAACTCGATGACATCTTTTTCAGCGCTACTGTCCATATCCGCATCGTCGATGACGATAGCAACAGCATCGTCATAGCGGAATCGTCGGATGGGTTCTAAAATCAATTCGCGACCCTCGTCGGTAGTGATGTAGTTGAGGAACGAAGCGGTGATGACAGCATCGTTAAATGCCACGGTGAGGCGTTGCTCGTGGCGATTCCGTTTGGGAGTGACCGAACTTTTATCCTCAAAGCGAGCGGTGATCGTGTCTCCTGGCAAGACTTCCAATTGTGTGTTTTCGCGTAGAGTCATGTAGTCTTGCGCTACAGGAAGCAAAGACTTACCTGCTCGGTTCGTCAGTGTCACCTTGCGAATTGCAGGCGCTACGCCATCGAAACCGTGGATGACAAGCCGAACCAAGCGGGCGTTGGTATGATCACCGAAGCGAACTTCCATGGGGCCAGTGGACTTGGCAAGGATCTCCGCTACTTGAGGAACCAAGGCTTTGACATCGGCAGGGAAGGAGGATGGATCAAACATCGAGTCCGGACATGGGATAAGATCCTCTTTTCCGGACTCATCACAGAGCAAAACAGGTTTTGCTTGGGTCAATGGACCACGTGCATCCGCGCGCCAGAATTGAATTTCGTGGAGCCCAGGTGGGAGTTCGCGCTCAATGAGAAGAGGGTTGTCATCACCTTCTGCGGCGGGAGTTCCATTGAGAAGGAAGATGGTGTTCCCGTCGTTAGGAAAGCCATTGAGTTGGAACCGGCGTATGGCTGCAGCAGGCTGATGGAAGAGAGCTCGATAGCGAATCAGAGCACCATAGCCTGGATGGCTCGGCATCACGACAGGAAGAGATCCAGCAGAGAGCGATTTCACATAAGCAGAAAGGTATGTGATGGATTTTCGGTTAGAAGAATACTCCATGATCTCGAGCCAATCGGCGGGAAGTTCGCGACCTAGCGGTTTACTCACGGCGATGGAATTTGTTCCGAATGTCGGGAATGAAGTAAGAATCGGCTTGCCATCCCAGATAGGAGTGTCTTCCGGATAGCGTGCGTGCGTTGTCCAGTCTTTGCCGTTGAGAGATGTTTGCAGAACAAAGCGTGTGATCTGTTGTCCCTTCTCTCCTAAGTCGATCGTCATTTTATCTAGCGGAACGTTATCATTGAGATCCATGCCGAAAGTGCGTGCTTTTTCCGCATCGCCAACATTGCCCTGCCAGCCTGGGTAGTCTTTTGCGCTGATGGTCATGTTTGGATCGCGTCCCGGCGCACTTTCCGATGCGAAAGCCAAAGCCTGTGCTCCAGCGGTGGGAATGACACCTTCGAACTCACCGCTGTAAGGAGAGGTTTCTTTCAGCATCAGTTGGCGAATGAGATCCCCACTAGAAGTTTGCACATTCACTGCGATTTCATCGATACCCGAGGTGCGGCTTTGGTCGGGATCCGTCACACGGACATAAACCGGATTTCCTGGGCGCACCGCGCGTGTACCGAGAGTAGCTTGCGCTGTGGAAAGTCCAAGTTCTTCAATGTCAAGGCGACGTTCGCCCTCACGAGCAGGAAAAGCACCGGCAGAAAACGAAAGTCGTGCGTCTGAAGCCACACCAATGACCACAGTAGGATCCGCGGGTAGGTCTTTCATTTTGGCTCGGAAACGCTCCGAATAACCGAAACGGATTTCGTCTTCGCCGAGAATTTGCAATACTTTATCGCCCGGAGTCGGAGCGCCAAGAGCGGTGGGAACTTCCGCACGGAACTTTTCTTTACTATCGCCCAGTTGATAGAGTAGGACACGCTCACGATCGCCGGATTTCGCCCAGATTTCGACTTCGATGTCGGCTCCCACGCCCGATACGTTCAGCGTTGGGTCGCGTAAGTTGATCTTCACAGCCTCGCCAGGGACGATGAGAGTTTTATCCTGCGATGGGCCAAGTTCAATCTCGCTCGCTTCGACAAGTTTACGCATTTCATAGTGAATCTTTCCTCGTAGAATCAAAGCATCCGCGTGTTTTGGGTCTTGGCGTAGGACTTGCTCAATCTCTTCTAACGCTTCGGCATAGCTTTCTTGATCCATCAAAACCTCTGCACGGGCGTAGCGGACTTGCTTGCGAAACTCGGGTTCCTTCAGTTTCATGAGGTTATCGAGCTCGGTCATCGCGGCACCGAAATTTTTTGAAACACGATCTACCTTAATGGAACCTAACGCGGCGATAAGTTGCATTTCTGAGCCAGCATATTCGGCGGCCTCGGCAATCTTGCGATACCATGCTCGCGAAGTGGGTAATGCACCCTTGCGGAATGCGAGGTCGGCATAGGCAATCTTGAGTCGGCCATCTTGTTCAAGGCTGAAGGTGCCCTCGGCTTGGCGAGACCAGATGGTAAGTTCCTTGATCAAATTTTCGGCATCTTGATCGCGGTTTTCTTCAATGTTTCGCTGAAGCAGCCAGAATGGGTATTCCACAGATAGTGAACGCAGTACAGGAACAAGTCGATCTGCATGAGCGAGATAGAGTTGCCAAGCGGAATCGAGATTGCCGAGAACAAATTCCGAGTTCGATTTGTAGATGGGATACGCAGGATCAGTTGGGTCAACCGGAATTTCTACAGCACCAATGGCAGCGGCAGCTGTTCCAGCTGTTTTTCGTAGGCTGGCAAGAATTTCTTGAAGCTTCGGTTCTTTGACGTTGCGCGATGCGATCGATTGCGTAGCGCTTCTCGCGAAAGTCATCGCGAGCGATGGATTGCCGTCAGTGAGAGATTTCCCCGCGAGTTTGGCATAGGCGTCTGCCGCGCTGAAAATACGAACATCGTCCGAGGCAACCGCAGCTGCCCATAGACCGGGAGCGAGGGCTTGAAGATGACTGGTGGATGTTGCCGTTGAAGCCTCGTTGATCACACGCAAGGCTAATGCCTCATATCCATTCTTGTTCGGGTAGCTACCTAGAGGAGCGAGTTCGGTGAAAAGTGAATGAATCGATTGCCGGTTGGCATCAGACCATGTGGGAAGTTTCGCCACTGCACCAACGGCTAGCACGCTGGAACCGGCAGGGGCTTTGGCTACTCGTTCGATGACCGATTGAAAAGCGCCTTCGACGGCAACGGGATCGGCGTTTGCTGGAAGTGCAAGAAGTTCGCGTGAGTTAGCAAGTGATGGATCAACCGCAATTGTTGCTTTCCCCGATTTGACAGGAGTAGGTGCGGTGGCAAGTTCCGGACGTTCTGTGGTCAAGGCTTTGAATTCTTCGTTAGAAATCAAATATGGAACAATCATGCGATTTTTTGCGGCGGCTACTTGGAGATGGACGAGCGCGCGAGCATCCTCTATCGGCAGCGTGCGCAACACGGCAAGTAATGGAGCTGCCTTATCTGCGCGGCGAGGATTCGTAAAGGTTGCAAAAAATCCAGAATCTCCGGCATTAAAATTCATCCAACCACGTGCGACGACAATCGAGCCTTTGAAGGGATCGACAGCAATCAATTGCTTCGCGGCCAGCAATGGTGCGTCCATCATGGAGTCGGCTATTGGACGTTTCGCGCCGAGGGCCTCTGCCATTTTTGTCGAGAACGGCACTACCGCCATGACCCACTCCAGCTTTGCCTTGACGATGGGAGTCGTATGTTTCGCGGCAGCGAGTGCCTTGAGTTCCATAAAGAGCTCTGGCTGTTTGTAGGTGAACGTTTCGAGATCGTCTAACAATTTTGTCAAAACTCCCTCATAGGCATCGCGTGGTTCATCACTTTGATGAATGATCGTTAGCCACTGCGCAATCGCAGTAAGGTCCTTGCGCTCGTCGGCTTTAGCCAAAAACCATGAATCAAACTTGCGGGTGTTACCGAAAGCGCGGAGACGCATACCTTCTTCACGCATGAAGAGGTAAGCTGATTCTGTATCGCCGAGGTGATTGATCAACAATCGATAGCACCTTGGAGCCGCGGCACCTGCAGTAGCGGCATCAAGATTTTTGAGTTTCAGAAGCTTGCGGTAAAAACTGACCGCTTGCCGCCATTCGCCAGCGAGTTCTGCGGATTGCGCCGAGGCAAATAGGAGTTTTGCGGATTCAGCAGCATTGGCAGCAAGCCATGGTTTTACTGCGGCAAATGCGAGTGCCGACCGGTGTTCTGTAAGACCGAGTTCAAGGATTTCACCAACAGCCGTTTCTGTCTGGGTCGGAGCGGCCTTGAATGCAGTGATCCGGTCATCCAAGGGCGCTGCAATTGCGGAAGCCAAGGAGAAGGGGGCTATGAGATATCGAAAGATCATGGATGCGTTATTTTGGTGTTTCAAGATCATCGTTGTTCACCCTCCAATCGTTCGAGTTCTAATTTGCTTTCAAGATCGAGCAACCCTTCTTGAGAGAGTTGAGCGCGTGCGAAAGCAGCCCATTCACTTTCGGGAAAATCGTAGGTCAACCGCTTGAAGATTGAGTAAGCGGCCATGGGCTGCTTGAGAGTTTGGTAGCTCATACCTACCCAATACATGGCTTGAGCGCGAATGGTTTTGCCATCATACCCCTGTTCTGCAATGACGCGCTGGAAGGCATCGACGGCTTCTTGATGTTTGCCAGCTCGCATGAAGGCCTGACCCGCACGGAGTCCCGCTTGGCCCGCAAGCGAGTCACTGGGGAAACGTTGTTGCAGTCGGCCAAAAATCTGCGCGGTCTTAAGATATTCAGCGACTGCCATTTTCGTTAGCGCATCGCCTTCAAATTTCGCGTCCTTGTTTTCCTCGGCCTTTGCCTTTTCCAGCAGGGGCTTCGCCTGAGCTTCATATTCGGAGGCCTTTTTGAGGAAGTGTGTGCCGAGGCGTGCCATCGAAGTGGCGAGGAACTCGGAATCGGGATACTTGTAAGCGAGCTTCACATATTCCTGCGCGGCAATTTCAGGTTCGTTCAATCGCTCATAGATTGTAGCAATTTGATACTGCGCCTTCGATGCATGTAGCGTTTGGCCATAGCTGCCTGTAACGTTGAGGAAACGTGATAGAGCCGCTCGATAGCGAGTTTCTTTTAACTCCGCTTCCTTCGTGGCGTCGGCTTCTTCCATGGTCAGCGTGCCTAACAAATATTCGGCGTGTGATCGAGTTTCTGGATCGGTAAACTGATCCATCGCCTTGGAAAGCAACTGCTTGGCACTTTCGTATTCAAGTGCCGCCGCATCATGTTCCTCAAGCTTGCGGTGTCGTTTCGCTACTTCGAGGTAGGCTTCCGCAAGCGAAAATTGCGTGCGCATGGCAATCTGTGGGTCGTCGTATTTTTTGGAAAATGGTTCGATGCTGCCATCTGCCCCTTTGGTGATTGTCACTTGAAGAATGTCGGTTTTGATCCCCTTTGAGTCAGTGTAGCGGGCAGCGACCGTGTCGCCATACATGACGGGAAAGCCGTTATTGCGCACGTCATGAGGCGTAGTTTCAGCACCATCGGGTTTCGATTCTGTTTGCTGTTTCGCATCGGCATAAGAAAGCTGATAGCCTGCCTTGAAAATACCCGTGTGTGGCCCGCTCTCGTGAAGCTCCAACTTATGTTTGGCACCTGATTTTGCCTGAATGAGCACACTCACTATGTCGGGTGCATCGGTAATGTCTGCACCAAAATCCACAACGCGAAGGTTAAGGTTTTCCCCAACAAAAGCGCTGGTCAAAGGGGTGCGGTAATCTTCTTTCATTATGTCAAACACAGGGTGCGTTATGACTTGGGCGGAAGCTGTGATCCATTGCTCTTTGCCCTGAGAATCGGTGTAACGGAAACCGAAATGTATGCGCTCTCCGGGGCTAACGACAAGCCCACTAATGGACGACTCCACAGACTCCGACTCGTCTAACGATTCTCTTGCTTTTTTCACTAGCTCATAGCGTTCCGCTGCGGTCAACGCGCCGTAAGAAGGGAGCGTGCCCAAGATCAAGGGAACTGAGAGACGGAAACGGTCTAGATCGGCATTTTCTCCCATCCCTGTAAGTGACTCTGCCTGATAAATGGGTAGTAGCGGAACGGATTTCCAGGGATCATTCATTCCCAGCGGGTAGCCTAACCATCCATCTAACAGAATTGTTCCTGGAGCATTGATGTTGAAGCCTTCCGTTGTTGCCGCAGCAGCTTTTCGCCCTGCATCGGTCTGGGCGTAAACAGAGACGTTTGATGCTACGCCCAGTGCGAGTTGCGGTGCAAGAAGTTCCAAATAAACCCGTTGGCCGAGAGCCACTTGAAAGCCTCCTTCGGGTGCCTGATTGTCGGGTAACATTGAGTGATTCAACTGCCAGCGCGGCATCACTTTATCGAGAGTGTTGAGTCGTTCTTGGTTGTTTTTCGCGTTAAATGGTTCAAATCCATGATGCAGATGTTGCATGCTGGAGCTTTGGGAAGGAGTCACACTGCAATGCGATAGAAAAATCTCTGGTGTCACGAACGCCGCGTGTTTGATCGTCGCAACGCGAGGCGTTGGCACGCCGGGGCGATTGTTTTCCTGATCCATATAGCGGGCCGTGATCATGCCGCCATCGGCGACTTGGAATTCCATCTCATTTTTTGCGGTGTTAGATACGGGAGTGACGGTGAGTTGGAAAATACCCGTCGAGTCACCTGTTTCAGTAGCTTCGAATTCCTTGGTTCCAGTGGCGGATTCGAGGGAAACTTTCACTTTGTCCGGTACTACGGAGGAGTCCATGTCGGCATCGTGAATGGCGAGAGAAAGCGGCTCGTTGTGGAGGAAGCGGATGAGTTTCTCATAGTAAGGCATGTCCTCGCCGTGACGACTGTCGAAGCGCGGTTCCATATCGGCAAACTCGACTCGTGCGTCTGTAAAGTAAACATCAAGGAGGCGTTCCTGACGTTCGCGAGTTTTGCTTATGAATCGATCATCGACGTAGCGGACAGAGATTTTGTCTCCTGTAAGAATCTCCAACGTGTCGTTCTTGTTGAGCTCGGCAAAGTCCTTGGCGACAGGAAGAATGTTTGTGCCATCAGGTTGAGTGAGGGAAAGTTTGTTCAGGGCGGGAACAGAACCTTGATGAGCGACCATGACAAGGCGGATAAGTCGGGCACGGGAATCTTTGGCGAACTTAACCGTAAATTCCGTAGAGTCGGAGTTCGCAGTGATGGCGGCGGGGGCGTTGCGTTGATCGGTGAGCCCAGGAGGGAAGGTAGTGGGGTCAAAGTAGGAATCTGGGCAATCGGTAAGATTGGCCGGATCGACAAGGTTCGCGCGGAGTTTGAGGTCACGTCCAAAGCCAATGTTGGAGAGCCAGCCGGTTGCCCAAATTTCGATTTTGTGGATGCCGGGGTTGAGGTTGATTTCTCCTTGGAGTTGACGTTGATCTTTGGTGGTAATGACCTTGCCGTTGACTGCGATAAGGAACTCAGCGGGCTGGGTTTGGCGCTGTTGGTCTTTGGGAATTTTTAGATCGGGGATATTCCCGAGATCGAGGGCGAAGCGGCGGGTTACATTTTCTTTTTCGTGGAAGTAGGCTTGAAAACGGACGACAACGGCGGGATTGGGTTGGGTGCCGCTGCGTCTCCATTGAATATCGGTGGGTATGGATTGCGGCAGGGCTGTCGATACTCCAGTGACATTTTTGGCGATGGCCATTTGCGGTTGATGGACGAGCCAACCGCCAGCAAGGTGGGCGCGGAGAGCTTCGATTTCATAGACCGAGCGAGCACCGTGGTGGTGGTTGCGGGCATCCTCGTTGACGACGGTGACGGATGGTTTCCATGGATCTGCAAGAGCGACGGCACTGGCGGGAAAAGTGGCGACACTTGTCCAATCGCTTGGGTTCATCGCGGTCTGGACGATGATGTGAGTGAGCCCAGCGGCAGGTTCGCGAGCGGAAATGGTGAGTGCGTCGAGGGGCAAGTTGTCGTTGAGATCGACGGTGAAATCAGGAATGGCTCCTTTGATCGAGACAGGCCGCCAAGCGGGGTAATCGCTGCGCGGACTAATGACCATGTTCGGAGCTCGGCCTGGCTCTGAGTTTTGGGCGAAGGCACTGGCCTGCGCTCCAGTGGTGGGAATGGTTCCCTCGAAAATGCCCGAATGGGTTGCAGTTTCCTTGAGAGTGATGCGAGAAATGGAATCGCCGCTTGAGCTACTGGCACTGACGGTGAGTTCATCGATTTCCGCTGTGCGGGAGCGATCCGCATCGGAGACTCGTACGTGGATCGGGTTCCCGGGTTTGGCGATGGTAGCGATGTGGCGTGAGTGATCGATTTTGCCCTCCCCAGCGGCGATTCGAGCTTTGGCTGCTTCGCTGCTAGCGCCCTCGCCGACTTGTTCCATGAGGAGTTGCATGTCGGCGCTGCGTTGCTCTGCCTCGGTGAGTAGCTTACGGGCTGAGGCCATGAGCGATGCATCGGATGCGATCGTGATGGGTCCCCCGCGTTTTGCATCGGTGAGATTCATTTTGGCAAGAAATGTCTCTGAATATGCATAGAAAACCTCGTCATTGCCTAGGACTTGGAGCTTGTTATCCCCTGGGGTGGGGGAGCCCAGCGAGGTGGCAACCTCTCCGCGGAACTTGGTTTTTTCATCGCCAAACTGGCGGAGGAAGAACGTTTCCTTGTCACCTGAGGTCGCCCAAACGACAACCTCAATCTCGGTGCCGGCACCAGAAACGGCGAGCGTCGGATCGCTTAGGGTAACCTTCAAATTTTCTCCAGGTACTAAAGATTTCTGTCCAGTCGCCGAACCAAGTTCCACTTCGGTGGCTTCCATGAGTTTCTGCCGCTTCAGTTGGATTTTTCCTAACAAAATCCGTGAGTCCGCATGATTGGGATCGCGTGCAATGATGGAATCGATGTCATCCTTCGCATCATCAAAATTTTCCATATCGAAATTTACTTCCGCACGCGCATAACGAGCATCTGTCCAAATTTCTGGCACGCGCTCTAATTCAAGTTCGGCGAGTGTTTGCAGAGCGGCGTCAAAATTTTTCGCGATACGTTCTGCTCGTGCACGACGCAGGCCGGCCTCATGGCGCACGATCAGATTGGCATAGGCTGAGTTTTTTTGCACCCGAACGTAAATTTCGTGAGCTTCACGCATTTGGCCTCGCTGTAACGCGATGTCGCCGTAGGCAATATCGATTTTTGCCTTTTCCGTAGGAGTGAGAGGGGAGCCAGTTACTGCTCCCCAATCGAGTAGGGACTTGATCAGCATTTGCTGACGCGCTTCGTCACGTCCGTAAATTGTGCGTTGCAGCGTCCACATCAAGTAAGGAATCGAAAGTTCGCGATGCATTTGAACAAAGGCATCCCAATGGGTGTCGAGTTGTATCCACGCGCTATCCTCGTTGCCGGTGAGCCACTCTGCTTGCGATTGAAAGACAGGATACGATGGGTGATCGACCGCCACCGGAATAACGACAAGACCCAGCTTCATTGCTGCTTTGCCACGTATGGATTTGAGCAAAGGTGCGTCGGTTTCGCGCTTGAACCATGTGTGCCCTTGCTTATGGCGATCCATAGCTGCAAGTCCTCCAAGCGCGAGGGTGCTGGCAGCAGAGGGTTGTTCTTCGAGTAAAGATTCCGCGAGGGTCAGCAATTTCGGATAGTCGCGATGGTGAACAGAAACCACACGCCACAGGTAAATGGAACTGCGGAGCAAGGTCGTGGAGTCCTTGCGTTTTGCTACGCTAGTAAAGTAACGAATGCTGAAATTGGGGGGAGCCACGGTAGAACGGAGGGAGTCAACGACTTCGACACTCAGAGCTTGGACTTTTTCATCGTTAAACACTTGGTCGCTCAGAACTGCAAGGTTTTCTAAGCCATCGATTTCCACCCAAAATGGCGCTTTGCGTAGGCCTTCGATCACTTTGGTCATTGCGGCAGTTGTCGCTACGGCATCAGCTTCCTTCGGCAACGAAATCAGGTCTTTACAAACAAGCTTCGGATCCACGGATTGCAATTGGGCGAACTGCGCTGGGGTCATAGCCTTGTCGCCAAACCAGGAACGAGCGGCGAAGCGGGCTTCAGGAGATAGAGTCGCAAAAACAGGCGAGGCGAACAACTCTTCCATGAGCTTCACGGAATCGGCATTGTTTTCAGGAAATTGCGCGTTGATCCAAGCGATCGTTAGCCAGTTTACCGCTTTGTTTTGTTTTAAAGAATCGGCTACTGCTTGGCGCAAAGCAGGTTCGAGTGCATGTGGAATGAAGTCGGCAGGCTTGCGCTTTTTTAGATATTCCATACCACCCTGACGTGCGGCCTTGCGAAGAATCGCTGGATCGAATCGGTCTGGATTCAATGCCGTATCGGGTCCCATAAAATCTGTGGGCAAGATCTCGCGAACGAGAGTTTGAACTTCAGGTCGAGGGTCTTTGATTAACTGGGGAATAACTTCGGGAGTTACTCGCAGTTGTTTGGCTAGAGTCGATCGAATCGAAAGTGTTTTCGGGGCAGGCGACATGAAGTCGTCCAACAGTGCTTGGAAGGCAGCAATGCGCTGAGTTGGTGGAGCCTTGGCATCGGGATCTGCTGCTATGGTGGCGAGAAATGCTTTGGATTTCGAAACAGCTTCATCACGCTTGGCGTTACCGCCGGGGCGGCCAGCCCAGTGCCAGAGACGGTCAGCATAGACTCCGTTTAGTTCTGCGGGGCCGAGGCGCCATGCTTCAGATCCGAGAAGCGCGGACAATGCTAGATCGAGATCTTTGCTGGTGCCAGCGGTGGCGATCGAGCGAATTAGCGAAGCTTCGGGAGAAGGATTTAGTGCCAGAATCGGGGCTAATTTCTGAACTTCAGCTAAGGGTAATTTATCCCAGCCAAATACGAAGGCTGGGCCTGTCTTGCGATTGACTGTATCAGGATTCGCAAGCGTAAAAGCGAGAGCTTGCTGCGCGGAAAAAACCTCTGGGCCACTGGCGTAGTAACCACTGCTCCAAGTGCGGAGAAGATCCGCTTGCTGAAGTGGAGAAAGCTTTGGCAGCAGGGCACGAATCGGTGCCATTTTCGCTTCTGTCTCATGTGTCCAATATTTTTTCGGATCATCACGGTAGTGCTGGCTATTGCTGCCGCCCGCCCAATCGGTCTGGATCATAGCAGCATAGGCAGGAAAC
Organism: Verrucomicrobiaceae bacterium; assembly: GCA_027487435.1. Taxonomy (GTDB): domain Bacteria; phylum Verrucomicrobiota; class Verrucomicrobiia; order Verrucomicrobiales; family Akkermansiaceae; genus UBA956. The sequence goes on along the minus strand of JAIYDP010000331.1, from coordinate 15,795 downwards.
TTTTCCATCAGAACCTTTGCTTCAGCTAGGGGAGGGGAGGCCTCTTTGCCGTCAATTTTCGCCATGTTGTAGGCCTTAACAGAAACCGACCAATCGAGCAACGAACGCATCTCTTCGTCGGATGTGATCAATGGGGCGAGAGATTTCACATCCTTGACGAACTGTGGTGTAAAGCGATCTGCTTTCACATCATAGCGTACGGAACGAATGGAATCGACCAACCATCGAAGATCGATGTGATAGAGAGCAACAATTTGCTCGGCTGTGACACCCGACTGGAATGAGGCTAGCAGACGTGAGGCTACGGCACTACGGTCGTTGCTTGTTTTTGCTTGATCCAAAAACCAGCGGTCGAACTGGCGGAAGCGCGGATTGATCGCGAGAGTTTTGGCCTCGTTCAAACCGAAGGCAAAAGCGCCGCTCGGGTTGTCGAGTTGTTGAATCAGAAGTGTATAAACGGCTGTGATCGCATCGCCAGATTCGGCAGATTTTGGATCTGCGAGCTTGAGTGCCTGTTGGTAGAATGCGACGGAATCTTTGAATTCGCCACTGAGTTCGGCAGCTCGTCCTGCCTGAAAAAGTAGAGCTGGATTTTTGGGGAGGTTCCGGCGCAACCATTCATTTGCAAGGGCGACAGCTGGTGCCGGACGATTCTCCGCAATACCAGCCTTGAGCAGATTGAGGATGGCATCTTCCGACTGGGATTCGAGAGACGCGGCAATGGCAGAACGTTGCTCATCAAAGCTCGCAGCATCAAGCGTTACCGAGCCTAACAAAAGCATTCCAGCGAGCATCCCGCTGGTAGGGAGCATGAGACGTGATTTCATTCTTCTTTCTCCTTTTCTTTATTCCCTTCCAAACCTGCCAATTTTTTCCTCGCCTCGGCAACGTGCTGACTGGATGGATAATCAAAGATCAGCTGTTGCAGTTTCGCTTTCGCGGTTGCGGTGTCTCCCATGCGGAAACCGACGTTTGCCCACAGCATCAACATTTCATCGAGAAACGCGGCATCAGGATAGTCGTTGAAGACACTATCTAACAAATCCGCAGCTTGGGCGAAACTTTCGGTCTCGACATAGTGACGAACTACACGGCCCAGCGCCTCGGCAGCGTAGGAGCTTTCCGGATACGTTTGATAGGTTTTTTGGTAAGCGGCGATCGCGGGACTCATGCGATTTTGCAAAGCAGTGGCTTTGTTCAAGCCTGCTTTGCCCCACTTGCTATTGTGCTCATCCGCAGCAACGGCCAGGGCTTCCGCTTCACGAGCCAGCACTTCGCCAATGCGAAATTGCGCTTCCGCTGCGGATATCGGATTTTCCAGTTGTAGCACGCGTCCATAGACCTCTACCGATTGTTTGTATTCGCCTCGATCGGAAAGACTCCTCCCTAATGTCATGAGCGCTTGATCGGCAAGTACGGATTCTGGGTAAAGGCGATTGAACGCCAAGCATGTAGCGGTAGCTGCGGCAAAATCATTTTTCAACAACTCGCTTTCCCATTTGAGCTTGAATGCCTGTTCGACGAGATCGCCGGGGAGTTTCTGGCGATTCATGATGATGGGATCAACTTTGTCCAATGCCTCACCTGCACGTTGTCCAGCGCGTTGATCCAAGCCCATATCTTTATAGATGGCCCCTAGCCCGACAAGCGCTTCGGCTTCAACCGATCCCTTACGTGCCTTGAGTAACTCCTCAAACACCACATACTGATCTGCTGTGACACCAGAATTGACCGAACCTGAAACTTTGATGCGAGTCTCACTTACGCGCTCTTCATCGCCATAGAGATGAACCTGATCGGTGTAGGAAACGGAAAGCTCATCGAGCTCTGCGGTATGCAAAATTTGGTCGGCTTTGTCGATAGTATCGCCGTCACTAAAAGGAGCGAGTTGAATTTTCCCGAGAAACATTCCCGTGCGTATCGCCGCACCTGCACCGCTTTCCGTGAGGGTGATCGTGAGACTATCGCGTTCCGTCCATGCGTCTTTTTCATCGTCTTTCAGCGCAAAAATATCGAGCATTTCTTCGCCCTCCGCAGCGGCAGATGCTTCGACTTTGTACATCGATTTCACCGTAAGCGTGATGGTTTCTGCTTGGGCTGACGTATCGAGATCAGCATCGCGCAGGATGACTACTTGAGGTTGTCCCGGATAGGCGATGTAGGCAGGTGTGGAGTTATCTCCGAGATAAAAGCCTACAGTGCCAGTGCTTACAGCGCGGACTTTTCCCGTGCGGGCAACGCCTTTTTTGCCATCGAGCGTACTATCATCGAGATAGGTTACTTCGAGAGTATCGCCACCGACCATTTGCAGAATGCCATCGTTCGGTTTGGCATCACCAAGAGCGGTAGGGGCAGAGGCCAGCATTTCATCAGGTTTGCCAGGAACAGCGGCACCTGTGATGGTTTCTGTATCGCCACTGCTGACCTTGACCTGAGCTTTAACATCCTGACCAAGTTTCCGCATCACGGGGATATCGGCATCGGCGATTTTCGCGTAGAAACGCTGGCCAATTTCGATGCGTCCAAGTTCATCACCTTGCGCATCTTCGACTTCGGTGCCAACAAGAGAAAGCGAATCAATCGCTTTATTCCAATTGCCCATTTGGTAGTGGCTCATGCCGATGTAGAAATACGCTTGGTTCGCCCATTTGGTTTTTCCGGCCACTTCTGTGAGACGGCGAAACAAGGGGAAGCCTGCGGCATATTGACCGGCTTGGTATTGAGCAAATCCGGCTTGAAAGAGCGATTCATGATAGAGAGCTTCCAGTGCTTCCGGTTGTTTTTCACCAGGCACGGGATCGAGCACGCGTGTTAGCAACATGAAATGGCTCAGCGCCTCAGCGGTGGCACGCTGATCAAGGTAGTGCTTACCCATAGCCATGTGAGCTTGATGAGAAAGGATCGAGCCTTGGTTATCGCGCACGACGGTATTGAGCATCGCGAGGCCTCGCTCATACTGCTTGTAATCCATGAGTTCCATCGCCTTATCAAACAAGAGCTTGGCCTGTGGATCGACATCAGCAGCGACCCGTGGACGGGGTTTGCTTGTATCGGCATTTTCTTGCGCGAGAAGGATTCCAGAAAAAATCGGAAAAAGCGCAGATGCAATGGCCAGTGACCTAAGAGAGGGGCAGAAACCAAAGGAACTGTGGGAAGCGTGATTCATGGACTAAGAAAATTGTTTGATTTTGTGAGCCTCTCGCATGAGCGATGCGCGGCAGTTACTGAATTTTTTTGTAGGATCTTTCAAGAGAATCATGTCATTTCTCAGCTTCGGCCTCGCCGCCCGTCATGGCAACGCCGTAACTTTCGAGACGATTGTGTGCCTCACTGGATTCGGTGCTTTTCGGGTAGCGTTTCATGACCGAGCGGAGCTGTGACACTTCGCGGCCTTTGTCGCCCGAAATTCGATAGATCTCCGCAGCTTGGAAAGCGGCTTTCGATGCTGTAGCACCACCCACCGATTCCAATTCGGTGACGGATTTGATCGCTTGGTCGTATTGCTTGAGGGCGACAAGGCACTTGGAAATTTCCCAAGTGGAATCTGGCTGGCGATTTGCCGCGCGGAAGGCCGTGATCGCATCTTCGTGACGTCCTAGTCCTTGCAGAAGTGTCGCTTTTGTCCAAGCGAGGCCTTCTGCGTATTTCGGAGATTTCATCAATTCTGGAATTTCTGCTAATGCCTTCTCCATATTCGGCGGGTTACGATGGCTACGACTTAGGTAATAATCGAAGCGCACTTTTGTGGCAAACAATGCATCCTTCATCCGGGAAATGTGGCTGAGGATTTGCTCTTCGAGTTGATAGTCAGCGGCAAGCATCACGAAGCGATTCATTTCCTCATCAGTTAAATCAGCTACTTTGATCGAACGCATGACGGCTTGTGCTTCTGCGTGCATTTGTAGAGGATGGCGTAATTTCCCCATGAGTTCCATCAATTCAATCGCTTTCATGCTGGCTAACAAGTTCTTGGTGTTATTTTCAAAAAACGCAGAGCGCCCCTTGATGTCGGCCTTGTAATAGCCACACCACTGCAAGATGCGTGCGATCGATGAAGGTTTGGCAGCATATTGTTTTTCCATCCGAGCCAACCAAGCTGAGGGGTCTTTTTCGTGAACCAACTGCGCATCGCACCAACGGCGGCGCAATTCGTCATCATCGGTGAAGCGATCGCCCATTTTTGCTGCCCAATACAGACATGCTTGTTCGCGGGGAGTTGCCTCACCGGTCATTGAGAGTGCGGCATCCAAAACCGTTAGCCAGTAACGAACATCTTCTTCTGGTTTGTCGGTATTCCGGCCCGCACCATCGAAACCACTTGCTGCGATGTAGAATTCTTTGAGTTTATCGTGATTGGGATTCAGTCCGACATAGTGCGCGATGACCGCCTTGCGCGCTGCTGCGGCGGCATTCGGATTGGTCTTAAGGAAAGCGACAGCCGTACGCCATTGGTATTCTGCGGCTTCGTTAAATTTGCCGAGCTTTTCCATAGCAGCTCCGAGATGGCTAAGAGCCGTGCCAGAATTGGGTTGAGTGACGTAGCCGTCGTCCTTGACCATGCGAGCCCAGACCGCAGTCTTTTTCTCTTCGTCGCCATTTTGCCCGTGGCATTCACCGATGTAATACATGGCCGCAGCAGCGTAGCGAACATCATCAGGAAAAAAATCGATCACCTCCTGATACGCTTTGATCGCGGCATTCCGCTTGTCGGTCTTGTGCAAGCAACGTCCAAGACGCAACATCACGTAGGGCATCGCTTTGCTTTTGGTAAACTCAAAGGTGTAGGCTTTGTAGGAAGCATAAGCGCCGTTAAAATCGTTTGCTTTGAATTTTTTATCGGCATCTTCTAGGTTCACGCCCTCAAAGGTATCGAGCTTGGCAAAGGCATCACTGGGAAAAAGAATTTCCTGTCCCGCCACATCAGCGGCGCATAGAGGAAATTGCTGGCATAAAAGCAAGGTCGAAACGGCCAATAGGACAATAGCGTGTTTTGCTTGGTGGTAATAATGATGGCGATTCATATTGAGTAAAATGTGATTTTTTAAAAGCAGTGATGGTGTTTTCTGGACTGAGGGTTTGTCATACAAACGAGAGCCAGATCGTTGCTAAAGATCTGAGACGAAGCCATTCCCATCACAGGTATCAAGGTCAGTATGTGACGAATGAATGAAAGCATGTGATCGAACAATGGATAAAAACAACTCAACGCGCAGTGAATACGGTGCTTCGGAGGTGGATTATTCACTTTTTTGCATCTACGGATCTTTTCTCTCCTTGGCCAACAAGGTCAATCAGCAGCCAAAAAAATGACGTAAATTGTCGAGTGATTGCTTTGCGATCTCTACAGGGCTGGGCGAGTAATCGAAAACCTCCACACTTATCCAGCCATCGTATTGGGTTTCGCGGAGCGCTTCCACAATAGGTTCGTAGGGCACTTCGCCCATGCCCGGGCCGCGAAGGTTTGGGTCGTTTGCATGGAAATGGACTGTGTATTCCTTACTGTTGCGAATGACTTGAGCGATGCTGAGATCTTCATAACTCATCGCTTTCACATCGAGATGCAATCGGCAATGCGGATGATCGATGCGCTCAATCAACGTGATCGTTTCCGCCGCACTGGTGAGGAAATTGGTTTCGCAGGCACCTAGCGGCTCCAGAGCTAGAGTCACTCCGAGTGGTTGGCAATGATCAGAGAGCTCGCGGAAAAGGTCGGCAGCTCGTTTTGAGGCATCTGTCCGATCCCAGTCAGGCTCGATGTTTCGTTGTTTTGGAGAGCCCCAAACCATGATGGAACCTCCCATCGCATGGCAAAGATCGACCAAATGTCGGCTGAAATCCAATGTTCTACGACGAATTGCTTCATCGGGAGTGGTGAGATGCAAGCCAGATGGCGTAACGAGCAACCAATGCAACCCCACGATTTCCAGCCCTTCTGATCGCACTTGCTGCCCCCATAGTCTTGCCGTCTCTAGATTGATCGCCTCAGGCTCAGGAGCCAGAGTGAAGGGCGCTATTTCCAAACCAGTATAGCCACATTCTTGGGCAAGACGAGCCGCTTCCACAAGTGGTATGGAACCAAACGTTTCATTGCATATAGCAAACTTCATGGAAAAAGTATGAGGAACGAGATAAGGATTGCACGGAAAAAAATCTTTGTGAACGATGATTCATCGAGCGTTGAAACATCATTTGCGCATGGCACGGGATACAAGCCGGCGATGCGGGATATTTTCTCATGAACATCAAAAGGCTGGAATGCTCTGCGAATGTGTCGTAAGAAATCCTGCATGAACTCTGCGCCGCCTAATGATCCTTATGTGCGCTACGTACACAGCATTGAGGAACTTGTTTCAACGCCGATGCGCGATGGTATCAATGCGTTGTGTCTGAAACGTTCCCTAGAAGGTGATTTTGCGGAAGTGATACGCCACCTCCGTGTAGAGCGCGGCATCACCACGCTTGACCGCGCTGAACTGCTCGCCCTGCCTGTGAGCGAAGCCGGGAAAATAGCGATCCAGACAATGCTTCGGGATCAAGAGCAATTGCAAGAGTATGGCTTGGATGCTGAGATCGATTGTGTCAACGGATACATCGGCCATGATCAGCAAGGGCTGATGCGCACGGATGTTTGTTCATTTCACATAGATCGTGCCACCGACGTGGCTGATACGTATCTGTGTACCTATGCTGGCGCATCGAGCATTGGCGTGTGCCATGAAGATGTCATTCCTCGCGCCCAAATTCCTGCTGTGCGCAAAGCCTTACTCGAGGATTTTGGTGGAGCAGATGATGAGAGTTTTCTCGAGTATCTCACCGAGAATTTTTACGACTTGCATTATGAGGCATTGCCCGATGCGAGAATGTTCAGCTTTGGCGTAGGGCATCTCTGGCGCATCGCCGTTGACTACCCCGGAAATCCGGTGACGCCGTGCATACATCGCGCCCCAGATCCGATCGAAGGAGAGCCACCACGTTTGATTTTGATAGGTTGAGTCAGTAGAACATCAGATGCGCTTCGACTGGTAACGGATTCTCGTATGTAACTCGCGCTTTGGTTTTCGTCTTAGCAAGTTTGAATTTTGTCGGTTGAAACCATTGGCTATGGTTCATCACCCCTGCGCGTTGGTGGTAAGACGACAGGATTTTTTATCATCTAGCTTGTCATCTTAACATTCGCATGGTTTCTATCATTTCACGATGCAGAAAGATACCGCTTCATTACAGATCTACTCTTGGCTGGCGTGGTCGCTTTTGATCGGCTACGGCGTTGCGCTTGTACTACTTCTTCCTGTGAGTATGATGCATGGCAGAATGTCATTTACGATCGTGGAATATCTGCAAAATTACAGGTACGAAGATGTATCTGGACGAGGGCTAAGTGATTATCAATGGCTCGTTTTTTTACTCACTACATTTATTGCCTTGTATCGCATCGCGCAGGGGGAAATCCAACAAGATGGTCGCGGTTGGCTTTTGTGTTTTTCGGGGATCGTGCTTTTCGGTATGGCCTTGCGCTTAGGTGATGTTCCTCGCTTGGCTTGCCTTGGATTGCCCATGATGCTCTATGGCGCGACTCGTTTTGTTTTCGGTCCTGTTGCCAAATCCATGTTCCTTCCCTGTTTGATTCTCCTGCTGACCATTCCACTCAGACAAATCAATTGGCTTGAGGAATGCTTTTTCGATAGTGTGAAAACCGTGCTTTCTTGGATCTGGGGGAAAATTTATCTGCATCATTCTTACTTTTTCCTTTGCGACGACCTGTATTATTTAACCATCTTGCGTGATACCCTAACGAGTCTTTTGCTGCTCTTCTTTCTATGCCGTATGAGTAATTCGAAGAGAGTGATCATTACCTTATTGGCCTTGGTTTGGTCCTATGTTGCAGCCGTAGCCCTATACGCCACGGAATACAGTATGGTTTGCCATTTCCCCGATATGCCTATGAACTCGCTGGAGAACAAACTTGCCTCTACATTTCGCGAAATGCCCATTTATCGCGAAATGCCTATAAGAACATTGGCGAGAACTGCTGGCTGGTTGTTGCCGCTGATGATCCTTGTGTATCATCGTTTTCGCAGAACCTCTAAGAAAGTCATGTAAACCCGAAATCCTAAGGATATCGCCGCCATCATTTGCTGCGCAAGGCGTTTCCGACCTTGGGACTGCATCGTTGGATGTAGCCCACTGTGGCATTGAAAGGCTTTGCACATCAACGCCTAGCAGCGACTGTCTGGCGCTCTATTGCGGATCTCGGGATTAACCGTAGGTTTCATGCTGGAAACCGTAGTCGCCCAAGTCCATTTAGACCTCGGCTCTACATGAAAAATTCTCAGAATCTTTCGCTTCGTTTCATCGCACGACGAGACAGGTGACTACGGGGAGCTTGCTGACGCGTTGAGGATCGGCGCTTTTTTTCCATAAGAAGACATCGTTGCCAGTAGAATAATAGACCGAACCATCACTGGTGGTAGTGTAGGCCATGACTCCGCTTGCTACTACCTCGGCTTGGGCAAGAGAGTTACCAGGCTGAAGACGTTTCAGTACCCATGAGGATGGCACACCCGACGTTTGCTCTTCCTTTTGGCCGGGAGCAACGGGTTGTTGCATCTGAAGCCAGCGGCCATAGAGAAATACCGCTTTGGGGTCGGGGCCCGTGCGTGGGGGGCCTCCCGCACTTTTGAGAGGCTTACCGCTGAAAAAGACCGAAAAGACATTGAGAAAGGCAAAAAGCGCACGCAAGAGGCGATAGGGAAAAAGTACCACATCTTTTACGGTATCGAGAGGCTTGCTGCGCTCGACAGAGTCGTAGGGCCGTTGAATGAAATAAAGCATTCCGTCCGCTCCATAAGATGGGCAAAGGAAATCGACATGAGGATCTTCTAGGAGGGCTTCGATGACTCCATTTTCCAAGTTGAGCTTCTGAATCGAAGCTGGACCTAGTCCGGCCCATTCGCCGTTGCGTCGAGCTACTCCACTGGATTGGTAGATGAGTGATGGATCATCAGTCGGAACCCATGCTGGGTAGCTATCAACGGAATCCCCTTCCGTGATTTCTCTCACCCCTCCGCTCCGCGATGGTTGCATGATTCCAATGCTGCCAGTGCCGTCGCTATGGGTGATCGCTACTGCCAATTGTTCGCCATCGGAGTGCGCCGCCAACCAAGAAAATCGGCGGTTCGGGCCATGTGTGATGCGGAGTTCGCACGTGTCTGCGATGTTGTATTGAAAAATCCCGTGTACGTCACCAGCATCGATGGCGTAGTAAATACTTTCCTCGTCAGTGGCCCAGCATGCGGCCGTAAATCTTGGATGGAAGTTGTCCACTTCATACGTCGCTCCACCGGGCAGTCCGCCGCGAGCGAACTGCGCTCCCGAGCCGCTCGCTTTCCATTCGCGACGTTCTTTGATCGATTGCAGGCGCTGCTGTAGGTCGGCGACGAACTTGGATTTGATTTCCCGCTCCTTGCCATCGGCAAGGAGCAAAAAAAGTCTGCCGTCGGAAAGATACGCTTGTGTATGGCTCATGAGGAAGATGTTTGCGTTGGAGTGTCGGGAAAAATGAGTAGGGGATGACGCAGCATCGTTCAAGATCATTCATGCAATCACATTTCCTTCCGAGTGGGCTTCTTGGTTCCAGAACATGGCAAAATTTTTCTCATAATGCAAACTCCCATGATTCCCCAAAAAAACTCTGGAAAAATTCTATGACACTGCCAACGTATTCATTGTCAGCCTCACAACCCAATAAAAACATTCTTTGGCTGGTATCAAAAGATTACACCGTCACCACGAAATGTCCATGGAATTTCAATGCCCACACTGCCAACTCAGCATGACTGCTGAAGAAGAACACGCTGGAAAAATTGTCTCCTGCCCTGGTTGCAATGGCAAATTCCAGATTCCTCTTCTGCCGTCAACAGCACCGATAACGAAATCGACCGCGGCCTCGACAACGGCCTCGACAACGGCCCCACAAGGGCAACGCGGCGGCTGGCACGAAGAAGACCACGCCAATGTCAATTTTTTCGTCAGTCTCGGCGCGGGTGTCGTCATCACTGCGGTATTCTTGCTCGCTTTGCTGCCTCTGAAGGGGAAATACATTTCCGATCTTTTCTTGGATCGTGGCTGGGTCAATTATGCTGAAGTCCTATTTTTCATTTGGGGAGGAGTGATCCTCTCGATGAAATGGAAAAAAACGCAACGGCAGCGACGTGCGATGTTGCTCGATATCGTTCCAGCAAAACTCGGCAGCGAGATCACCACGGATACCGTGAGTGGATTTATCGATCACATCTACAAGCTCCCCAACCGTCTGCGCGATAGCTTGATGGTGAACCGCATTCGCAAAGGCCTAGAGCTTTTCGAAAAACGCAACAACAACGGCGAAGTATCTAGCTTTCTTTCCTCTCAATCCGACATCGATGCCAACCGCATCTCTGGGTCTTACACTCTGCTTAAGGTCTTTCTTTGGGCCATCCCGATCCTCGGATTCATCGGCACTGTGCAAGGCCTCTCGGTCGCTGTCGGCTCGCTTTCCGCTGGCACCACCGATCCAGAGGCCTTGAAAGCCTCGATCAATACCTTGACAGGTGGTCTCGGCGTGGCCTTTGATACGACATTGCTTGGCCTGATTCTCTCCATGATCATGTCTTTCCCCATGGCAATCATGCAAAAAGAAGAGGAGGAAATGCTCACCGAGATCGATGCCTTCTGTTCGGAAAAACTGCTTCCTAAGCTCAATGACTCAAAGAGTGCTTCCGATGATTTGCTGCTATCCCAGGCCGAAAACATTCCTGCCTTTGCAGCTTCCCTCTCCCGCGCACATGAAGTATTCTTAGTGAAATTGCAAGAAGCTTCCCTTATGCTTCGAGACGTGGGTGAGACGCTCAAAACTCGTCTCGATGCCCACCAAACCAAAGTGGAAGGGACATTTCAGCACAGCGTGGATCAACTCACCGTGGAAACACGAAATGCCTTCGTGCAGCCTACCAAGCAGCTCAATGAGTACTTTGCTTCTCTCAATAAGGGAGTCGAGTCACTGAACGAAACCCTCAAACAACTGGGTGGGGAAACCATTACCATCAAGAAAAAAGGCTTTTTCTCGCGTTAATCCATCTTTTTTAACACTGTATGTCGCGTCGCAATTCCAGTGCAGCCGGAGCCGGAGTTTCTCTGTTTCCTTTCCTGAGCATCCTTTGCTGCCTTATCGGAATTTTGACCATGATGATCAAAATTATCTCCGACATCAAGGCGCAAGAGCAAAACAAGCGCGACCCGCAAGAACTGGCCCGCGCTCAGGAGCATCAACAACTACGTGCCGATATTAAAAAACAACAAGTCGAATTCGAGAAAATCAAAGCAGTGCTCAAGCAGCGCAACACGGCCTTCGTCGAACTGAGCGAACTCGAAAACAAAAGCATCATTCTACGCAAGCAACTTGCTGAAACGAAAACGCCTCCCAAAGATTCCGATACTGCGTTGCAAAAAATGTTAGAGCAACTCATCGATCAAATCGCCGCCTTAAAGAAGGAACGTCCGACCCTAGAGAGGCAGCTTGCCGACCTCAAAGCAGAACTGGAAAAACGCAAAATCAAGCCCGATGCAAAACCTCAGCCAGTTCGCATCAATCCGATGGGTTCTGGAATCACCCGCAACACCGTTGTCGTTTTCATCGAGTGCAACGCCAATGGTGTTGTCATTCATGATAAGTCTGGAACGAAGACATCGGTCTCTGCCGCCACAATCCTTACCGATGGAAAGCTTACAAGAGTATTCAATGAAACCAAGTCCGCGCGCGAACATATCATACTATTTCTGATGCGTTCCGATGGGAATGCTTCCTTTCGAGTTGCCGGCGGATATGCGGAAAACAAGTTCAACCTTCGCATCGGCAAGATTCCCGTTCCCACACAAGGGGAGATCGACTTGTCTCTTTTTCTCCGAAATTAAGTCAGCACACTTTTAACGCAATATGGCTCGCAAAAAATCAACGAACGAACAAGGCGTCAGTATGGATTCGCTGATGGACGCGTTGACCAATGTTGTTGCGGTACTGATCGTAATCCTGATTCTGCTCCAAACCGATGTGCAGCAAGCGGTGGAGAAGCTTCTCAATGATCTTAAACCTGCAAGCGAAGAAGATTTACAAGCAGCGCAACGGCAAAAACAGCAACTGCTTGATCAAATGAAGAAACAAGAAGATCTTCTTAAAGCTCCTGAACCAACACCACTAGAACTTGGTAAAATGGAGGCCGATCTTTCCTTGTTAGAGAAATCGATTAAGGAAAAGCAAGCTGCCCTGTTAGAACTGGGTTTTTTGCAAAAGAAGCTCGAAACGCATAAAAAGGAAGAATCCGCAGAACGCAAAAAAACGGACGCAATCTTAGCGGAGATCAATCGCATCAAAGCTCTATTGGATCAAACACCGATTCCTAAAGCACCTCAGCCCTCGGTTGTGAACATTCCGAATAGTCGCGATATCCCCGAATCCGCTGTTCTTTTCTACATTTACACTCACAAGGATCAGATCCATCTCGTCGATCCAACTCAAGCGAAAAAAGTCATCATGAGTGAGTTTAGCAGCAATGAGCGTGACCTTTTTCGTGAACTGCGGAAAGTGCCGAAAAAGGCGGACGTTAAGGTTTACGATCAAGAGAAAATCGTCAAATTTTTCGCTTCAAAAAATCTCAAATTGCGCAATCAAGCTCTTAGCGTTCCCTACAACAAGCCTTGGACAAAGCTTTTTGTTCGCATCAATTTTGATCCATCCAAAGGCGATGCAACTCTTGCTGATTGTGAGAAGCCTCAAGGTCGCTTTCACAATATCTGCAATTACGTGAAACAAACACCGCGCTGCGTGGTGATTTTTAAGGTTCACCCGAATAGTTTCGCTACCTACATCAAGGCACGTGAAATCGCCGATAAACTCAACATTCCTTGTGGCTGGGAAGTGGACAGCAACAATGTTTATGATCAATTATTGGATTTTGAGGTGAATCGCCTTGAGCAGCCACCACCCCCAAAACCTGGGGCTCCTCCAGCAGTGGCCGCTCCCAAACGCAAACTCGATTAGCGCGGGGTGATGAAGTTCTGCCTTTGGTTATTCGGGATTCTGTTTCTTCAATTCTTCGAAACGCTGCTTCGTTTCTTTGAGAACCTCGGTCACCAGCGCCATCATCTGCGCTTTCATCTCGACTTCGATCGCGCCTCCTTGACGTTGCCATGCTTTCCCTGCATCGGACTTGTAGAACGCGATGATCACCTTGAGTTCGTCCGCTGAGAGCTTCTTGGCGTGTGCCACTGCAATCATCTCCGTCACACGATCCATGGTAACCCTTTTGGTAGCGCCCATCGCGGCTTCACGAAAGAATTTAGCTTCATTCTCGCTAAGATTTAGCTGAGGAATGCCTTGCTCAATATGCTCGGCGACTTGTTTCTTGAATACTTTTTCGTCTGGTCGATTGATGGAAATCAGCTCCACCAGTTCAAGAGCTAGCTTGCGATGCTCGCTCAATGGCTCGCCCTGAGCACACGGAAGGAGACACATCATTACGAGGAAGGAGAATTTGGTTTTCATGATTTCTATTGCAAGGAATAGGCTAGGCTTCCGCTATCAGTAGCGCCCCTCCGATTCGGGTTGTGGATTGTCGCTACCCTCTGACTTCGACTCAGGGCGGGTAGCAGTTTGCCCAGTGCCAGCTTGGTTAACTTTAGGAATGACAAGGTGATCCCGCATGCTGGTGGGATCATCATCGTCAACGCCCGATAAAATGTCATCGATCAACCAACGTCCGTTGACTCGATGTAGAATCACTAGATCGACCCAATCATCCTGACCTTCGGTCGGACTCAAGCGGATTCCCACCTTCGCGTAGGCTCGATCTCCTGCTTCGCTCACCGCCTGAATGCTAGTGAACTCGCCACTCTCATAAACCCAAGTAAAGATCGCACCCTCTGTAAGGGGCGGCTTGAGATTCCCAAAGCGCTCAGGATCATTCTTCGCGGCATCCCGCCAACCTTGAAGTTCTTTACGGGCACCAACAAAAGATTCTTTGTAGTTCGTTGTCAGCACTTCGCGACAGCGTTCCACATCGACGCCGTCGATTCTTCCTCGTATCGAGAGTGCATCTAAGTCATTGTAGAAGTGTTTTACAGCAGCCTCGACGTCGCCAGCACGCACGGGAATCAACATGGCGATGAGCATCCATACGAGTTTCATAATTCTTGCCGAAAGAATAGGCCACCCACGCCGGTGAGTAAAGACAAGATTCAACCCGCGACCGTGATCGGAACAGACACGGCTTATGGTATTGGCCAAGTTCTCTTTCGCAACGTTGGAGCGGTGGCACTGGCGAGGGGAAGCCTGAAATCAAGAAGGACGTTATCGCCGGTTGCCACTCACGGCTTGTTCGCATCGGCTTGAATGCGAGGGATGCCGATGGTGAATACTATAATGCCAAATAAGCCTGCCCCAACGATCCAAGACTTACATGTAATGACACCAAAAAGGAAAACCACTAATCCAAGAAAATAAGCGATTGTCAAGATCTCGATTCCCCATCTTCTAACTTTGTCCTCCTTTTCGCACGTCAAAAATAAAAGGGGGACAAGAAAATAGTAGCTGAAAAATCTTGGGTAAACCAGCCCGGCTACTATGCCTAAGATCAGTGTCCCAGGAATGACCACTTCCAGCGGAAGTGTTTGCATCTCAAATGCTTTATTCGCATGGAAAAAAGAGAGCGAAAGAATACATCCAACGACAAAACCGCCTAATCCGCCACCAGACACGACAAGCAGTTTCCTAATTACGGTTATGATTTTTTTGATCATTCTCTTGCGAACGAATAGGCCATCCACGGCGGGGAGAAAAGCCCAAAATGAAAAAATGAGACGCTACCCGCCGTCGGATGAGCTGGCTTGTTGAACAGACATCTGCGCCACCAAGAACCAAGGAGCCCGCCTTGGCTTCACCAGCGTCCTCCACACCTGGGGCCGCCAGATCCAACACCATCCCCACGTCCACCTCATCGTCCCCAGCGTCGCCTTCCATCCCAAACACCACACCCTCCACCATCCACCCAAAGACAAATTCCTCATCCACTACCAACCCCTCGCAGCCCGCTTCCGCAGTCGCGTCCACACCACCCTCAAAAACCAGCACCCCGAACTCTTTCAAAAACTCACAGGCATCCAACGCCACGTCCTATCACTCGCCAAAACCTGGAACGTCCAACTCCAACACGCCGGCAGCGGACGCACCGCACTACGCTACCTCGCCCGCTACGTCCAACGCAGCGCCTTCGCCGCCAAGCGACTCATCGGCTATGACAAACAAGGAAACGTCCTCCTCTACTGGACCTCCAGCAGCACCGGAGAAACCGCCATCATGCCCCTGCATCCCCACGAAAAACACCGAAGGCTTGTAGGTGTTTTGGACGCAGCGCAGCGGAGCCCGTAGGGCGAACCCCGGTGGGGCCGGGGTGAGTCAATTTATCCGGCGTTGGCTCCTACACGTCCTGCCCAAAGGACTCACAAGAATCCGCCATTCCGGTTACCTCGGCTTTGATGCTCCCCGCCGGTCGCACCCCTTTGGGGCATGTCGCGTTCGCTCCTGTCCATCTCGCTCCGCTCGGTTGCCGCGAAGAAAACCCGGCTGCGCATCCGCACCCTGTTGAAAACATCATCAAATATCTAGTATCTTGTAACAATAATTAATTCGCATTGTAATCATGAGTATTTCGCTCTAGAAATGCACATGGCTACCCGATATCGAATCACCCTTACCGAAGAAGAGCG
>JAIYDP010000272.1 GCA_027487435.1 Verrucomicrobiaceae bacterium | reverse complement strand
TCCTCCTCCTCGACCTCAACCTCCCCCGCCCCGTCGAAGTTGTCCGCGAGCTGCCAGTGCGACGAAAAGAAAGTCCCAATCGCCTGCCCCGTGAGCGCCCAAAGTTTGACCTCGCGGCCGTAGGACGCCGTCACGACGACCCTGCGCTCGCTAACAAACTCCATCGCGCTGTTAGTGTTAGAAGTGGAGCACAAGACCCCCTCCCATCCCCCTTCGAGCAAAAACTTTTAAAACAACTGTCTTCCCCCCCCCCCACCTAACGGCGCCCTCGTGTGCCGCCCAGTGATACAAATCAATGACCCCCCCCGGCTTGCAGCTCGCGTCGAGCTGCGACACGTCGAACGAATGCACCCGCCCCAGCGCGTCGCCGCAGAGGAGGAAGCTGTTGGTCCCCTCCGTCACCATCGCCGTGACGCCGTCGCGGCCCCCCCCCATGGGAGAAGAGGTGACGTTGCGGCGCCCCAAGAATGCGCCGGAGTGGACGTTCCAAAAAAAAAGACCCCCCCCTGCGGAAGCGGAGACGAGGATTGAAGCGCGGCGCCGGAGGAAGCAGAGCTGGTCGCGTGAGGGGCTAAGGAGCTTTTGTAGGGGGACCTTGAGCATGGGCGCTTCGAGGTCTGACAGGACGGGGGGGGTGGGAGGGGTCAGGACGTGCTTGACCGCGAAGCCGACGTAAAGAATGACCTTGCCGTCGAAGCCACACGAGGCGAGTGCCACAGGGGGGCACCAAATTACGTCGGAAATGTCCTCTGAGTGCGCACTAAGGGGGGGGGGGGGGTAGAAGTTTGGATGTCAGGGGGCGAACCCGGCCATGAGACGTGCGGGGGGGGTGGAGAAGCGAACGGTCGGAGCGTCCACCCAAGCGAGGATCTAAAGGGGGGGGGTTAATCCTCAAGAGTGGGGGGTGGTACTTCTTTTGACCACGTCGACGCTGTGATGATGTTGTCTGATTTGAGCTTAAAATGAATGATGGCTGAGGGGACGTGTGAGGACGTTAAATAAAAGCGAATTCCCACAAGAAATCTCTGCCGAGAGGTTCGTTGCAAATTCGCGAAGGCACGTCCCCGCCAAATAATTCCACACGCGGCTGCGCAATCAAACGACAGCCATCAAAACATGGGGGGTCGTTCAAATCTAACAAGGGCTCCACTAATGAATTTGTTTGTAGGGGATGTGCGCACATCACGCCGTCGCTCATGCCGGCGAAAAGCCGCTGCCCCGCCGCGTCGAAGGCGAGGGCAGTCACGCGCGCGTCGGTGGGGGTGGCCGCGCGGAAGGTGCCGCAGAGGCGGCCCGACGCGATGCGCCACGAAAAGACGTTGGCGCTGTCGTCAGCCGCAACTAAAATTTCTTTCGATTTAGCTTTTAAGCTGAAAGGGCGCACGCTTCACGGGGTTCAACGCCATGGCAACAAACCGAACTTTAGAGGCCTCGCGCGAAGCGTCGTCAAGGCGCTTTCTGAGCGCGTGAGGGGCCGGCGACATCGCGGGCCGAACCGACGCCGGACGGAAATCATCGACGAGGCGGTGAGGAGCTGCTGGGAGGCGGGGTCGAACAACATCGACGTGAGGCTGAAGGGGGGGGGGGGTGAGAGTGATCGAAATCTGCAGGCACGAGTTCTCGGGGACCTGCAGCGCCTCGTCGGGGATGGCCTGGAGGCAGCGCTGCGTCCGCGCGTCCCAAATTCTGACCTCTTTGTCTGCGCTGAGGGTGATGATCTGCGCGTCGTTGTCATGCATGATGACGCGCAGAACGGGCGCCAAGTGGCCCGTCAGCCGACCGACGGGCTTGTTTGTGTACGGCGTCCACAGCAGCGCCTCCCTCTCGAGCGAGCAGGTGGCGATGGCGTTGAAGCTGCTCGCATTAAAGAAGGAGGGGAGGGGGGGCTGCACCGCTTCGACCAATCCATGTACAGGACGCCGCGCGGGTTAACGATGGTGCTCCACTTTGTTTTGTCTGCGTCGAGGTCGTAGCAAACGAGGGAGCCGTCGAGGCTGCAGGACGTCATCATGACCAAGTCCGCGTTGTAGATCGCACGCGTCACCCAGTTCGTGTGCAGCGAGCGGCTCCACGAGCGAATGTTCTCTGTAGTCGGGCGGTCATGGCAGTCGAACATGCCGTCGCAGGTGTGCCAATTCGTTGTCAGGACCTTGAGGTTGACAAAGCCTGACTGGTCCCCAAAAGTGAGAAGCTCCTCCATTCCAACGAGCTGGCAGTCAACGCACATTGGGAGGCGCGACAGCTTGTGGAAGACCCCGACAAGCTCCTCCTTGGCGCGGTTGGGGTCGAAAAGGCGGATCTTGTTGTCCATCGACGACGCGACAAGGCATTTGGAGCGCGGAAGGTACGAAAGGTCGGTTATCCAAGCGCGGCGGGCAAAACGGGGGGCAGTTGCGATTGTCTTGATGTGCGTCATGTCAGTCGACCACATGCTGACGAGCCCATCGCGCCCAGCGCAGGCGTACGCGTCGCACCAAGGGAGGTTGCACATCTTGACGATCATGCCTTGATGGACGGAGAAATCTGTGCCGTATTGACGAGAATCAGTGTCAAAGAGCTCCATGGACGCGGACATGGGGCGCTGCTGCGACGCCAACAAGTTGGCGTTTCGGTCTTTGATCTTCTCTTGGTCCATAAGGAAAAAGCTGAGGAACTCGTCAAGATCAACAACGCCATCACAGTTGGTATCAACTTGAATGAAAAGTTCCTGAATCTGCTCACTTGAGAATCCGACGGCGACGTTTGAGAAAGCTGCTCTGAATTCAGCCTCATTCAGTGATCCATCCTTGTCAGAGTCAGCGACTCGGAAAGCTTGCGTAAGGAGTTCGATAGCGGCCTGATCAAAGTTTTCTTTGTAGAAGCAGGATGCGATTACATCTGCGGCGACGATTCTCGGGGTTGCAGCAGGCTTGACTGTCCTTGAGACAAACGGGCTTCCCGGAGGAGTGCCTTCGCTTTTTGAGCTCTCGGCCTTCGGAAGACCGGGGATGCTCGAATCTGTCCTGAACGTGATTTTCCGATGCCAACTTGATACATCGTTGGCTCTGCTCATGTGGATCCGTTGAACATGGGAGAATTTAACAGGAATATTTAACAGCTGTTAATGATACATACACCGAATAATTTTCGATGACAAGTTATGGCTGGGATCTTCCCGAAATCGTCGTCTGGATCTTAGACGCAAGGCTTTTGAGATCTCCCTCCCGATCCCTGCGCTATCAATGCAAGGGTAGGATGAACGACTTTTGTGCTGCGGGCGTTCGCTTTCGGGCGAGTTGAATCGATTGAGAAAGCCCAAAATGATTAGGGGGGCATGATCTACTCTCAGTGTCCATGGGTTGGGTGTGCAGCGACAGCGTCGGATTTGGACCACGCAGCGGTTTGATTGCAGATCTTGGCGTTCCCGACTGAGATTCTCTTCTGTTGAATACCCGAAGAGGAGAAATGGCCTTCCTCGGAGACTTCAAGCTCAATTTGGGCGGCTCGATCATGCCAAGAGACGATCGAGTATTCTGGAGTCCTTGAGAATCCTGCCCAACCCCAAGGCTCAGATGGCCTCCATTTACGGAGGCTTCTAGGATGACGGATGAATCAATTTGTTCATGGAGTGGGAGTGAGACATCGAGTCTGTCAAAGAACGAGGCACTAACGGACAGCTCCTGCTGATCCACGGGGAAGTCGGCGATGGAGACCTTGACAGAGCTCCTTGCAGGCGAGGCAAAAGGCCCATAGAGCACTCGCTCGATGATGTCATCAAACACTGGAATTGAGCTGCTGCTTTGCCCCATCGTGCTTTCGTTTGCAATGGGAAGAACGGTGCCATAGACATGCGATGGGGTCTCAAATTCTACCGACGACGCTTCGTCCAGTCGTCGGATTGGAGACGTCGCGCTGAAGTCCTCGCCCGCAAATAAGTTCTTCTTCATTGGGGTCAATTCGGCAACGTCCAGAGAAGATGGGCCCTCCCTGAGAATTGTTTTAGCTCCACTGAGCAGCCCGATTTCAAAGTCAATCCTTGCGTTTCAGAACTGCATTGTTGGGATTGAGACTCACGTCATCATGTCACTCACAATCTTTTTCCTTTTCTCCTCTGAACTGGCTTCAGGTTGCAGTCTTGGGAGTATTAGTTCGAACAAGACAGAAGCTACTCGTGAAGTTGCTTAGCCAAGAAACGCTTCATTTTGGTAAGAAGTCTTCTTCTATCTTCTGAAGAAGCATCGGACGTAGCGGCTGTCCTTGGGGTACCAGGAGTGTTGCATGACGTTAAGAGCTCAGCAAGCAGATGCTTTCTGAGAGTCTTTTCGTTGTGCAGAATTGCTGAGGCGGTCAGTAATGGCAGTTTCGGGCCAACAATTGACATTTTTCTCAGTCCTTGGCGTAAAATGCTGAAGAGCTGCTTCAGAGCGCAGCAAAGATAACTCAATAGCATGCAGTGCCTCCAAAACACTTGTGTCCATGCTCATCATTCGAATCAGTTCAAACAAACCTCTAAATCTTTAAAGTTATAGATGAACTTCTACTTTACAACACACACAACAACTCACTACTTTCTGTCAGGAATGCCAAGCTGCTTCTTGAAAGCTTCCTCTAACTTTTTGTATTCTGCTTCAAGCTTTTCATCTTCTTTGTCAAGGGCAGCAGACGCCTCCGCCTTCTTCCTCTCCTCTTCAGATGGACCATCCGACGGAGGTGCAGCTTCCGAGGCTGCCTTTGCAGCTTCTTCCTCAAGGCGAGTCTAAGACTGTCAATGGTTGCACCTGAAAGAGTACCCTGTCTTCTTCAGCTTTTTTCTGCACCATCTCAGTCTTTCGAAACGCCATCCTCGACGCGATGTACTTGACTCGCTGCACTTCTCTTTCAAACACTAGCTTGATTATGTTCGTCTCGTTAGCGCCCTTGTTCCGGAAGCTCCTTGGCATTTCTAGAATATGCAACGTCCCCAAATCATCTCCACAGGCCAGCAGTTGCTGATGGCCATCTGGACGAGTTAGACGCGTCCAGGTTCGACAAGAAGTACTCTTGCTCGTCCAAAATTCAATACTCGATATGGCAACAGAAGACACGTTGACGGTCAAAGAAGCCTCATGTGATCGATCTGTAAGATCCCAAATGTCAATGGACCCGTCCGCTTTACCCATGAGCAGCACACCGGGGCGAGTCGGACTCCATCGCCCAGCTGTTAAATGCGAGGAGGAGAATGGGGAGGTCAAGATGGGCGTCTGCTTCTGTCAGGATAGGAACGCGAGGTGAAACATCCTCGCCGTCTTTAAAGATGTTGAAAGTCCAATCGCCAACAGACACAAGAAGGTCTTCGAAGAAAGGAGACCTCTGCAAAGCACTGCATGGGCCGCAATGCGCTGAAAAACTCTTTGTTATGAACGAAGCATTCTCCTCCAGATCTGCAGAGCACCAATTCCCGATCACCACCTCGCCGTCCTTGCACGTCATGTACAAAAGCCAACACAAACCTCTGTCGCGCAGCAGAACTTCGTGCCCTTGTCGGCCTTCTCCAACGCAAAAAACGCACCGGAGAGGTCGCCTGAGCATTCGATTGCAGTCATTGCAATCCTGTACAACGGATTCCACATGATGCCTCCTTGCTGCATGCTCAAAAACACTCAAGCACCCGTCAGACCTTGTCGTCTTTCATGTTGCGCAAGTCCCAAAACAACAACATCCCGTCCGACGCGATCGTTGCAAACTGGTTGGCGTAGCCAGGAGTTTGAGTCGGAACCAAATTTCCCGACCGAGACGCCACGTCAAACGCCGGATTGAGCCAAACTAAATCTGTGACGGGGCGGCGATGGCCTTGCTCGATCGTTGACAACATCACTGGCTTGATCATATGACTCATTCCCTTGTCATCCTCATCGCTATTTTTTGCATCTCGATTCTGTGCTGTTACATTGTCATGTTCAGAAAGTCACCTTAAGCTCTTCTTGCAAGCTAGGCAACTTGAAAAACATGACTTGGCCATTGACACAGCCAGCGGCCACAATAGATGGATCAGTTGCGTTGAAGCGGAAGCAAAACACGTCCCCGGGAGCCTCGAGGATCATCTGTGGGTGGATTTGATCAGAGAAGTTCCAAATGAGAATGTGTGAGCTCGTCACAACCCCATCGGACTCAGCTCGTTCATCGAACGGAAGTCGCGCCCTACACGACACAGCCACAACCCCTGGGGCTTAGGCGACGCTGTCAATGGAAATACCTCGGAGGTTCGGGTGCCAGTCCACGCAGGAAATGACTTTGTTCTTGCTGTAATTGATATCTGTAAACGATTGGTCCTTCTTGACGGTGTCAGTCTTGTTTCCGATGATCGCATCGTCGTCCCCCAGCTGTGAGAAATCGCTTTCAAATACGTCCAACGTCTCATTTTGCTTCAGGGCACTTTCAAACCTAGAACATAAAAAAAATTCATCGTGCAATCTCACAGCGGTCTGGATGAAATCAAAAACTCCGCCAGAGAGTCCGCCTCAGGTGGTTTTGACTCAAGTACAGGCTCGTACTGCATGGAAAAGTTCAATTTTCGGAATCGCTGTGTCTGCGCAGCTCCCGTCTTTGAGGTAGACCCGCACTGGATTCCTGTTTCTCTAAGGAGCCTCTTCAGCTCAAAATTGTTGTCTCTAAGCTCATCAGTTCAACGTCGAAAGAGAAAAACCTGTGAGAACCGAACTCAGTTAGCCCACTATCGAAATCGTTGAACACCACATACTTCCCAAATTCTCTTCGACGCCGAGAGAGAAGCAAGTGAAGCTGTGGTGTGAGATGCAAAATGATCAACTATCGCACTTTCTCCTTCTGGTCCAACACCTCAAGTTCGTCGATTTCCATTTCACTCCCATGACTTTCCCAAGGTCCAGGCACCGAGATTTCTCGCGGAACTAGATTCTCTGGTGCTGTCTCAGCCCCATCTGCTGCAGCTTCTCCTCCCACTGCCGCAGACTCCTTCGGCTGGGGCGATCACTTCGGAGAGAGCATGAATACCTTGGATACTTTCTCCGCAGACTCCTTAGTGGTACAAAAGTAGTAATTTTGCCCGTAGATTGAATCTTCATCAAGAACGACAAGAATCTCCTCTTCTCGACAGTTCTGCAAACAATGAATTCAAAAACGGGCTGGCGCCAAACGGTGAGAATTTCCTTGGCGAAGTAGAAATCCGAAATAACTCCCCGAAACTGGATATCCCCGAGAATATCCTTCACATGATTACAGAGTGGCTACGAAATCGAACCTTCCTGAGCACCACCTTGAAAGGATTCTCTGCAGTTAGGTCTGATCCGCCCTTCACCTTGAATATTTCCTTCGCAAAATCAGAACGAGATAGAGCCACAGGCAAACTTGAGTCGTCAACGTTAGGAAAGCTGGAACGACTCCAGGAGGTGGAGGTTGTGCAGCATCAGCCATGTCGAACGGTTGACCTTGAGTTTCGTATACGAAATATACTCGTAGAGTGTAATCCTGACTATGACGACGTAGACCCCTGTAGACCCTTCGTTAGCCGTTGGTTGCAAGAATGGCAAGGAGGCAAGGTGGCGACGAGGACATGCAGGATCTCCAAAAGAGGTTCCAACTTCTGGGTTTGATGCTGGTTTCAATGGCTGACACAGGGCGCAGAAGGAGACCGCAAAGCTTTGTTCGAAACCACTCAAAACGCGATCAAGCAGAGCAAGGATTCTCTCGCCAACTTGAAGCACGAGAACAAGGAGTTACGGAAGCAACTAGCGGCACTTGCGCAAGAAAGCTCGAAGAATATGGGCAAAGACTCTGAAGTAGCCAAGCTGGAGATGGACGTTTCCGAGTTGCGACGGAAGTACGATGAAGTGCGACACCATTGCACGTACAAGGAGAAGGAGCTCACATCGCTGACCGACCAAATCCACGAGCTTGAGAAGGAGACGTCGAAGCTGCACGGCGAAGACACACCGCTCACAAGGGTCCGAGCCTCCCTCATTTTTTCTGAACCTCCAAGCAAATTCGCGTGTTGGAGAACCGCCTTGACAAAGCGATGATTAAGTACAATGAAGCGCAGAGCATCCGCAAGACGTACGAGCAAATTGTGAAGAGGCTGAAAGTTGTTTCCTTCCCATCAAACTGACGCTGGTCAGGAAGAGAGGGTGGGGTTCGACAATCAGATTGCCGCCATTGAAAGGACTTTGAAGGCGAAAGAAAAAGATCTTGAGGAGCTGCTGCTCATGTCCCATGATGCTCAGCATGCGAAGGAGGTTGCAAAGGCGGAGTTGGGAGGGTTGGAGCGCCAGCTGGCGGAAGAAAAGAAGCAGCGGGAGAAAGAAGTTGCTGAGCGGCGGCTCCTCGTGCAGCAAAAGATGGAAATGAACCAAAAGCTGGAAAAGAGGGTACAGGAGTCCTCCGCATCACCTCACCTGCTCAGGAGAAGCAAAAGAGAGATGCGGAGGGCGACAGCGTTGAAGGCGACGCGCACATGAAGAAGTCGCTTTACACAAACACTTTATGTATGCAACTTGCAGTGGGGGCGTGGCTAAACCGTAAGCGGCAGCGGCGGCTGAGGCGAAGCTGGAGGAGGACCAGGAGAAGATCACAACATATGAGGAGGCCTTCCGAAAGATCAAAGTGAGAGCCGCATTGACTTTTAATGACCCGTGAGGACGCGACTGGTGTGTCGGACGTGAACGAAGTGATCCAAAAGTTTCTCACACAGGACGAGACTCACAACAACTTGGTTGCCATGACGAAGGAGGCTCAAGCGCGCATTGACCAATTGAACGAGGAGAAGGTTTGATGTTTGATGGGTGGGCGCTGAGTCGTGTCAGAATACGGCAAAGTCTAAAGTTGAGGAAATCAAGTACAGCGGGACCGGCTCGTTGGGGAGTCGGCGAATTGTTGACGAGTTTGAGTCGCACTTGTCGGAGGCAAACGCCAAGTGCGAGAGGAACAAGCAGAAATATGAGCGCGTTGCCAAGATCTTGATCAACGTCAAGGCCGGCATTGAGCACCTCGTCGACAAGCTCGAGATCATCAAGATCGAGCAGCCCCCCATCATGATGAGCGACGACACAGTCGTGGATGTGTTGGAGCAGGGCGAGAAGAAGCTCCTTCGGTTGGTGCAATGGGCAGAAGCCGAACGTGCGGCTGCAGCAGAGCGCGAGGTCAAGGGCGATGGGAAGGTTCGAATAGCCGCTGCGCTTTTCTGATGGATGCAGTCGGGTGGCGATGTTGACATTTCTCCTTACAACATTCGAATACAGCTACCCAACGAGCAAGAAGATTACACTGGCACGTTTGGATTGATGTCGCCTTACACTTCAGACGAAGAATTGGAGGAGGATGACCAAGAGGATGTACCGGACCGTGATGCGGTGAAGAAATACAGTGCTTTGATGCTGGAGAAAGCAAACAAAAAGCAGCGCAAGCAACGCAAGAGGAAGCAAGCAGCTGCGGGTGAGAAGGGGGGCGCCCCGAAGGAAAATCCAAAGGGCGCCGTGAGCCGCGGCAATCGCCCTGCAGTTGACTAGAAGTGCAGCAAAATGTAGACTGGTTGTACAATACAAGATCAACACTACGATACATACCATAGCTGGTCAATCGTCGTGCCCTCTCTCAGAGACTCGACCGCCCTAACGGGTTACACCCCCCCCGAAGGAGGCTCACAGCCCAAGCTCGGCATTGAACACGGGATCCCTGTCGACGTTCTGCACCATCAGTCGGCCGCGACAAACGCATTCAAACTTTATTTTCGTCGGCATAATATGCGGCGATAGCGTCTGCGGAGGACTCTTCGTGAAACAAAGCGTCCCCGTCCTCCATGACGCGAGCGACTGTCAGCTTGTCCAACGTCGGGGCCTTCTCCTCCACGGAGAAATCGACGCCGAAGAAAGGGTTTGACGAAAAGACTTCGTGCAGGGATTGCAGCTCCTTGTAGACGTCCTGCAGGCGATCAGCGGGGTCCAATCGGAAGCCGAGGACGTAACCCCCTGCGGATGGATCAAATTTTCAAATCGAGGAGATCTACCGCTGCGAGAAGTTGTCTCAATGACGAGGGCCTGGCCAAACTTGGATTCCCGCATGCGTATCAGCTTCTGACTTCCTTAGAGGATTCAGGGGTCAAAAACCATTTGAATGTAGGGCATTGAAACGTTAAAATTCTCAGCCTGGAGCGTGAGGGTGGCAAGGGAGCAAAAACAAGCACGGCGTGCCACACAAGGCGCACGTTGGTGATGAAGAACACACCGAGATTGCCTTGGTCTGCGGACAAGTTCCAAACGCCTTGGACCTTGTTGTAGATTTGCTCGTGAGGGAGGAGGATGAGCTCCTTGTCCTTGACGATCGCTCCGCGAAGTTTCAAATCTCTGAACAGTTTTGAAGTGTCGTAAGCGCTGTCAAAGGGTGAGAACAGTGAGGTTGCCTTGATGACCGAAAGACAGCTTGTACAGTTGTGAACAAACGAGGACTGTTCTTGACCAAATTGGTGAAAATGAATTCAAATCGACTTCCGTTGAACTTTGTGAGAACATACAGAGCTTGCGTGTTGCCTTTGAGGCGAGATGATGCAGTCCGTATGTTTATGGAGAGAATGCAATTGTATCCTATGCCTTCATGGTGAACGAGGTCATGGCCAAAGAAAACTTAAGTTCGTTCGCCGTGATTTTGTTGCGATCCAAATAAGTCGCAAGTTCGTGACAGACAGTTCACCCTTTTCTCCGTTGTTCCCTTCGGCATGTAAGCGACATCCCCAACCTGCCTACCTTTTGTGTCCTCAACTGACCCGAGAGAATCGATCAGCACTTCACCTCTTCGCAAATCGATGGAGCTGGGAGGCATGAGGGACAAGTCGGCGCTCAAACGGAAGAGGGATGTCGAAACGAACTTCTCTATCGTGCCACAGCGAATCTTCCATCTTCCCACTTGACAAGTTTATGGCTGTTAACAAAAATATTAAAATCTTTTACTTCATGACTCCTTGGCGTGCCGAAACCAGGGCGGGACGGGGGGGGCAGCACTAGTCGACGTCGAGCGGGAACTGACAGCGGTGCGCCCCGTTGGTTCCGGGTGCAGGCGGCTGTGCACAACAGGCAATTGCATTATTCGATAGTGATTCACCGTGGACGTCTATGCGAGCATGCGGCCGAACACATTACGACAGAGCATTCGAATCAAGTTGCTTATCTACCCCAGCACAAATGAAGTGGCGATAGAGTTCTGTCCCTTCTACTTATTTATCGTGGTAGTACGTCAGGAGCGCATACTTTCCTTGGTTCCCTTCCAGTGACTTGATTCGGGACTTTAGACTCTTTGCCGTCAAGGCATCCAATTAACCGATCGAATCAAAATTTGAAACGCTTGAAATGACAGCAATGGTGACAATTTCGTAACGCGTTGAGGGAATGGTCCCTAAAGATGGCGAGTGCTGCATGTTCTGTCCCATGAGTGTGTTGGGTCGCCATGACTTTTCTAAGTCGCAAAGAAGTTATCGATTTCTTCAATTGACATTGCAATACAACAGATACAATTTTTTTAGAATGCAAACATCACAGGGAAGTCAATGAGTCCAGAGTTGACGTTCAATGCGATTTCTTTCGTGTGAGCGCGGCCAAAGTACGCTGCTCCAACTGAAATGCACGACAGTATCAAACCAGCCAAATAGGCTGTGTTCTCAGGGGATACAAACAAGTCAGAGACGATGGCAACAGTGCCGCCAAGGAGAGATCCAACTGCTTGTGCGACGGACACTGCAATGTAGAGTTGGAGGGGCTCGATATCCTGAGAAAGCGAAGAAGCCGCAAATACGAACAAAAGAGCCGAAGCGGCGGGGAATAAGATCAAGAGAGGCTCCAAGGCAAAGAGAGAGTGTGGGAACGCAAAGAAGATAGGTAGCACACCAGTCGCTATGAGACTGATGGAAATAACGACGTTGAGAGGGTGGCGGCTGGCAATTAGGGACGAGAGGTTTGAACTCAGAGCAAAGCACATGATGAAAATGGCACAGATAGCTGCAAGAGCCGCGTCAGATATCCGAAGCCGTTCAATGACGATATCAGAAAGGAAGAGGATTACAAAAGTTGTTGCAGCGGCTGCTTGCGCCACGCAGAAGAGGGGGAACGAAGAGTTGAAGTCTCGGAAGAGAAGAACAAGAGATGTTGTCTTCTGCACGTCAAAAGGCACCTGCTCGCCAAGCTTGTACGAGAGGAAGGCGATGAAAGGCAACGCCACAGCACAGAAAATTGCCACCACATTGGATTCAAACGCGGCCCCAATGATTGGTCCAAACAAGAGGCCACCTGCGCTGGAAGCAATCGCAGCGGTCCGTGAGGGAAAGTTTGTGGACAGAGATGTGCTTTCAATTAGAGAGAAAACTGACGACTTCAAACTCATGGAGGCGAAGCCAACAATTCCTCGAGCAAGGAACGTGGGGAGAAAACTATCGGAAACAGAGAATGTCAATGCAGACAAAAATAGCAGTCCTTGAGACAGAACAAGAAGCTGCCAGCATCGCACCTTTCCGGCAAGGATACCTATGTTGTCAAAACGACGTTGATAGGGTTTCACTAGTTGCGTAAGCACCAAAGAGAACTCCGACCGCATAGCTGCAGATAAGAAAAACAACCTCAATGTAGCTAAGCTCATCCTCGGCAATGATTCCAGGCAACCATGGGACCAAAAAGCTGTAGAGAGACGTCCCAATGAACAATGACGCACATGCCAAGTAAATCATGTTTTTCAGGGTTCCTTCGTCCACATCAGAGGGGCGTCGACTTTCAGTTTGAGGTAACAGAGCGCTCACTTCTCCTACATAATTAGATTCTGTATCGAATTGCGGTTCAGTGTGGGTGTGCTCACCAGAGTCCATATTTTTAGCCAACAATCAATTTTTTGATATTTTTAATTTTAACATTCTTTAAAAAATACTTTTATCTTCTTTTAGGATGATGTGGAAGCCGTTCATCGTTGTTGTACTTCTTTCAAGTTGAATCCACATTTTGGAATGGCTCACCAAACAAGGTGGTACATTAGCACAGAGCCATTCCACCATCAAGCTCTCTGCACGAAATTGGGTATTGTGGCGTTTACCAATTTTGACTCGTTAGTCTTTTGGAGAACTATTTCCACTATCATTGAATTGCAATGTCAATATCTCTATCACAGCTGAGGGGGCATTTGTATCAAGAGTCTCTCTGACAGTGCAGATGAAAGGGCCGCCCTCAATTGATGTTGTTCGACGTGACTCTCTTGTTGCAAACCTTACTCCAATCAGAGGGATCGATCCTGTATTTCTGCTTGTCAAAATTTCTTAGTTTGACGATATCAGATTGTTTCTTCGTGGGTGCTCACTGTATCCTCTTTTCAACCAGTCGGCCAAGCTGCGCAGGCTGTTTGCATTTCAGCAGCTGATGGCGATACGGTCAGCGAGCAGGCATTTCTTGCTTAGCTTTAAGGTTTCTGAAGACATCTGCTTCGAGTTCACGCAACCTCTGTATTCTTGTCGATGTCATCTCATTGATTTGCAAGATGCCGAAGGTGCCTACAACCGCGCCAGTCGATTCAAGACCTCGCTGTCCTCCTTGGTTAATAATTTTATTTCGATGACACGATTTTTTTGACATGAATGCGGAACATCAGTTGGCTTGACGCTTCTGTCTGTTCATGTCATGCAGCGATTGTTGTGCGCGAGCGTCTGAACCGCCAGAAACCCATTGGCTTCAGCTTCAGGGGGCCAATGTTGGCGTGAGCGGACAGACTTTAAATGTTGGAAA
This sequence comes from Verrucomicrobiaceae bacterium, assembly GCA_027487435.1. Classification (GTDB taxonomy): domain Bacteria; phylum Verrucomicrobiota; class Verrucomicrobiia; order Verrucomicrobiales; family Akkermansiaceae; genus UBA956. Next base: position 102,084 of record JAIYDP010000272.1, on the reverse strand, counting down.
CACGTACGTTGCGAAGAGCAGTGATAATGCTTGGTCTATCTACAAACGGTTTGGCATGAGCAGAAGCCTGTTTACGCTGACGTCAGCATGCCCTCATGTCGTTAGGTTTGAGGAGCTCAACCCCCACGTTGCAGCAGTGGCAGGTCGACGTATCATATCTGATGCCACAGGTTCCGGAAGGATCTTTTGGAGGGATAAGAGTCTTATCGAGTCGTCTTTTCTCACTAATCGAAGGTCTGCGTCATTCCGAATATTTGCTCGACCAGATAAGCAGAACTTTATTCATCATGTAAGTACAAGGTACACTATGAGTACAATTCAGACCGCGGTCTTGTTTGCATTTCCGGGCTGGAGAAGTCGTTAGATTAAACTATAATCACACTTACGCCAACAATCGACTTGGAGGATTCCTCCATGAGGACTTGAAGCCACTCGTCACGGGACTGCGCGTCGTCGCATCTAAAGATATAGGTGCGCTTATCGATAGTAGGATCAGTGACGAATGCTCCTGTTGAGATTTCGATGCAATTCTTCTTTTTCTTGGACAACTGAATAAACGCTCCCTTCAAGTTCACAACCCCCTTTGGAAGGTCCGCCTATCTTATCATATCACCTCTTTCATGTGACTGACTCTCGAATTCTCGTAATAATAGAGTTTTGCTTTATAAAGCGCACACCAACGTCGCAGCCAGTTTTTCCGAGTAAGGCCGACTTTGGTCATGGCGCCAACTTTTGCTGCAACCTTCTTAATGTCCTTGGCTTTCACCTTCATTGTCATTTGACATCAGATGAATCAGCACCTCAGGCACGGATGGCCCGTTTCCCATTCCAGCAAGTGTCAAAAAATAACTAACAGACAAATATGTGAGATGTTAATTCTTTCGTTGACAATCTGCGCTCTTTTGACTCCGTTCAGTGTCGTTTCCGCAAACAATTTCTCAGAGGAAGTGAAAGCGCAAGAAAATCATGCTGAAGCAGCAAAAATATTTCGAATGTCTCAGTTAATCTGCAGAGCAACTCCAGAGGCTCTGGCTGCGGACTTTGGCGCACCCTTTGAGTCTGTTGAAACCTTATTTCGGCTTGTTATTCATCTATGCAGTTACGATTTTCAAAGTTTTGCTCATTCGCTCTATCTTTTGAGCGCTTGTCTGAACCTAGAATTGCAAGACAATGTTTTGAACATTTTCTCGTCGAATGGACTATTCAGGCGGTCAATATTTCTTCAGAAACGCCGAATGGGACGATTTAACGCCGACTTCTTGTGGATAGCTAGCTTCTTGTCCAACTCCACTTCTATCTGTGCAATTGCACCTCAATCGGACCTCTCCTGCTTCCTCCATCAGTCCCTCTGCCTCCACTCTAAGCCATCCTCTTTTGGCGCAAACGCCCCTAACAGAATCATCTCCATCGCTCAAGGCCTCCTTCACTCCAACATCGAAAACGGCTCCCATCGCCTCTGCAGCAGCGTCCTCCACGTCCACCCCGACACGCCAGCGGCGCTCGACTGCCTCGCAGCCGTGGCCTTCATGCGCGGCGACTACGATCTCGCGGCGTCGCTCTATTCTCGCGTCGTCGCGTTGCAGGAACGCCCCGATGTGTTCAGCGTCCTCAACGTCGCGAACGCCCTCGCAAATGGCGGGCGCATTGCAGCCGCGGATGTCTTCTTCCAAAAGGCATATGAGCTTGATGCGTCTTTTGATGAAGCCATTGTGAATCGCGTGATTTCTCGTCTTGACGTCTGCGATTGGCGTGAGTACGACGGCATGGTTGCCGCCGTCATCGCGGCGGTTGAGGTGGCTGCAGCCCAGCGCCGCGTGCCGTCCGTTCGCGCGTTTGATGCGCTTTATCTCCCACTCCCGCTTGAGGTAGAATCTGCGGTCGTGTCGCTCCATTCCTCCAGTCTGTTCAACGTGGCGCAGCTTTTGCACTTCCACCCCCCCCCTCCCCATTTTGTCGGTGTCCTGCGCATTGCTCTGCTGTCGATGGACTTCCGCGAGCACAACACGGGCCTACAGCTCCGAAAGCTCATTGCGACGACGTCAAAGAGGAAGACCCTTCGACTCCTCCTCTTCTCCCGCACAATGGTCAGCCCGTCTCCCATCCGCGAGGAGCTCCGTGGCGCATGTGACGAATTTATTGACGTGGGTACTTTTTCGGAGCGGCGCATCGCGCAGGAGATTAACAATCGTGGCTGCCACGTCCTCGCAGATCTGCACGGCTTCACCAAAGGTCGCATGACCGTTGCGGTTGCACTGCGGCCTTGTCCTGCGCAGCTGAACATGGTTGCGTTTGTCGCCTCCATGCGCGCGTCGTTCATCGATTGGTCGTACCTGGACCGCGTGGTTGCACCCCCTGAGCTGCAGCATCGCTTCACTGAGAAGCTGCTGTTGGTACCCCCCCCCTACTTCATCAACAGCCACGTGCTGGAGCCCCATGTCGAGCCCCGAGACCCCTCCGTGCGTAACTTCCTACCCGAAGCAGTTTCGCAGCTGCGCCGCCCCATTGTCGCAGCTTTCAACACCCCCTACAAGTTCTCTCCGCCATCGATGGAAGTTTATTGCAAAATCTTGAAGCTCTCAAACGGCTCGTTGTGGTTGCAACTCCCCAGCAAAGGGCCACTTGAGTTCGAATCTAATATCCGTTCGTGGATGCGCGCAAAGTGCCCATCCCTCCCTCCCTCATGTCTTGCCTTCACGGACCAATTTCCCCCTCACCTTCACATCGCCATCAAGTCTTACGCAGATTTATTTGTTGATGTCCTACCCTCAACGTACGGCGCGCATTCCACTGCTCTCGACGCAATCTGGGCCCGCCTTCCTGTCCTCTCCCTCCCCGGTGAAAAGGCGGTGTCTCGCGTCGCCGCAACGCTAGCTCTCGCTGCGAGCGCGCCATTTGTTGCGCGAACTGTGGACGAGCTCATCGAGGCATCTGTGGCGATTGCAAAGGCGCGCATTCGACCCACGACCGCAATGGGCGTGGCTGATGTGGGTTTGATGGCTGAATCATTTCGTCGTGCCATGGCGACTGTTCACGAACTGTCGTCGCTCGATCGGAAGCACATGCACGTCGCCATTTCGCGACGCGTTTGCTGAGTCTGTTTATAACGTTGACTAGTGCATCCTGCACCCGTCACAGCGTGACAAATCCTTGCTCCCGGCGCTTTTTCCACTCTTTCTCAATGAAGTCGACCATGTCCTCGTACCCTGCGCCAAGTCGAACTTTGTGTCATTTAAAATGAGGCGAGTGGAACCTTTTAAGTTGCCGTCGTGGACGGCAAGATGCAGCCGTCGCTGTCGATACGAGTACAATGACGGCCCGAGCTTGCTGATGGGCAGATCCAGTTGCTGTTGTTCAAAACGCCGCTTGAGTCGTCGCACAAGCTCGTCGACTTCTGCCGCCTGCGGTATGAGGCGTTGATTCATTCAGTTTGGGCAGACTTCGTCGGACTTGAGGGACTTGGACGGAAGGCCTGCGAAGCTTTCGCGTCGGGGGCTGCAGTTGCTTCTATTCAGCTTCTTCATCGAGCTGTTGGAGCTTGTGTTGAGTAAAGTTCGAGCAAGCGCTATGGGATTCTGCGTTCGTATCAGGGGGGTTCACGACGGGGCAACCTGATGTTCAAGCTGCCACTCTGAGTCCTTCAACGTCCGGGCCAACGTGTCCAGCGCTATCTCGTTTTCAATCTGAGCGACATCAGGTCTGCGAAGCGGAGTAGCACCTCAAGCACGCACACCATGTCTGCCAGCTTTTTCACCTTCGCCTCTAGCGTCGTGTTGTTGTTCCTCTCCACCTCAATCACCTTTGCCTTCTCTTGAATCAACCCTCCAGCTGCCTGAATCGCGTCCGCCACCTGCACTTTCAGTTCCAATCCATTCGCGTCGGCACCTCTTTGAGGGACTCTGTAATCTCTCGTTTGGTCACCTTGCACTCCTCGACGCTCTCTCTTCGCATATTCCTATCCATTTGCATCACAACGCGCGCTGGATCTGCATGAATTTCTCCATGAGAGGTCTGTAAATCCGTGAGGTCCAGCAAGTGCGGGGCACAAACCAACAGCGCAGACTTCAGCACGATTCCGAGCCCCGCTCCCCCCTTGATTGGGCTCCCCTCGACCTCCTCTGTTAGCCACCCCCCCCCCCCTTCACGCCGCACTCTATCGTCGCCACAAAACGCTCTCTCCAGCGCTCTCACCATAAAGCTCACCTCCGCCCCCAGCCGTCCCAGCTCCTTCTTCATGCTCTCCCTGTGCCTCTCATACATGACCACCCGCATGGCTCCAAAGTAAGCTTTCAGCTGTCCCGAGCGCTTCTTCCTCAGCCAGCTCTCCATCAGCGAGTCTCGCCACTTGTTCGCCAGCTCCTCCTGCGCTCTGGACTTTCTCTCGAGCTCCTGCTGCGAGCGCTGTAAACTCTCTTCCAATTCGATTCGCTTGCGACGCTCAGATATCAGCTCATCCATTTGTGCAGAAATCTCCCTCCGCAAGCTTTCGCGATCCGCGTCCTTGGTTTGAATTTGAAGCAACATAGCGCTTTCTTTGATTGACCATTGCCGTTCTTGTTGCTCCACGTCCCTCTTGAGGTCTTCAAGCTCTCTCTTGAGGTCTTTCTTCTGCGATAACAGCGTTGTCAGCTTCGCCTCTTGTTCCCTTCGCAGCTCCGTTACTCGGGCAAGCTCTTGAGCAAGTTCCGCAACTTCTTTCTTCAAAGCGTTGCAAATATCTGTCAGTTTGCTGTTATGCTCACGAAGGTCTTGAATGTCATGTTCCATCGCACGGACAGCCCTTGAGTGTTGAAGCTGCATTGACCGAACAGCTTCGTTCTTTTCCCGCTCAGCTCGGTCCACTAGTTTTTCTTCTAAGTTGTCCCTTTCGAACGCGAATAAACTCTCTCTGCATTCGTTTAACTCAATTAGAAATTCCGCTGTCTCGTTGAGCTCTTGGATAATACCGTCGGATGTGTCCAAATCATCCATTGCAATTCAACGGTACTAAACACTTTTAATATTTTTGTTAAGGCAGTTTGGAACTTGGCAAAAATGGAGTACGCAGGAGGTATAAGGCGCAATTATTGGCAAAGGATCCAATCACTGATCAAGTTTTAATGAATTCTTCAAAGAGGTCGAATCAAACTTGAAACGGGCATTTTTGGCGGGAACGTCACATGTCAACTGCCTTGACGGATATCGAAATCATTTCGCCGACTTCGTTCGAGGGCCAGGATCTTGTCAATGATGCAAACGACCGAGGAGATTATCTTCGTTTCATTTTTCATGAGCTATCCAGGATCAAGCCAGTGTGAATAATGTGCAATACTCTGACTGTAAAGGAACTATCCAGATTGCAAGGGCTGGTTGCACGACTAGAAGAGGAGAACGACTCCTTGAAAGAAAAAGCAAGCTTTGCTGCAGAAGAACAAGCGCACGCGACTGAGCATTACCGTAGAATCCTTGGAGACGAACGACGACGCCATCAGGACGAGATTGCGCTCAAGGACAGTGAAGTCCAAAATGTTGGAGTGCAAGCAATTTGGTAATGCTACAGCTGCGCACGATGCTAAACACACAATCGTGTCGAGCACAAAAAGTCACGGTAGCACCAACGTTTGTGTCGCTTACGGCAGGACGTTTGTTCGGAAATTAAGATGGCTTTGACCGTGTCCAAGCCTCCCCCCAATCCCGAGGAGACCGGTGAAGAATGCCGAAATGTCATAACAGAAGCAGATCGATGTGAGCGATTGTTGCAAACTTTGTCGAAGCTCCAAGAGCAAGTATTTCTCCCATTCTCACTTGCTGACAGCAAGCAGAATGCACAGCTCCATGATCAGCTGACTGAAGCGAGGTCAATGCAGCAGAGTTTGACGACAGAGATTGAGGAGTCGAAGAGTACCAAAACACACCGCTCAGCACTGACAAGAAAGAACTCAAAATCGTCAACGAAGTGAGCGCACAGACAGATATGTTCATCTGCGATATCGAGGTACAGGCGGACGTTGAGCTGGAGACAACCGGACAACTAGAATACAGACCAACGAGAAACGTGATCACAACGAGGCCATGTAATCCAACAGGTCCCCAATGCGATCGAAAGCTCGATGAAGGAGCCACAAAAAGCAAAAATCTTGAGGAAAAAGGCAATTGGCATGGCTGCTGTTATTGTCATCGCCGTGTCAGCGTGTATCAGGATTATTTGCGAGCGTCTTCTCGAAAGTGATGCGGACTTGATCCTCTATTGAGCGGTAAATCCTCGCTGCATTGAATATCTCAATTCGGGGTTGGTGAATGACAGCCACAACAGTGAGTCCTAATTGGGCGATGCTCTTGAGCATTTCACAAACAGAAAGCGCGCCAGTACTATCCAAGCCCGAAGTGGCTCGTCAAGGAACAGCAAGACAGGCGCAGCTGCTAACTCCATGCCGATGTTTGTTCGCTTTCGTTCACCTCCGCTGATACCACGGACGACGCTGTCTCCAATGAACGAGTCCTCCACATTGCTAAGATGTAGTACAGCGATGATTGTGAAAACGAAGTCATGAAGTTGAGAAGAGTTCCAGTCTCGAGGGAGACGGCACCGAGCGGAGTGAGTGATATTCTCCCGAACTGTGAGCATGCGATGCATGACGTCATCTTGGGGGACGTATCCAACAATAGAGCGGAACTTCGCCAAATCTTCAGCAACACCACCGATGTTAACTGAGCCGCAGGTAAAAGGCACCTTATCCATCAAGCAATGCAAGAGGCAAGTCTTGCCTGCACCACATGCGCCCATGATCGCCGTTAAGCGGCAGGGCTTATTACACCCGCTGACATTCTTTAATACGTCAGAGCCATTAGAAATAGCTAGAGATATGCCCTCGAAGGAAATGTCAAGAGCAGCATCGTGGAGCTGAGTATTTGCTGCTATAATGAAGGAGAGGAGCTTGTCGGCAGGCTTCGTATCAGGTTCCTCTGCTTTCAACTTGTTGGCTCTCTGCCGCGACGATTCCTTACGGCGAACGAAAAAGAAAAAAAGCAATTAAACAGAAATCAATGATCCCCATTGCAACGAGCCCCCCGCAATAGAGAGGCTTTGCCGTTCCAACGCTGCATCTGCATATTGCGGGCTCATAGTCGCCTTGAGGGTCACAGGAACCCCAGGCTAATTGAAGGAGCCTACGCCTGGAATTAGGCGGACATATCTGTGCGATTATTTGTAAGGAGCTGGCTCATACCTGTGGCCATGTACTGCTATTGAAAGTTGGATAAATGGACAGTAGCACCCGGAGTCGAAAGAAGGGCAGAAGACTTCCAGAGAGGGCTGGACCCAAATAGCATCGCTGGCCCTTGTGATGAGAAACATTTTAACAACATTATTTACCGCAGACACTGAGCGAAACAGATCAACATCACTACAAAAAGTTGCCGATTTTCATTCAACCAGATACAAACAGATTTATTTAATAGTAGTTAGCGATGACGACGATTTCATGCGCGAAAGTTAAGAAAGCCATGAAATCTCTTCATTCGAAGTTTTCATCTTCGCCAAAAGCTGATGTTCTCGTTATGTGTGAATGATTGTCCTGATGATTGCAGATCAATGCGGAACTGATCCTGTTTCTACAAAGATTAGCTGAGGCTGCGGAGCAACAATGTTTGCGAAGTCACTCTTGCTCAATCGATAAGCTCGTCATCGTCTCAGTTGCCTCTGTTACAAAATTTCATTGATCGTGAAATAACTTTGAAGGATGTCAAGAAGAGCTTGAGAGCTTGACGTAAGGAGTGCCCATTTTTGACTATGTTTGCGTCCAGCTCAATTGTCAGCTTCACGTACCTTCCGTTTGCAGCGATCAGTTGACGGAAGCTGTTTTGAGTCATGAGACTGAGCTATATCGGCACGATACGCGACAATGATGGTAATTTAAAAGGACTGGAACAGAGTGACCTTCTGTGTGGTAAAATGCTTGGTGCACCAAGGTGTTGATTTCTTTGTAGATAGGCTGCTCCAACGTGACCTTGTCTCTGCTCAGGATTTGGTCGCGATATTCTGTCCAGAACTCCACAAGAAGATTTCTCTTGACGACTAAAATTATTCCCAAATTGCGCTATCGGGCCTGTTGTTCAAATGTTGCCAAATCCTCGATTGTTACTCGTTGCAGTCAAAAGTACCAAATTTGTATACTCGTATACAGTGATCAACTGTTCCCATTCTCGTGAATGACGGAGGAGTCCAATGGAGACAATACAAATATTTCAGTACCAGATGATGCGTCTGAGACAGTTAGTACTCACGTACCTGTGCTGATGATGTAGGCCTCCGTCATGTTTTCGAAGTCAACAGGGAAAAAGGCGCCAATGGTTTCTAAAGCTGTGGAAAAGAAGATCGAAGCTGGCGCAAAGCAGGGTAAAGTTGATCTGACCGGCTTTGCCCTTGTTTCAGTTCCACAGCCTATCTTTGATCTATTTGATTTGAGAGTGCTTTGGCTAGCGGACAATCAGTTGAGAACTTTATCTCCTGATGTGCGCTTGCTAACTTCTCTGACTCAACTGCGTTTACACAATAATCAGCTCTCATCATTGCCGGATGAACTCTTCACCTTGGGAAGTCTGCAGGTGTTGTGGCTCCAAAACAACAAGTTGAGTAGCATCCCGAGAGAGATCGGCCGATTGACTAGTCTAACTGCCTTGTCGCTCAATAATAATCCTTACACTCATCTTCCGACAGAAATAATGGGCCTGAGGTGCAGTTTCTTCGAATAGTTTGACTCTATCAGAAACTTGAAGGACCTTCACATTGAGAGTAAAACTCTCCGATCTCCATCGCCGACCATCGCCGTCAAGGGCGTTGCTCCCATTCAAGACTATCTAAAGCTCATCTTTGCGGCGACAGTTTCCAATCAGCTCTCCATTCACGGGGCAGCCTTGCTCGAATTTCCACCTGATGTTGCGGCAATGTCGCTTTTGACATCGCTTTCTTTAAATGACAACCAGCTCACGACATTGCCTTCGGAGATCTCTAAGCTGACGTCACTAACATACTTTTCAGTCGACCGAAACCAGCTTTCCTCAATATCTGCTGACTTGTGCCATCTCTCTCGTCTTCAAACGCTTTCTGTCGCATCCAACAGATTGATTTATCTGCCGCCATCCATTTGTCTGCTGTCGTCGTTGACAGATCTCGTTGTCAAGGACAATCCGATGGAAGTCCCCCATGCGAAGATCATTCGAAACGGCATTGATGCGATTCGCCATTACATGCGCAGACTCTATGAAGCCCAAGGCACATCAACGTTGGATTTGTCTGGACTGGAACTCGAGTTCTTTCCTGGCGATATCTCTCTGGTTGTTCCGCAGGCAAAGCGACTCGTTCTCGATCGAAACCGACTATACGAAGCTCCATCTTCGATCTCCCGATTGGTTGCGTTGACCGATGTATCATTATCACACAACGCCCTTATTGAAGGGTTTGTTCATCTGACAAGAGTGGTTCAACTTCGAAAGCTGAGAATCGTCTCAGTGGGACTCGTCGTTGTGCCCCCCTGGATAAACGTGTTGCAAGGACTGAACAAGTTGAATGTTTCGGAGCACTCTCTCGATCAGCTACCTCCGTCTTTTTCTCTTCTCTCCAACCTCAGAAGCGTGGATTTGTCATCAAATAACTTTGGAGCGCTGCCGCAGCAAATCCTTTCATTGACAGGGCTGACGAGGCTCAAGCTGGATTCGAATTCCATCAAGCAACTTCCTATTCAAATCGCCGTATTGTCGAATCTGAGGTGCCTCAGCATTTCCTCCAATGGCCTTATTGAGCTCCCTCTCTCTCTCTACTCTATCACCTCTCTCTCGAAGCTTCGTGCATCCAACAATCGCATCGTTGCAATAAGTCCAGGAGTCGGAGATCTCGTCAACCTCCAGCAGCTCCACATCGCTCTCAACAAGATCACATCGTTGCCTCCTGTATTTTTCCATCTTACTGCACTGAAAGACATTCAAGTTGGTGGCAATCGCCTTGGCACACCTTACAGTCTCTTTTCTGGTCCTGTTGAAGCACTCTTGAAGTACTTTGAAGTCTTGCACAAGGTCCCCGATCAGGCCAAGTTCGTTTTGCCTTCGTTTGGACTCTCCTCATGGCCAGTAGACATTTTGAGTTATTCTAATATTCAATCCGTCAACCTTGACGGCAACAACTTGACGTTTGTCCCACACGAAGTCATCAAACTTACGCAGCTGACGGACCTATCGGTTGCCTCTAATTTGATCCAGTTCCTGCCCTCTTCGATTGGGCTAGTCACGTCCTTGAAGCGACTAATCCTTGACTCCAATGCTCTCTGCACACTTCCACCTGACATTCTTTTCTTGAAGTCGCTGGTGGAATTCAGTGCAACCCAGAATCCTCTCGACACGTGTATTGCCTCCATTTTCGAAAAGGGTCTGAGCGATCTTAACGCATACTTCTTAAAGCTTGTCGAGGCAAGGGACTCACATGTTCTTGACCTTAGTTTCAAAGGGCTTCCAGCCTTTCCCCTTGAAGCTGCTTATGTGCCTGGCTTGCAACGACTGCTTCTGAACAACAACAGAATATTATCCATCCCTCCGTTCCCGTTGATGCTGCTGACTGCGCTGACGGACTTAAATCTTGATAGCAATGAGATCTCGTCTCTCCCCAGCACAATTGGGCAAATGTCGTCTCTCACGCGCTTGAGGCTCAACACGAACAAGCTTAAGTTTCTCCCTCCTCAGATTGGGAAACTGGAGCAGCTCAGAGAGCTTGATGTTGAAAACAACATGCTCATCTCTCCTCCTACCGACATAATCTTACGTGGTACGACTGGCATCACCGACTTTCTGAAGCGCTTCCACGTTGGCAATGTTACTGGCGTTTTAGATTTATCGCAATTGGGGTTACCGGATATCGACTTATCGCTTGCTCATTTATCTATTATCAAAGACCTTATTTTGAGCAAGAATGCCTTGGAGAGACTCCCTCTGAGTGTTTGTGAGATGACGAATCTGACGACGTTGCGAGCTGATCGCAATCAGCTGACGGATGTGCTCGACCAAATATCTCGGCTCAGCAATCTGCGCCACGTGGACTTGGATAGCAACAGCATCGTCACGTTGCCGGACAGTATATGCACATTGCTGAAGTTGGAGTCTCTGTCTCTATTGGAGAACAAAATCATGAGCTTGCCAAAACAAATCGGAACTTTGTCGAAACTAACCAAGATCAATCTGGACTCGACGAGGATTGTGTCGCCCCCGCGTGAGATTGCAATTCAAGGAGCAGATAGCATTCTCAAGTTCAACCGAGCCATCGCTCACGCCAGCGACCACTCCACCCTTGACATGGCTGGCTTAGGTCTTCGCGGCGTTCCAGTGGACATTTTAGCGTTGACGAACTTGACTTGTTTGCGCCTTTTCAACAATTATATCACTGTTGTTTCGCAAGAGATCGTGAAGTTGTCCAATCTGACTGAGCTCTGGTTCTCTTACAACCAGATCAAGAAATTGCCCATTTGCATCGGTGATCTGTCCTTGCTGACAAAGCTAAACTTGGAAAATAATCAACTGGTCGCTCTTCCTCCTACTATTGGTAATCTGACAAGCCTTCGATTCCTTTGGGTGAGTGAGAATCAACTCGCCCAGCTACCTGCAGCAATCGGTCAACTAAGAGAGCTGCAGGAACTACGAGTGGCTCAGAATCAGCTCCATGGCTTGCCAGCTGAACTCTTTACCCTAGTGACGCTGAAGCAGCTTCGTCTTTCTCACAACTCAATCAAATCGCTACCTCCTGCGATATCACAGCTGACAGGGTTGCAGGAGCTGAGCCTTGTTGGCAACCCCCTTCGCGCCCTTCCGATTGAACTGGAGAGGCTGGAAGATCTCCGCAAGTTGCATCTGGAACCAAAGTTTATAAATGTTCCTCCTCCCGAAATTTTGTCGAAAGGGACAAGGCATATTCTCCTCTTCTTGCGCCGTCTTCGAGAAGCAGGTCAGACTGGGCGCTTGAACTTCGATGGCATGGGGGTGAAAAACTTATACATTGACCTTTTCCCATATGAGCAAATCACCGACCTCTCTGCATGTCGAAACGAAATTGAAGTGATTCCTCGGGAAGTATCTCTTCTTAGTGCGATGACGCGGCTCAACTTGACAGACAATCGTGTTGGGGTCATTCCGAGCGAGATCGGTATGTTAACAAGTTTGTCGGAGCTACTACTGGGAGGAAATCCGGTGCAGGTTCTGCCGCCGGAACTTGGTACCATGACGAGACTGGAGAAGCTTGAGCTCGAGTATAAACATTTGAAGACACCACCGAAAGAAGTTGTTCACGACGGCGATGCATCAAACGCTCTACAGTATCTTCGAAACTTTGCGTCCGCGAACATGACGAATCAGCTTGACCTCGGAACCTTTGGGTTGGTTGCCGTTCCTCCAGAAGCTGTCAAACTAACTGGACTGACTCAAATCAATCTTGCGTACAATCGTTTGACAAATCTTCCGTCAGACATAGGGAAGCTTGTGCACCTGGAAGAATTTCTTGCTGACCACAACCAACTTAAAAAACTGCCCAACACAATCGGGCTTCTCATTCGCGTCAAGTTCATCGATTTGAGTCACAACCATCTGCCAGAGCTGCCGCCTTCTTTTCGAAATCTTGTCATGTTGGAAGACCTTCGCCTTGACAACAATCGACTCAATTCTCTTCCTCATGGATTGTGGATTCTAGAAAAGATTGCGAATCTGACCCTTGACAACAATCCTCTTTATGCCCCTCCTCCGAACGTTGTTGGGAAAGGAACCAAGGCAATTCTCTCGTATCTCAAAGTGATTGACTCAGCTTCCCTCACGAAGAAGATGGATTTGAGTGCAATGGGATTGGAAGGCTTTCCTCCAGAAGTCATGTTCGTGACATCGTTGACAGACCTCAAAATCACTAACAACTACATACAAAAGCTGCCTGGTGAGATTGACAGATTAGTCAATTTGAGCCGTTTTCATGCTGCATTCAACCAACTGACGATACTGCCACCTCAGATAGGAAACTTACCCATGCTGACGCGTCTTGTGTTGGACGGCAACCAACTGAATGTGCTTCCTGCTTCGATCTCTAATCTGACTCTCCTTCTTACTCTTCGGGCTTCTTCAAACATGATTCAAAGCATTCTCACTAACTTCCGGAAGATGTCCAGGCTTGAAGAACTTGTTCTCGACTCGAACGTAATTCTTGCCATCCCGACCGATCTCTTTTCGCTTGCTTCCCTTAAGTTCCTCGATCTCTCGTCAAATCGACTGTCCGAACTGCCACCTGATCTAGGCCGCTTGACTAGCCTTGAGGTACTTCGCCTTCACGACAATCTCTTCCGTGTCCTTCCTCACGATATTTGGAGGCTGTCCCGTCTCAAAGAGTTTGCTGCTGGGAACGAAGGGCTGATTTCTCCACCTCTGGAGGTCATCAGGGCTGGGAGCTCACATGTATTGAGCTTTTACAAGTCGCTCGCTTCCTCTTCCTTGACGAGCAGGATCGATCTTAGTGAATTTGGGCTCGAGACGTTTCCCTTGGAGATATGTGAAATGATCCATGTCCATGAAGTTGACGTCAGCAAGAACTCTATTCGTAGCATTCCCGAAGAAATTGGCCAGCTTTTCAACATGGTGACTTTGGACGCATCAAATAATTCTCTTGAAAGTATCTCAACGAACATTATTGGTGCAACTGCACTGAAGATGCTTCGTGTATCATCCAACAAGCTTCAGAAGGTCCCATTTACCCTAGGAAATATGCCCAACCTTGTGGAACTGCACCTCGCAGACAATTTGCTTCATGCGCCATTGAAGCAATTGGCTGAACTTGGGACAGAGCAAGTTGTAGAATACTTGCGGAGGTTGATGTCTGCACATCACTCTCATGTCCTTGACTTCTCTGGCATGCACTTGCTGACGGTCCCTCCGGAAGTTGGCGACGTTTTCGGCTTGCATACGATTTCCTTTGCAAACAACTCCATTGATGCCATCGGCGGAGCATTGCATGGTCTGACATCTCTGACTAAGCTCTACTTGTCGCACAACAACATCGGTACAATAGTGGCGATTGACAATTTGATCAACTTGCGTGAGCTGTATGTCGACTCGAATCGGCTGTTGGAAGTCCCGTCAGTTTTCGGGTCTTTGATTAATCTTGAGATATTAGTCATGAATGACAATCGAGTCAGAGAGCTCACCGCCCCTCTTCTTGGCCTCTCCAACTTGCAGCAGCTGCAAGTAAAGGACAATCTTCTTGTTGGTCTGCCTCTTTGGTTATGGCGCCTGCAAAAGTTGTCTGTGTTGCAGACGGACGGAAACAAGCTCATATCTCCTTCGAAGCGGGTCATTGCAAGAGGAACTGGTGCTGTTTTGAGCTACCTTCAGGTTATGGACGAATCCAGCCAATCTCAGAAGTTGGACTTGTCAGGGCAGGGTTTGGATGGAATTCCCGAGGAGCTTTCATACCTTCCTTCTCTCACTTGGCTCAGTCTTCGTCAGAACGACATATCCGTCGTGTCTGACATCGTTTCGAATCTAACTAATTTAAAGTTTTTGTCATTGTCCTCAAATCACATCAGTCGTTTACCCCCCGCTGTTGGCATGTTGACGAGCCTGACTGAGCTCATCTTGGACCACAATGTGCTCGAAATGCTGCCAAGCGAAGTTGCTGAGCTCCGGTCATTGAATTCCCTCTCAGTCATTGACAACCAACTGACGATGTTGCCACCCGCATTAGCAAACTGTGCTGCTTTGCGAGAGCTTCATCTTGGAACAAATCCCTTGCAGACACCACCAGATATTACAATCAAGGCCGGATGCAGGGCTGTTCTGGAGTATCTAATGCATTTTTGGGACGGTAATGTGACTGGACGGCTGGATTTGAGTCGGCGGAAGCTTTTGACCGTCCCAGTTGAGGTCCCATACTTATCTAACCTCACGGACCTCCAAATGTCCAAGAATCGACTGACGAGGCTCCCAGATGACGTGAGTTGTCTGCAGAGGCTGAGGCGCCTACGCGTGGACAAAAATGAGCTGGAAAGGCTCCCTGCTACCTTGGGGGCTTGTGTTGAACTTGAGGAGCTTATCCTCTCTGAGAACTTGATTGTGGATATGCCTGATGAATTGTCATCTCTGTCGAAGCTGTCTGTCTTGACTATGGGCGCGAATAAGCTGACTTCATTGCCATTTGCTGTGGGTGGGATGGTCAGTCTCTCCAAAGTCATCTTAAGAAACAATTGCTTGACTCAGATTGGTCCTCATGTTGGTCACTTACTCATGCTTCAAGAATTGATTCTAACCGGAAATCAACTGAATTGCCTCTCTCCAGAGGTTGCTCTCTTGACAAATCTTCAGCGCCTTGAAATTGATCCGATTGTTGGCACCATCACGGAATCTTATCTTCAAAAGGGAATTCCCTCCGTTCTTGAGTTTTTAGGAAAGGTTCTCAAAGGTGTACAAGAGGGCGCAATATCCTTGGAGAAAATGGGTCTTTCAGCGTTTCCGCCAGAGGTGTTGGAGGTTGGACAATTGGTACATCTAAATCTCGATTCAAATCAGCTGATTCTGCTCCCTTCCAGGATCACTGTGCTGACCATGTTGGAAAGTATTAGTGTGAACTACAATCAACTGCAAGAGTTGGAGGAGAGTCTCTTCTGTCTTCCTCATTTGACTATTCTCTCTGCGTCACACAACTCGATTTCGAGCATTCATCGCAACATTCAGCATGCTACTCAGCTCGAGCATTTGGAGCTTTCTAACAACAAGATCGAAGTTCTACCTGTTGAAATGATGTCGCTTGTCAACCTGAAGCACTTGGGATTGAAGTTCAATCCCCTTCGGGGTCACTACACCGAAGTGCTGAGTGGCGGTGCTCAGTCCGTTCGTAGGTATCTGGACCGCCTGAACTCTGGCATGTCTGGATCGCTTGACCTGTCCTCACTTGGGCTGAAATCGTTCCCAGTTGACCTAAACGAGTTGAGCTTCGTGACGAGATTTGTCTTCAAGAGCAACTTGCTTCGATCTGTGCCGGAGCAGATCACGTTGTTTTCGAACTTGAAAGAGTTATCGTTTGAAAACAACAAGCTGACGGCAGTTTCCTCTGATCTTGGCAAGTTGGTGGGTCTCTTGGTTTTGAATCTTGACAACAATCTCATAACATCGTTGCCCCCAAGTTTGTCGACATTATCTGCCCTTACACGCCTCTCCGTTGCTGATAATCAGTTGCAAGTTGTTCCTCCTTGCGTTGCAAGGATGAAAAGGCTCAAAACGCTGATCCTTGACTCAAACAATATCAGGTCTATCCCTGACTGGATCTCATCTTTGAGCATTCTGAAAGAATTATCGGTCATGAAGAATCAGGTTGTGTCAATTCCGAGTTCGTTGGGTGACTTGTTGAAGATGAAAGAATTAAGGCTGTCATACAATCAGATCGAGGTTATCCCCGATGGTTTGAGTGGAGCGACATCGCTTGTCCGAATCCGGTTATCTAGCAACTTGCTCCCATCGATTCCAGACACAATATGCGGCCTTGCACAATTGGCCGAGTTGAGCTTGAATGACAACAAACTGACCTATTTGCCTCCTCGCCTTGGTCTCTTGAGTTCTCTAACGGGGCTGCAGATCGCCAACAACAGGACCCTCTGTGGTTATTTGACTGAGGATGTATACGACAGATCTGTACCAGAAGTTCTTGAGTTTCTGAAGGCGGTTGCCGTCGCAAGGGAGACGCATGAACTGGACGCGTCCTCCATGGGCCTTTCTTCCATTCCTCTTTGTGTTCTCAACATCAGCGGATTACATCACTTGAAGCTGGACAACAATCGGATCACAAGTTTTCCTCTGACCTTCGCAGAAGTATTGTCTGATTTGAAGTCTCTTTCTATCAAGAAAAACAATCTCCAAACCGTTCCTCTCGACTTCATCAAGCTGAAACAACTTTCTTCGATCGATTTGGAAGATAACGAGATG
Organism: Verrucomicrobiaceae bacterium; assembly: GCA_027487435.1. Classification (GTDB taxonomy): domain Bacteria; phylum Verrucomicrobiota; class Verrucomicrobiia; order Verrucomicrobiales; family Akkermansiaceae; genus UBA956. Next base: position 85,128 of record JAIYDP010000272.1, on the reverse strand, counting down.
TCCCAGTTCCCTGTGGAAGTGATCCTTCAAGGGAAGCAAGTATTGTTTGAGTTTCTGGAACGAGTCAATACCGCCGCTCTTTCTCACAAGTTGGATCTTCCCGGATTCCACCTTGAACATGTTCCGCTGTACGTGACTGATGTCACCACACTCACAGACCTCAACCTTCGCGGAAACGTGCTCAAGCATTTGCCACCTGCCATGATGCGTTTATCTCTCTTGACTTGCCTTGACGTTGGTCACAATCTCATTGAGTCACTTCCAATCGATTTCGGGTGTCTCTCACAGCTGACATCTCTCGATATTTCGTCAAATCGGCTCCTATACTTGCCGACCTCGATGGCTGTTATGACGAAGTTGTCTCATCTGGCTGCACTGGAAAACCCGTGGCTTTCTCCTCCTATCGAGGTTGTGCAGCAAGGTGTTGCCGTTGTGTTGGGCTACTTGGCGAGTTTGTCGACTGGAACTCAGACAGACACGATTGATCTCTCCGCCAGAGGATTGCACAACATGCCTTTACATGTCCTCGATTTCTTGACAATGCGAGTTCTCCTCGTGAACAACAATTCCATGTCTGATCTTCCGGAACAGATTGGCATCTTATCTTCTCTGCAGGAGCTCAATCTCTCGTTTAACAGGCTTCGGCGGTTACCGTTATCCATTGGAAACATGCACAGCCTGATCGTGTTACGTATAGATAGCAACGAGATTGACTTGATTCCATTCACCATTGGAAACCTTGTCCATTTGGAAGTGTTCACACTCTCCAAGAATAGGGTGGCCTCACTTCCTCCAGAGATCGGGAATTTACGAAGCTTAATGGAGTTCGATATCACATCAAACTTGGTGTCAGTGTTTCCGATTGACCTTGGCCGCCTCAATGCGTTGCGCGAGTTCAGGATGGACATCGAGTCCATCAGCTATCCACAGCGTGATATAATCGATCGTGGGCTCGCTCCGCTGCTGCAGTACATGCGGCAAATTTACGAATCTGTCAAGACGGGCAACCTGGACTTGTCAGCGTACAGCCTTAGGAATATTCAACTTCCCGCTGAAGCGTTGTCCTGTATTACTGAACTCTCTCTTGCAAGGAATTATCTTCTCGACTTTCCTTCTTACCTTTGCTACACCACCTCTCTCCGTTCGTTGAATGTGTCCGAGAATTCTCTGGGTACTGTTCCTCCTGATGTGAAGCATCTGAATGGCATGATATCGCTCAACTTGAGCTGCAATCATCTTCAAGTTGTGCCACCTGAGCTAGGCTTTCTAAAGCACGTCCGCAATCTAAACATCAGTAAGAACAAGCTTACAGTAATCCCGGGGACATTCGGTCGTTTAGAATCTCTCTTTGAGCTCAATTGTAGCGAGAATCTGCTGGCTTCGCTACCAGATGATATTTGCAATCTGACTTGCCTACATGAGCTCTCGGTTTCTCACAACGAGCTTCAGGCCTTGCCGAAAAGGATCGGGACCATGGCTGCTCTGGGTCGGCTTGGGGCGGCGCACAATAAGATTGCTCTGCTGCCGGAGAGCATCGTTCGCCTGAATAAATTGACCTTTTTGAACCTGGAGGATAACCTTCTGTCTGCGCTGCCTATCGACATCGGCAAGATGTTTATGCTTGCAGAGGTTTCTGTTCTTAATAACAAGCTCACGTGGTTACCGTCATCCTTTGCGAACCTCCAGCAACTCCGTGTCCTCCTTTTCGACCAGGAAATGTGCTTGTCTCCTCCACAGGTTGTTTCGACCAAAGGCCTCTCCAAGACGATGGACTACCTTCGATGCATCAAGGAATCCGAGGACTCAGGGAGATTGAACTTGAGCTCATTTGGTCTTCATGCTCTCCCCTCCGCTATTTGTTCGCAGCGCAAGCTTAAAGTCCTCATGCTTGATGACAATCTTCTGAAGACACTCCCACCAGAAATATCCAACCTCACCAACCTCGCCGAGCTCTCACTGCGGAGTAACCCACTTCCGGCCATCCCGCTTGAAGTCGGGTCCCTAACATCCTTGACTGCGCTGCATGTTGATACGAATACGATCAGAAATCCTCCGATTGAAATCTTGCGCAGGGGTCTTCCAGTAATTTTGTCTTTTCTGAAGAGGCTTTTGGACGGCAGGCTTAATGGCAAGGTCAATCTCAAAGCGATGGGCATTGTGCAGCTGGAAAGTGCAGACGTCTGGACTGGCCATGTGTTCACATCCTCTGTTACCCGACTGAGCTTGGCCGCAAATCAAATGACTTCCTTCCCACAATTCATGTGCAATCTGACGAGACTGCAAAAGTTGTCGCTGAAGCAAAATTCGCTCGCGTCTCTTCCACCCAATATCGGCTCGCTGTTTTCTCTGTCCAAGGTTAATCTTGCAAACAATCATGTGCACTCTCTGCCCTCTACTTTTGGTGACATTGCGACGCTTACGTCTGTCAATATCTCGCATAATGAGTTTGTTATTCTTCCTGCTCCTCTGTTCAGCTTACCCAACCTGATGACTCTCCTTGTTGCCGGCAACGGGCTGACCTCTTTATCTGAAGAAGTGAGTAGGCTGGTGGGCATGTCACACTTTGATGTGTCTCACAATCAGATTGCCCAGTTACCTCCCGAGATAAGTTGTCTTGTGAATTTGACGATTCTGAACGTTAGCTATAATAACCTTGCCAGCATTCCTACAGGAATTTCTGCATTGACCGCTTTGACAAACTTGCATGCGGACCACAACAAGCTTTTGTCTCTTCCTGCCGAAATCGGAAAGGCAACCGCTCTCATGAACTTGAATTTGGCTGCAAATGAGTTGATGAGACTACCCAAGGAAATCGGTCAGCTCACGATGATATCTCAGCTTGACGTCGGAAATAATCCTCTTATTATGCCCCCAATGGAGGTGGTTCAGCAAGGCCCCTTTGAAGTCTTTGACTTTTTGAAAAGAATTGTCAATTCTCAGCAATCTCTTTCACTCGATTTGTCCGCGAGGAGAATGGGTTCTGTGTACGAAGAAATCGTTGGTTTGACGTACTTACAGACCCTCAATCTTGCAAACAATGAAATCACATCACTTCCTCCTGACTTTGGGCGACTTAGTCTGTTGACTGATCTCGATTTGGAGAACAACAAGCTGTCCACTCTGCCGAATTCCATTGCCAAGTGCCAGTTTCTCATACGCCTCGAGCTGTCAGGAAATCGGATCAGGTCCCTTCCTGCCGAAATAGGTGCCATGTTCCAACTCAAAGACCTCGGCATTCGAGATCTTGATCTGATATCTCCGCCGAAGACCGTCTTGGCAGAGGGGGTAGATTCTACCATCCAATTTCTCTCAAGAATCTTTTATGCACATCGCACTGCCAAGCTTGATCTTTCTGGCTCAGACATGACAACCATCCCGCCGGAAGTGTTTGAATGCTCTGCGCTAACGATGCTGCGGTTGGATCGGAACAAGCTAACTGAGCTACCGGTTGAGATCAAGAGGTTTGACACACTCGTCGAAATGTCGCTCTGTGACAATCTATTCACCACGCTTCCCCCAGAGATCGGGTCTCTGTCAGCTCTGACTGAGCTCAACATATCTGGAAACAAACTTACTCGCCTTCCATTTGAATTGGGTCTGGTGTCCTCTTTGACATATCTTGTCATGGACACGGAGCAGATCACAATGCCGCCAACTGAGATCGTCGCCAATGGGACAACTTCGATCGTCGATTACTTGCGTCGACTATGCAACTCACGACGGAACGGAGTCTTGGACCTTGCGGGTGTTGGCATATGGTCGTTTCCAGACGATCTTTTGAGTCTCCGCGGTATTGTGAAATTGGACTTAAGCGATAACAATCTCGTTCATATTCATTCAGCCGTTGGCAGACTCATGTCTCTCACCGACTTGCGGATATCGAACAACCAATTGGACAGTTTGCCGCCGTCGATTGGCGACCTGGCATTCCTTCAAACGCTTGTGCTTGATGGCAACGCAATGATGACGTTGCCCAGCCAGATTGGATTTTTGACCTCTCTGACGCTTCTCTCCGTGAACAAGAACAAGCTGCGCGTTCTGCCTGCTTCGATGTCTAATCTTCACTTACTACAACGTTTTGATGTGGCTGAAAACGAATTGCATGCTCTCCCGCCTGGCATAGGCTTCTTGCGAAATCTTTGCGTTCTAAATGCAGATCAAAATTTGCTGACGACACTGCCGATGTCAGTTGGAGACTGCACAGCACTGACGATCTTGTCAGCGAATCGAAATTCTATCCAATCCCTTCCGTACCCGATTGGTCGGCTTGGGCTACTGAAGTCTTTGACCCTGAATTTCAATCAATTGGAAGAGCTCCCGTCAACAGTTGGAAATCTCACGTCGTTGACGCAATTGTCTCTGCAGCACAACCCAGTGGCTCACCTGCCCATGGAGCTTGGAAACGTTCGAGGCTTGAAGTATCTTGATATTGATAGCAGCACAGCCGCCCGACCGTCGACAAATGCGTCTTCGAGCGGAGGGGCCCCCGCTGACAGTTCTGTGAAGCCTTCAGCCACACCCCAGCAGAGCGGCCAGCTCATGGCCTCTCTGCAAAGGATGTATGCGGCAACAAAGACTGGTGCCCTTGATCTTAGTGGCATGACTCTGGAAATCATTCCAAGAGAATTGATGACTCTTTCAGCGCTGACAATGCTCAATCTTGACCACAATCTGCTCACCGAGCTGTCTGATGAGATATCCGCTGTTACTTCTTTGGTTTCTTTGAGTGCTTGCTCAAATCGAATTAGTCGAGTGACCCCTCACATCACCGCACTCGTAAAGCTCAAGGAAATTTCCCTTTCGCACAATGAGCTGAAGGAAATCCCTTCGCAGATTTGCTCCATTGGGGAACTGAAACGCCTCGCGGTCGAAGGAAACAAGCTGACGGCAATCCCTTGGCTTGTTGGCACTCTGTCTCTCCTAAAGAAACTTAAAGTGGGGGGAAATCCGCTCACATCGCCTCCACCCGAGATTGTTAGCCAAGGGACTGCAGCGATGGTTTTCTATCTCCGAAGCCTCTTTGTCGCTCAAAAAACCGAACGGCTGGATCTGAATGCGATTGGATTGCAAGAATTCCCTAGTGAATTGATTCAGCTTTCGCGTCTCACTCACTTGTCCCTTTCGGAGAACAACATCAGGCTCCTTCCTCCAGAAATCAGCGTTTTCACATCTCTCCGAGAGTTCATCCTTCGTAGCAATCAAATCATTGCAATCGTTCCCGAAGTATCATCACTTTGTCGTTTGTCAAAGTTTGACCTCGCTGAAAATCACCTCAACGCGCTGCCGCCGTCGCTTGCATGCGTCACGTCCTTGAGGGAAATCCGTCTTGAAGGCAATCGCATCAACTCTCCGCCCATGACAGTGTGCCAGCGTGGAGCAGATGCCGTGCGTGAATATCTTTTCCAGTTGTTCTCGATTGCGGACACTCGCCGAGCAGATTTTAGAGACATGCAGCTCGAGGATTTTCCTACAGAGGTATCCACACGTCCCGAGTTGACGGAGCTCTCTGTTGCTGACAACAAGATCAAGGTTCTTCCTGGTGCAATTCAATCATTGGTCAACTTGAACTCTTTGGTGTGTGATAACAATCAGATAGCAATTTTAAATCCGGCCATTCGCCACTTCCGGCTGCTCATCACGTTGTCTATGGAATACAATCGCTTAGACGCAATTCCTCCGATTATCGGGAAATTGTTGTCGTTGGAAAATCTCCGACTAAGTGGAAATTTAATATCTATTCTCCCTCCATCCATTGGAGCTCTTGTCAATCTCATCGAGTTCACTTGTGCCGACAATAAGTTGCAAGCGCTTCCCGCGACTCTGGGTGCTTTGACCAGTTTGACGCATCTTCTGTTAAGTGGAAATGAAATCAAGGAGGTTCCTGTTGAAATTGGAGCACTGACGAAGCTGAGCGTCTTGACCCTTGATAGCAACCCCATCCAAGAGCTGCCTCAGGAGATGGGCAACCTTGAACTTCTTCGTGTCATTTCGCTGGACGAGCAGCATCTGCGAGTTCCACCCCGGGAAGTGGTGTCTAAGGGTACATCAGCTGTGATGGAATATCTACGAAATCTTGCGAGGTCAAAGCATTCTCGTACGTTGGATTTATCTTGCTCTGATTTGTGGGTCATCCCAGAGGAAGTGTTCACACAGACACACCTTACCTCTTTGTCGGTTGCAGGAAACAGAATTACTGATGTGCCACCACTGATTTCAAAGCTGTCAAATCTGACCTTGCTATCGCTGGCGGATAACGGAATCAAAACTCTGCCGCCTGAAATCGCTTCGCTATCGAACTTGGTAGAGTTGTCACTGATTGACAACAATATCAGCGTCATCCCAGTGGAGTTGGGTTACATCAATACTTTGAGAAATATTCATCTCGACAACAACGAAGTGCGCAACCCTCCTTTGGAGATCGTGTCCCGCGGGACGCCAGAGATTCTGACGTACTTGAAACGGATTCTTCGGGCTCGAGAGTCACATTTCCTCGACATCTCTTACCTTGAACTCAAGACTTTTTCATTTGATAACCTTGTGTTAACGTCCTTGACTTCTCTCTCTATGTCCGACAATCAGTTACAGATGATCTCCCCGGACATTGGCGCTCTGGAAACGTTGACGTCCCTTCAACTATCTAACAATAAACTCATGGCATTGCCGCCGTCTCTGCGCAATCTAACTCGACTTCAAGTTCTCTCTCTTGACTACAACTTATTCGACACAGTTCCACCAATGATCCGGTACATGACCAACTTGGAAGAGCTAACCATGAGCGGAAACAATTTGGCTCAGCTACCCTCAACTCTTGGTGACCTTGTCAAGCTCCGCTTACTCACTCTTCACGGAAACAAGCTGACTGGGTTCCCGGAGATTTTCTATCGCTGGACTTCACTCAAGACGCTTGACGCGTCGAGAAACAGAGTTGCCACACTTCCCATCCAATTTGAGCTTTTGACCGGTCTAACGATGCTCAACCTTGATGGAAACCTTCTCCAATCGCCTCCGAGAGAAGTTTTACAACGAGGAACGGAAATCACTCTCGAATATATCGCCCGTCTTCGTGTTGGACGAGAAAGTCGTCGCTTGAAGCTCAATGGAATGTTCCTTCGAGCAGTCCCGGTCGAAGTCATTCTGAACAGCACCACTCTCAAGGAGCTTACGTTATCTGACAACAATCTGAAGGATCTGCCTCACGAGATTTCGTACATGTCCAAACTGCAATCGTTGAGAGTGGATCACAACAGGATGTCCGAGGTTCCCGTGGAAATTGGGTACCTCACCGAGCTCGTTCACTTGTCTCTCGCCCACAACGTCATTAGGTCAATACCATCTGTCATTGCGAACCTGTCTCAACTGATTGAGCTTGAGTTGGAAGGAAATCCTCTAACTGTGCTTCCTCATGAGCTCTCATCCCTCGTCAATTTGAAAAGGTTGACTGTAGATCTTAAGGACCTCACCGCGCTTCGCACCGCTGGTGCAGCGCAACAGGCGGTCGAGCGCCCCCCCCCTCGCGAAGTCGTTCTGCGAGGCGAGGAGGCCATTCTGTTTTACCTTCAGAACTTCAGAGACGCGGAGCGCACCTCCAAGTTGGACTTGGCCGACCTCGGCTTGCACGTGTTCCCCGAGGAGATTTTTGCACTCACGAATTTGCTCAATTTGCGACTCGACAACAACGACTTCTCTACTATTCCTCAAAATATATCACAATTGGCAGGTTTGCAAATTCTTGGCCTTTCGAATTGTACCTCGCTTGTGTCCTTGCCTATTGCTCTTGGACGACTCTCGGCCCTCACCCGCCTCGACATCGACGGGTGCAATTTGGTCACACCACCGAAAGCTATTCAAGACTGGGAGACTGACGAGGTTGTCGACTACATGCATCGCCTTGAAGAGGCTCACGACAACGGACTATTGGACTTGATAGATATTGGACTAACGAGCGTCCCTGTCGAGGTTCTAGCTATCACTTCATTGACGGACCTTTCTCTCAAATCAAACAAGATCAGCGATCTTCCAGTTGAGTTCGGAAAGCTCTCAGTTATGACCGAGCTTGATCTCTCCGAGAATTTACTGCAGACCCTCCCTCTCTACTTCATCCATTTCACCCGCCTTGCTTCGTTGAATCTAGAGAAGAATGAACTGGCCAGCGTACCGTCTGTCATATGTCTGCTCTCTGCAATGACCTACTTGAATCTTGCCCACAATCATCTTATGTTTCTTCCTCTTCGAATGGGCGTTCTTACTGCCCTGGCTGAGCTTCAGATTGATGGAAACAATATTCGAACCCCGCCACCCGAAATCTTGAAAAAGGGAACAGCTCCAATTCTTGAGTACTTGTATCGAGGCAACGAAGCTAAGGCTTCCAAGGTTCTTGACATGGGCGGCATGGCCCTTGAGAGCCTCCCTTTGGACGGCATCAATTTGACGACATTGACGAAACTCTCCCTTGCAAATAATAACATCAGAGTAATGCCTGGGGAAGTAATTCAAATGACGAGCTTGACGGAGCTTTGGCTTCAGGACAATATCATGTCGTCGCTGCCCTCCTCGATTGCGCTGTTGATGGAGTTGAAAGGACTTGTCCTTGATCGCAACCGTCTTCGCACTCTCCCCGTGTCAATTGGCGATCTGAAGAAACTTTTGGTCTTGCACTGCAGTGGGAATGGTATGGAGGCAGTTCCAGACACTCTCGGTGAACTGACTGCGCTCACTGAGCTGCATCTGCACTCCAACGCACTTGTCCAGTTACCGATATCGCTTGGGCTGCTGACGAACGTTGTCACACTGCGAATCGAAGCAAATCCATTGAAGTCGCCTCCTGAGGAGATCACGATGGGTGGTCGTGATGGTGTCATGCGCTACCTCAACTACTTAGCTCTCGCCAGGCAGTCGAGGAGTCTGGACCTTAGCAAATTCCGACTCAAGGACTTCCCTGAGCAAGTACTCGAACTAAAGAACCTGGAGCGATTGATCATGTCTCAAAACGAAGTTTCCGCTCTTTCTAGCAAGATTGGAGGCATGCACCGTCTCAACGAGTTCCTCATTGACCAAAATGGCCTCATCGACCTCCCCGATGCTCTGGGCGACCTTAATGCTGTTTCCCGCTTGGATGTGTCCAAAAATAAGCTATCCAGACTTCCATACAGCGTTGGAGGGATGGTCTCTATGACCGCTCTGAATGCCTCAGAGAATCGTATTTCCGTTAATCTTTGCATTCGTCCGCTGATTGCTTAGGAAATCCCTCCTGGGGTTGGAAACATGATGGGTCTGAGCGAGATCAACCTGTCCAACAATGTTTTAACATACCTGTGACTTTTTCGCCGTCCTCCTCACCCCCTAGACACCCTGCGTTGGGCAACTGCGGAGAGTTAAGACACCTCTTGTTAGATTTTAATCGCATTGACAATCTTCATCCTGCATTGTCAAACTGCCGCTTCCTCGCCAAATTGAGCATGTCGAACAACTTGTTCACCACGCTGCCTCCTGTTTCCAACCCCAACGAAGTCTCACTCTGATCAGGTTGTTTGCACACTCACAGCTCTGCTCGAGCTTCGGTTGGAGCAGAACAAGCTCACGATCCTGACGCCACTGATTGGGAATCTTGTGGAGCTTCGGATTCTCGACTTGTCTGAGAATTCCCTGTCCTCACTGCCCCGAACCATTGGGAATTTGTCGTCCCTGAGGGACCTGCGTGCAGACAAAAACCAGATTTCATCACTGCCACCCTCTGCCAAAGATCTTCTTGAACTCCGCAGCCTGTCCATCACTTCCAATCAACTCAAGAATCTTCCCGAAGACATTGTCCAATTGACACGATTGCAGCGGCTCTGTCTATCAGAGAACAGCTTGCTCAGTCTTCCAGTTTGATTGGTACTATCAATCTCTCATGATTACAGCCAAACGTGGGCAAAATGTCCTCACTTGCAGAGCTATTCCTTGACAGGAATGAACTCACCGTGCTTCCTTCGACGATTGGGCTGCTGACAGAGCTGAAAGTGCTCTCAAGTTTCCTATTCGATCCCTGATAACTAAGGTGCTGAATCTGGATGGTAATCGCCTTATCACTCTTCCTCAAGAAATTGCGCGCCTTACGTCCCTTCAAGAACTGTATGATGAGTCATGCTGTCCTCACATTGCCAGCTGGCTGCATCAAAATCGCCTTGAAGCTGTGCCTAGTGGCTTTGGGAGGATGACTCGCCTGCGAATTCTGACACTCTCTGAAAATCTACTTTCTCAAGTCCCTGATGACTTTGCAACGCTGACCTCACTCAACGAGTCCTCAGCGCGATTCGTTTTCTAACGTCGCAGACTCTGGCTAAAAGGAAATAAAATCCGCTCTCTTCCTTTCAGGCCATCCGACCTTCCAAACATCACCGTGCTTCTCCTGGACATGGAGACGTCCGTGGTGAAATAGTTGCCGAATCAACGTTTTTATCTTTTCATGTGGTGTCAATGTACTTGTTTTCGTATCCCGCATGTACAGTGTTATTTCCAGGCTTGCCTCCCGAATTCAACGTCGCCAGTTCGACATTTGCCGTGCCAACACAACGCCAGCAACATTTGCCGTCTCAAAACGCTAAACTCTTTCTTCTCGCCCCAATCACTCGGCGAGGTTTCTCCTCTGTTACGGGAGGCGGCACTGGTTTCACATCGTCAAAATTGTTGAGACGATTTGAAATAGCCATCAACAGCGCTCGCCGTTGCTCCTCGACGACTTTCATGTGCTCGCTGTCGCCAATCAAGTGCTTCCTGGCCCCAAGCTCCTTCCAATTTACCATGAGTCGCAGGGCAAGCAAGTGTAGGTGGCTAAGAGTCCGTCGATAAATGAGCCTCTTTGCGACAAATTTCTTCTCTGCTGCGAGGTCTTGCGGATCTGCAATTGCTGGCTTTGTCCGCCTTACATTCCGCCTGTGGTCCAGCTCTGCAAGATAAGCCAGACAGTATCTCAAGAGACCAATAGCAATTCTGTTGATCATGGCAACTGTAGGGGCGGACGAATGAGCAGCTGCTGAATACAAAGCCGCCTCGTAAGCAACTCTGCCAAGATCGAGCGGCTTGAAGTAGCTTGACGATGTGAGGCGAGAAGATCGGAGCAAAAGCCGTGTGACCGCAATGACTGCACGCACGAGGCCCAGAGCAGCAGACGAACCCCTGAATGGTTACTGACGAGAGGGCTGTCGCAGTACAAATTGAAAAAGAGCGAGACGAACTCATAAACTGCGAATATGGAGCGATTTCGAATCCTTCCGTTGCGGACGGTGAGTTTGTTGGCACTGGGGAACGAGTGAGCCTCGACATGAGTAAAGCAGTACACTCTGACGAGCAGCTCCATGAGCAAGAAAGCAGCAAGCCCCGCGGCGAGGGGAACCTGAAGAGCCGCACGCAAGAGGCGAGAAACTGGACCCCACATGATGGCGAAGGTGAGGAGGAATGAGGCGACGAAGAGGAGGACCCAAGAGAGGGCTATCATCCTGTTTGTGTAAGAGGCGAGAGCTGAGGGGTCACCCCGTCTGGTAGCCGGCGTAAAACGACGCGTTTTGCAGGCCGACGCTGTGTCGATCGAATGACATCCTGCCCTTTCGCATCTCAAGCATCTTCTGATGTAAGACTCAACTGACATGGAAGACATCAAATCGAATTCGTCCCGCCATGAAAAAAATGATAGCACCCATTGTCGCGGATGCAGCGAGGACGGCCGCATTGGAGCTGAAGGAGATTGCGTCGAGGAAGTCCTGATAAAAAGTAATGCCCCGCGTAAACACGCGGCGATTGAAATGAAAAAAAATGAGGGACAGCGAGATGCCACCTTCGGTCGTTGCGCTACGAGAGGTTAAATAGTTGTGCAAGATTCACCTGGAGGGCTGGACAGCGCGCGGGTCAGCGCCAGATTCAAGCCGCAGCTGCGGCTGTGAGGAGGGACAATGCAGTGTTTTCGCTGACCAAATCCTGAACGAAAGCGGAGCGCGCGACGGTGAGGAGAGTGACGACGTAGGAGGTGACCCAATACGCACCAAAGGAGCCGATGACAATGAACGCGACGCAGAGGACGATGCCGAGGAGGAGGCGCTGTGGAAAGAAGAAGTCGGTAGAACGGCCGTATTTAGAGCGCAGGTTGAGGGAGCGAATGATGGAGGCGCGGTAGCGACTGCGGGCGGTCCATTTCACCCCTCAAGAGTGAGGCAGTGGAGAGGGAAGGGACGATAACAAACAACGGCGCTGCGGATGGCCCATCTGGCACTAATAAGCCACTTCTCAGCGCGCGTCGTCTTGCCCCTCAGAACGACTCGCTCAGGAAGTTCCTGCGACGCTCAGCGAGGGGATAAAATGCATTGCCAGCGGGGGCAGCTTGCGGAAGAAGTAGCTGTCATCAACGGGAAGCAGCGACTCGGAGTTGATGTATCGGCTGAGTACCATCTCGCCGCGATAGATTTGGACCTCAAAAAATGGCCGATACGCCAGCTGCCCAATGACCCTGACAGAATTAGATTAGATTTCGAGGTGAAGCCAAACGCCCGCCAAGAGCGACCGAATCGCTCGACGATGAGGGTCCCGATCAGCAGAACGACGACTGCCAGCAGCGCAACCGTCTGCAATTGGGCGAAAATCTCGCGGGCGGAGCTGACTGACGAGTCGGGGGAGGTGGAGGACGCGTAGATGTAAGAGGCGCCGCCAAGAGCTGCGGTCAGCACGAGGGGGAATATGAACCGGCTCCTGTGGGAGGGGAAGATATTGGCGGAGAAGAGGAGGGGGACGGGCGTGAGAGAGAAGAAGAGGAAAATGTAGAGGGGGGAGAGGAAGGAGGAGACGAGGAAGACGTTGTTGTCCAAGTACATCTCCTGCGCCTCAATCGCGTAGCGGCCGCGGTACTCATACATCACGCGGTACAGGCCCGAAGGGACATCAGGGTCGAATGAAATACCCGACAGCAAGTAGACGTCGTTACCCTGAAACTCTGGGCTGGTTGAGAAGGGAAAGGAGTAAGGCGTTTACGCGTCCTTCGAGGGACAAAATAAGCAACGGAGGTGAGGGTTGTGTTGCGGGCGTCGAGAAGAAACAAACGGACCCGCGCCGGGTCAATCTGAGCCGATTAGAGAGGAAGGTGAGATTTGGAACGATCGTTGCGGAGCCTGTGGCGTCGAGGAACTTGAGGGTCGGATTGACAATTTGGGTACGGTCTGCGGAGCGGACGGACGTGATTTTCATCGCCCTGATGGAGAACTCGGCGTCGATGAAGCCGAGGGGATGTATGGCCGAGGGGGTGCCGACGGGGACTGTGACAAATTCATTGCGCAGGTTTGGTGAAAGGGAAGAGAAAATTTCGATACGTTGAACTTGATGGGTGATGGATATCAAGGAGGAGAGGGAGGCAGCGGCTGAATGGGAGGAAAAGGCGAGGCGGAGCGGTGCGGTGGGGTCTATTGAATCGAACGTGACGTTCATTTTGGCGATTCCTTTGGCGTCTGTGACGTCCAAAAACGTCGACGAGTTGCCGCTGAAGAGGGTTGTGATGACGGAGAAGGTCGGGGTCTGGGCGATGGAAACGATGACGGGGACAAAGGGGAGACTTGCGGAGCTGTCAGAGAGGACCTGAACCTCGATTTCGAATGGGACTAAGAGCTCAACGAGGGACGGCACCGAAAGGACGACAATGGTGTGAGGGAAGAGAGTGAAGCGAAGAGACGCGGAAATTGCAATGCTCGTTGTGTTCAGTGTCGAATAAATAGCGGACTCTTCTATGACATTGGCCAAGGATGCGCTGGCCCAGGGCACGGAAGACTCAGCAGCGAGCCCAATGCGGGCGCTTAGGGCTAAGAAGCCCGTCCCTGCCACCGCAATGGAGGAGAAGGCCGTCGTAGCCGTCGAACAGCTCTGCGCGAGGTTAAAGTCGACAGTTGCCGTGCTGGAGGTAAGAGCGAGCGGTGGAGGGCACCAGCCGCTCAGGTCAAGATAAGGCACATCGGCGACGTTCTCAGCCGCCAAGGCCGCCGTGAGGGTGAGAGTGAGAGCGGATGCAAACGCAGCGCTGACGTCCTCTCCAGACCCGCTGGCAAATTCAGCCGTGATGCCCCCATGCACTTGAAATGAGACTGTAGCTGCAGTGAGGGCGCCGTCAGTGGTTTGAAAGATGATGCGGAGGGACAAGGATGACGCGAAATCAATCCCAAGGGACGAAAATGTTGCCACACCGGAGTCTGAGGTGACTGCAGACGCACCTCTGAGTGATGACGTGCGGTCGTAGAGCCACACGCCAGATGAAGAAAGCCGCTACAATAGATGTCAATAAGAGGCTGGACACAGTCTAACTTGTGGGTAGGCGAGAATGACTTGGCGTCGGACAGGTGCATTGACAATGTTGGTCAAATTCAGGACGAACGGGGAATGGAACATCGAGCCTGCACCGTAGACAGCGTTTTGAGTCAAAGGCGAGCGAACAAGGGTTAGGCGACCAGTGGCGCCTAGAGGGTCAGCCAAAACGTAGAGCGTTTGCACCAATCACGCACGGCCTCAAAGTTAAGCGATCAGAAATGTACAGAGCAGACGATCGTGCGGCCAACAGGTTTGTCAAGGGGTCATTCTCGATCGTCATGGCCTGCGCTCGGGGAAAATCTGTTGCAGCAATTGCAAGGAATTCCCCAGCGAGTGTGCAATTGTCGAAAGGGGCTGCACGAGTAAGGCCTCCGCACGATGTGAGAGAACTTGAGATGATGGCTCGGATTGAAAACTGTTCGGAGAAGCCACCACAGTCGACCTGGTGCATAAAGACTTGTCAGACAAGTGAGAAATGACTGTGATATCGTAGATGCCAGCAATTCCTGCCGACGGGGTCAGCGTTGCTTCTGCAAACCCTTTTGAGTTACGGGAATGGAGAGGCAAAAGAGGGAAGGAACCATCAAGATTTGTTTCCGCTGTGACCTCCAATCCGACATCGTCAAATGATAGGGGAGGCTTGAGATTAATTGCAAAGTAGCAGGCGACGCCTGTCGCCTTGACTTCAGCACTCAAAAACTCATTGAAGAAGTAAGTCGTAGCCTTACGCGTCAGCAGACTGACAACGCCAGCACGAACTTTGATCACTGCTGGGGCCCCAGCAGAAACAAACGTTGACGAGGTCAGTGGGACATCCGAAACGGCTATCTCCATCCGAATGACTGCAGAATCAGCAATCTGGTTGACTTGATGATACTGGAAAATGTCACATCGCTGTAAGTCTTTGGGGTCTGTGGAGGGCTGTATTGGGACAACTGGAGACATTCTTTCGTCGCTTCGTTCGTGATATAGTTAGTTGTGATATCTTCAAAGTGAAAGAATATCCGAACCCCACCTGTCACGTAAGGAACGCTAGACTAAAGCGGCACCGTAAGGTACGTTCAGAGTCTTAAACAAAACAAATCCGTCATTGTCAGTGACGTTGCACCCCTGCGCTTGCAATTTATCGAGCCCTTCGCTTGAGTCAAACGTCGTATTAATTCGCCGCAGAGCCTCTCTTCGGCCTAACGCAGCAGCAAGGAATGGGGATGCATCGTTCGGAGGGTTGACAACTTCATAAGAGAAGCAAATGACACGCCCCACGGCAGGCTGAAACGTGGAATTAATCGCCTCACGGGTCAGCTTAAGCAGGGTGCTTGTAATGTGCGCACCCGAACAAGAGGAAATGAAGGGATCGTCCTCTGTGCGGCGAACTCTTCTGGAGGCAGCGCAAGCAGCATAAGGGCGACGGTGGCATCAATTCCACAACGCTGAGTGGTGAGGAGAGAATGGCATCATTTCTTGACAGCCGGAAGGGACGCAATGCGGGAGTTGTTGACATAGAGAACTCGACGCTGCACCCGCACGCCGTCGACGAGGACATCATACACGAACGGCTGTGGATGGATCTCCGTAAAAATTTGCAGCGCCACCTGCTTCAAAGTTGCCACGCCGTTGAAACTGTAGCGTCAGTGTCAACTCGACAAGCACGTCACTCCGATGGGGTGCTGCTCTGCGAGAGCATGACCGGGAGGTCAGAGCTTCGTGGCCGGACGAGAGCATTTGAAACAACTTCAACGTAAACGTCCTTTCGTGCGAGAGCTGTTAGGATCAGGACATCTGATGAGAACATCAATCTTCACCTTGTCCAGCATCGTTGGCTACAACAAAATATAGCGTCTGCTCAAACCCACCAAAAAATACATCACCAACGTCACACCGTGAAGGTAAATTTGGGATAGCGAATATTTCCTATGCGCGCCTGAGTGCAAGCAAGTGATGGACTCAAACTTCAAAGAGCGGGTGCCGCGTGGAGGGGAGGGAGCAATTGCGCGCTCCGACGACCCGGAGATAACTCGCCGTTTGGAGGATGGAGATGGCGGAGACGGATGAGACGACACGGATAAGGCGAGACGTCAACACTGTGATGCCATCAACTCTGTATAGGGTCATTTTAAACAAGCGGCGGCACACGTGAATTGAATGTAGTAGTAGCCGGCGTTGCCATCAACCGAAAATTGCAGCTTCTCGAAGAGAGCAAGGCCAATCGTGTCAGCGCTCGAGCTAACAGCGTTGCGCAACTCCTTGAACTCTATGAGCGGTAACCGCCGCCTCTGCTGAATTTGCGTGCGCTCAAAGTCAGAAGATGCGCTGGCATCGGGGTCGTTTGGGACAACAGTTGGGACAGCACGAGCAATCACGCGACGCCCTTTCGCAGGCAGAGGGGCGGACGAATTTGCCGCCAGCAGAACTGACACGACAAATGGGATGAGAGTGGAGCCTTCGACAACAGTCGTGACGGCAGGATTGGCGGCATCAAATTGAAAGCTTGAGCGGAGGCTGTACACGCCATCTGAAGAAGGGCTTGGGGACACTAGAGTGTCGAATATCACCCTATGCTCCGCGAGATCAATCACCTTGTTCCATAGGGCCAATTTTCCACCTGCAACAAACTCAAAAATGACGGACCGAGAGGTGGTGCCGGTCACTGCAGCTTCAGAGAAGGACGCGACCCCATCGGAGTCAGTGAAGGCGATGTCGCCAGTGAGGGTTGTGAAGCGGTACTGTGACTTCACAGACAGCGACGCTCTCGTCTTGATAATGTAAGGAGCTGCGACAGGAAGCTTTTCCGATGACGTTAAAATGCGCAACACGACTCGGACACCCGACACAGGGGCACCTGTCGGACTCGTCACTCGTACCCGCGGTGTAGGGGAGATGAGATTGGAGATGTACACGACTTCGGGCGCGAAGCCGACGGGGCGGACGCTGATGGAGGGAGATATTCCTGTCAAACGAACGTTCTGTGTGATGGTGCCTGAGAATATTGTCATTGAGAATATTCCTGACTCCATCAGGAAGGGAAATATTGTCCGTACCAGTCGCAACAGTGGAGATGTAAAGTTCGCTAAATGTGGCGATGCCCGCAGAGTCGGTTAGGACTTGGCGGTTTTCGAGGGAGACTTGGCACAAGCTCGCGCCAAGTTCGAACTCGAGCGATGTAGCTGGACGATTGCAGACAGAGAAGTCGTCGGAGGGCACGAACGAAGTGATATTTACAGAGACGTTCCTTCCAGTCAACGGATATCCAAACTCATTTGTCACCCTGGCGCGAAGAGGATCATCGAAACGCGAACTGATCACAACTGGTTGGTTTTTTCCAAGGATGACCTCAACCTGTAACAAATCAGTGACTCCTTTGCCAAAGATACATTGGATGGCTTGACGGAACTTGCTGGATCCACAGAAAATGTCAGCCGTCCAGTGAGGAGCAGATTGATGAGAGTGATTGGAATAAGAAACACGGCTGCAATACTGACCCATCGATTGCGAACGCGGTCTACGCTTCAGACAAAAAGAAGGCGCAAGCTACCTTCTAATAAATTGAAAAACTCAAACTTAGCCATCAGCAGTTTGATGTTACTCTAACAAATGATTTTAGAGATTATTTTTAGTTGTTGCGGGCTAATTTCCGCTTAAATGCAGAGGCGTCGACTCTTTCGGGATAGCTTTTTACTTCTTTTCCTAGTTTTATCTGCTGTACCTCTGGTGATTTGCTGCTTCCTCAAAAGTCGGAGTTCGCTCCAAAGTGCAACCATCATGGCGAAGCGCCCGTTGCTCTCCCTCAGTGTTGACGATAGCGTGCTTTCCCAGATCCTTGAGAGCATTCGATTGGACGCTGTCTCTTCGAAAGAGTCTCTCTCATCTCTTATCACCGAGGATCGCGTAAAGGATCTCATACAGCAGGCGATCGACCCACTTTCATCTCGAATGCAGCAACTGGAGTCACTTTCAGATAGGGTAAACTTGAAAATAATGTCAATGGAGCAGTGGCGGATAGCTGCTGATTCCGCTATAGCAGAAGCCAAGGAATCTGTTTCTAGAATTCAGCCCAAAGTTGAAGCGGCTGCGCTCAAGTTAGCGTCTGTCGAAAGTTCTATGAAGCGCGAGATGTCGAAGCTAGAATCTAGCGAGCGGATGGTCGTCAAGGTCAAAGGCGAACAACCTGAGACAGTCCAAAAGAAGGATCTTGACCAAGCATTGGCAAGGCTGTACAGGCTTGAAGTCGACACAGCAGCGATTGAGCGCGAGCTGAAGAAGGTTTCAAGTCTTAATCATGGCTTGAAGCGATCAGCCGAATCTTGGTCTCAGCTGAGGGTACTGCGTTCTTACCCTACCCATCTGCTTAATATGCAGGTTGATGACCCTCAGTCTCAGTCCTCATCAGCGTCCGCCAAAGCGGCTGCTATGCCTACTTTGACAGCCATTGCTGAAGAGCAACAACCAGAGCAGTTGAGTGCTACTAAAGAGGCTGCACCATTCGGAGATGAAAGAGGACTTACCTCTTTGAACAGCGCTCCCGCTCTGCGGGAAGAAGCCCCTTCAGTCGACACATTTGAAGCACGACAATCTCCTGCTTCAGAGAACCTAGAGGTCGGAGATGCTGCCGTTGTCAGCGCAGATACTGTCACTCCATCGTCTAGGTTGACTGAGCTTACCCAATCAAGTGCTCCATCTTCGAATACAATCTCAGAAAGCTCTTCCTCAGGCGTTGCATCTTCTCTCTCTGATAGTCATCAAGCGAGCGCTTCTGATGCGGAGGTTCTGGCAACATCGCCTGACGCTCCTAACGGAGATGAACACGAACAAGTGCTTGGATTCTTCACCGACATCACTTCAACCATTTGTGGGATGGAAACGGAAATGAAGAGGCTTGCTAAGGCAGTAGAGCGGCTTGAGAAGGTCCAGAACAAGTTTGCATCTCAAGCGTGAGCCTTTCTTCATGATTGTTGACGTCTGCAAGAATTACAAGGCAAGAGGCCAAAGACATTGCTCAGGGGACATCAAAGAATATGCAAACAGAATTGGATGCCTTCTTGTCACACAAATTTGATGGCCGCATGGATGTACTAGAGGCATCTTTGAGGTCTTTGAGTTCTCAACATCGAAATGGAGACCCACAGTCCTCAGATTCGTCTACGATGAAGGGGTGGATCTCTCTTGTTCAGTTTTGATTTTTAAGCTCATCGCGTGCCTCCCATCGTCCAGAGCAGCTGGTTGCGAAGAGGGATGAGTTCCGACAGCAGTTGTCCGATTTTGAAAAGAGCGTCAGCCGAAGCGTTGATGCGCACACTTTTGTCCACGTCAACCCATCCGAGTGGCAGCCCCTTGTTGCAGAAGTCGAAAAGCACACGGCGTCCATCGACCGTCTGTACTCGACGCTCGTCGTTCTTGAGCAAGGTCTCGGAGAAAAGGCGTCCCTCGGCGATCTTGACTCGAAAGCAGACGTCTCCTATTGCGAACAAATATTGAAGCATTTGTCAGTGGAGGTTTCAAGTCGGATTGATGAACTTTCAAAGGACCGGTCTGAGGCTTCGATTTCGATTCAGAGCGCTCTTGAGCGTCTCCGTGATGCCATCACAGGAAAAGCAGATCGCGGTGAGATTGAAGCGTTGCGGAGGCAGCCAGAGAGCTCTCCGTTTGCGAAAAGCATTTCTCCTCAACGGGCTCAGCTTGCCGGCCATGCGTCTTACCAAGATGCAGGGCAGAGCCTCGTTGAAACATTTCAGCTTCTGTATCGATGCCTAGCTTGTGGGCGGGTCGTCTGCAAGAACCCCTTGAAGAGCGCAGCGACCTCGTGGTGCGATATCATATTTGATTCTCTTGTTCTCATCGCCCTAGGACTGGCTGCCACCACAACGAGCTCCCAATCACTCTTCCCCCATCTGACCAACCATTTCATGTTCGGTGGGTGCACCGAACTGACAAAAATTGATGAGAACAGAGTTCTTGCTACCGCGCCTGCATCAAACCTCTCCCCAAATATATCCCCTCTTGCTCCAGTTCGGTCCATTCGCTTTGCTCAGTCCTCCACGGCCCCAGGCTTCGTTGTAAAACGAGCTGCTGGCGTATCGACGGGGTTGGATGGACAGCCGTACAAAACGTCAACAGAGTCGTTTGTGCCCCTGCAGGCCCATCAAAAGCTTCATCACAGCCATAACTCCCATCACTCACGCCCAGTTGAGGGAGACGCATCTTTTCTCGTGGACTCGCTCAGCCCGACGAAGCAGCGACTGCGCATCGATTCTGCAGAACCTGAAGACGCTGTCGGCGACAAGAGCTCAGACGTCTCGGCCTGGAACGATGCGACAAGCAGCCGAAAAGTCAGTTTTAGTCCGGTCAATGGATCATTGCCAGTTGTTCGAAGCCGAACGGACGTGAACACAAAGACCTTATTCGCTCGGAGTTGAAGGCACAAAGCAATTAAGCGTTGCCAAGTTTAATGATTTCGGTTTATCTGATGTGTGTCTATTTATACACGTTCACATTGTACAATTCTGCTCAATTCTTGAGAGCAACGAGACACTTTCCATCCACAACTTGGACGAGAGTGTCGCTGCGTTCGAAACAGTTCAACTCGATGCATTTCTTTAGCGCGGCACCCCCCTGCTCGCCAAAGTGATTTCCCCACAGATTAACGAGGGACATCGAGGCGCCCTTCAGAATGGAAGTAAGCAACGTAACCAGCCCGTGATCGTTGATGCCATTGAAGGACACATCAAGCCTGCAGCTTGAGTATATCTAACAGAATAGACGACTCCTTCAGAGAGCTATTCGAAGAGATCCCTTGAGCGAGTTTGATGGCGCCGTTGCCGGCTATTCGGTTATGGCTGAGGCGGACGCTAAAAAGAGAAGTGTTGCGCTTCACAAGCTCCATCACGTCTTCGCCACACATCTCGGTCAGCGCGTTTCTGTTGAAGTCAATCAGCAGATAGAGCAGACAGACGAAGAGAAGTCAATCGACGCCAAACTCTGATTATTCCTGGCCAACACGAAAGCGATTTCATGGAACGAGTCGTCTCGAAGTCCTGTCTTTTTGATGGACAAATGGACCAAAGATCGATTCTTCTTCAGCATGTTGGCAATCGCAGCAGCAGCATGGCTCTGCTTCTATCAGAAAGAGAGGCTGTGCCTCCACCTGCGCATTGCCAGGCAGGGCCGGGTTGTCAAGAAAAAGATACTCCATGGCAGGATGGGATGAAACTGCAATGCAAATGGCGCTGTATGCTGCAATCCCAACTTGGCAATGCGAAACGTTAAGCTGTCGAATTCGCAGGTTTTGCTGAGGGGTCAGAAGATGAGGTCGCACAGGCACAGTGATTGCTTTCGCGAAACTAAGGCCCCCTTTGTCGCCTATTTGATTGCCCGAGATGTTGATCCACTGAACAGATGGGCTAGAGCCGAGTGCATCTGCCAGCGTGACTGCCCCCTCGGGCCCAATGTCATTGTATGAGATATCAATCGAGCGAAGTGTTGCACACATCTGATGAGTGAGGAATCGCAGACGCTTCGTACGGTTATGAGATTTGAGATCGCAGAACAGCCCTTCGTCGTTATCTGATTGTACGAGAGATCGAGCGACATAATAGATTCCCCAGACTCCAGAACTGAATTGCTGAAGTCCTCGATGTCATCATCGGTCCACCTGTTATTGAAATTTTCATGCGAATTGCCCGCAAAGTGGCACACCCCATCGTAAGAGCTTCGAGCGTCAATTTCAGAACAGCCGCAGAGACCTATCATTCTTCTCTTGAAACCAAGCAACGACATCTTGACGTGGCTTCTTTGACCGCTTGTTGTACAGAGTTTCAAAGTTGGCCGACATCAACGTTTCTTTCGGTACAATTGACTAATTTAAATAGATAGACTTCTGAGCTGTTATGGAATGGACAGGGACGACGCTGAGGACAAGCATGGTCGTTGCTCATGGTGCAAATGCATTGCTATGCATGCAATAGTGACAGTGAATACAGCTCTCAACAGGAGAAGCATCTTCAAGTGCCGAAATTGTGATAAACGGACTTTGCCTTGTCGTGCTCCAGGTTGCGATGCCTTCGCGAAGGGGGGAGTTTGGTTGCTTGATACAATTCCGTATTCCGATAGCGCAGGGATGATGAGAAATGTGCGTACCATGACGGATCTATTTCAAGTTGGCCAGAGTTTGAAGAAGATCGGAAAAAAAAAAGAGATCTTCTAGCAGCTGCTGCTGAGTCGAGGCTTGCAAAAGCGCCAGCGCTGTCTGCAACATCGAATGTTGCCAAGCAGCCGGTAGCCTCCAGTGGAGCAAACGCAACGGGAGGACCGCCGCTAAGAGTATGTCTTGTCCTGTTTTGTTGAAATCCTTTAGTGGACGACTGGATGACAAACGTCTGATCAGAAATTTATGTCACGGATAATTGGTTTGGAATCGCTTGGGTTTTCGAATCTTGATTTGTATTTTAATGGTTAAAAGCGAGTAATCGTTTATCCATCATGAATGGCATTTTGATGTTTGCCTTGTTCACAGCGGCAGTGGGATTGCCAGCATTTCCTGCGGAGCACGAAGACCGGACTGCATATGAAGTCGTAGCGTTTGGGGACAGCTGGGCTTACCTTGCTGCTCCAGCCATTCAACGACAGTTTTCAAAGCGGCTTCGCTTTGACATTCGGGTTGCCAACAAAGGAGTTCCAGGGTCAACAGCTGAGCAGTGGGCAACGAATTCATCATATCTCCCATCAGTAGTGTCTGACGAGACGAAGATTGTATGGTTGTCTATCTCGGGAAATGATGTGATGCAAAACTACATAAAGAATCAGACCGAAGGGATGTGGGATCGCATTGATAAGAATGTGCGCGTAATCATTTCATCCCTTCATTCAGTCAGACCTGATATCAAGGTGGTCATGTCAGGCTATGACTTAGTCAACTTCGTCCAGAGCAAGGACTGCATTGCGACTGCAATCACGATATTCCATGGACTTGGACAGGACGAAATTAACCGAATATTTCTTCGGATTGGGGACGTACAGAATGCAATCGCCAACTCGATGCCCAACGTAAGCTACGTTTCGCTCTGGGGGACGCTTCAGAGCCAAGCGAAGTCTGGTGTGCCCCCACCTTACCCGGACGTTTTATTTCCTTCGCCTGCGAAGTACTTTGCAGACTGCATCCATTGCAATACTGAGGGTTACGATATCTTGATGAACAAAGTCTACGAACAAAGTCTCAAGGATTTGTAATGAGCGTGCAGTGTAAGAAATTTCACTCAATACATTATTATTTCACCTAGTCCCCTTTCAGAAACCCAAGAAACTCTTGGTAGCTCACAACAGAGTCCCCATTGCCATCCCACAGCTGGAAAATGGCCCTGGCATCCTCACCACGTTAACGACTAACACAACCAGAGCGCTCACATCTTTCGACACCATACTCGCAAGACCAAAGCTGTTGAGAGCGGTGATGAACTCAAGCCAAGTAATGGTACCCGAGCGGTCGCTGGAATATCAGATCCGTATTGAAGAGCCCCACGAGTCGAATTTCAAGAACACTCTGTTCAGAGCTTGAGGGCCGCCTTCAAGCCTCTCATTGATTTTGGTCCTTAGCAGCTTCAGAAGGCGGGCCTGCCTCTGCTCTGCCGTCTCTTCAGACATGGGGTCGAACTTGTACTTGTGCGTGACAACTGCGAAGTGAGCCTCCATGTGAAACGCAAAGGCAAGAACCCTTCTTGCTCATGGACGGCATTTCAAGAACTGCATTGTTGTAACCATCGCCGAACACAGCAGCAAGGAACTCGTCATACTCAACCTCGTTGTTTCCGTTCTTATCCCACGACTTGAAAACGCTCTTGGCAACCTTCACAAATTAGCTTACAGTCGAATTCAAATTCAACCTCCTTCGTGATGAGGTGCTTGATACCAAAGTCGCCCAGAACTGATACAAACTCGTTCCAAGTGATGGTTCCACTGCTGTTGAAATCAAACTTGCGGAACGCTCGGTTGAGTTCTCCAGGGCCACCTTTAAGCTTCGTCTTAACTTTCTCTCTAATCATTGCGATGGCGTCCTCTTTGCTCAGCGAGGTTCGATCACCCCCGTCCAAGAATTGATTTTCCATCTTGTGGATCAGGTGACCATAGAAACGTGAGGTACGGTGATGTCGTCAACCGCAGGGTTGTGCCGCCTCCCTTTGAGCTCCGGAGTCTCTGGAGGGTCCATGATGATGTTTCGCCCAGCAGCAGCAGCTTTGGTTGCCGCCGCCCGTCGGAGGACAGAGTTCCTTGAAGCTGGCTTCAACTCCTTCGCATCAATGTCCGACATCTTGTCAAAGTCGAAGATCTCATCAAGCGGCTTCGAGACAAACTCATTGTAGTCAATTTGGTGATTTCCATCCTTGTCCAATCGGTTGAAAAACCATAGCGCATCCTGCAACCGTCAGAGTCGTCACCATCCCACCCAACCTCCTTTCGCATGACGTCTCCCATCCCAAAATTCTCAAGGACTCGGCAAAAATTCTCCCATGTGATGTACCCGTGACCTCCTTTATCAAAGACCTTGAAAGCTCTGCGAAGCTCGTTTGGGCCCGAGCTGAGACGCCCTTGGAGCTTCTCCTTGAGGAGTTCGAGCGCTTTTCTCCTCGGCAGAGCGAAGTTCTGTTTGATGGATACGCCCTTTGCAAATTCGTCGACGTTGAGTATGCTCCTTTTACCAGACAGCACGCTGATCGCATCTGAAGTGTCCCTCCGTGGGGGAGTGCTGATCTGGGGAAGAGGCGCAGTGGAGTCAAAGGATCTAGACAGCGCCCTGGTCGCACTGGCTGCTGGAGAAAAGGGCACGGACATTTCAAGCGACGACAGCGCCCTCGGCTGGGGTGGCTGCATACCCGAGCTTCCCATGACGGTGTCCATGGATGACTTGCTCCTCTTCTGTTCTGCAGGCGTAGGCCGCACTGACGGAGTCGTTGTCTTTAATTTCTTCAAGACTTTTGTCGAAGACAGCGCGTTTTCAAGTCCGTTTATCTTCGTGTTCACCGTCGCAATCAAAGCCTGCATTTTCTTGTGTTCTTCTCTTTCAATCTCCAGAATGCGACCAAACGACTTGTCCCGCAACGCTTCAGACATAGTCTTCGGCTTCAGTTGAAGGGCTTTCTCAGAGACTCTTATCAACTCTTTTTGGACCTCCGTCGGCGCTTGCACTTCCGGCTTCGACTTTTTCCACTCGGGATTGTTTTCCCGCTCCTTCTCGACGCGCTTTTTCCACATGATGTGCCAGGACCATGGGACGTCAGTTCTGGGACCATAATAGAATCCAGTAGGGGAGAAATTCGGTTTCCCAGTGAAATCCGCGCTGTGTGACCAATGCACGACAGGGCTCGGGGACTTAAAGCTGCGACGTCAGCAATCTCATTGACAGAGAGTGAGGCTTTCATCAAAATGAATGCACGAGTAACATGGGAGGGGACTGATACTTCTCAGGCCACCTTCCCGATGCCATATTTCTTCGCAGCAACGGTTCGTTGCCCTTCCGTCAATCGACGTCAAGTCACAGTCAAGTCAACGATTTGATCGATGCTTTGCAAAACTGTAGACTATCACTCCTGAGTGTAGCTGGAACGCAATCTCTGTGCAAATTTGTTTAAACGGTTCCACAAAGGAATAATTCTCACTCAGTACAGTCTACAAAAAGATAACAAAACTGGCCTTTTGTTAGTGCAGCCATCAATCACGAGTGACGTTTACCGGGTATGAACGAGAGCTCGGACGTTCGCAAGGTTTTTGAATACTATTGCTCGTACGGGGATCCTCTCAACACGACGACAATGGGTCCTGTGAAGTTCTACAAGTTCTGCCGGGATGCGAAGTTTGTTTCGTCGGGGTCTCTGCGGCAATTCGACGTCGAAACGGCCCTCCAGTTCGCCCGCAGGAAGTTGAATGATATCCGCGCACTCCAATGCCTTTTTTCAATTTATCGCATTGCGTTCCATGGCATTTCTTAGCCTTTTACGAGAGACAGAGGCTGTGATGTCTCTGCAGGATTTCAAGACGGCATTGATTTTTTTGGGCCGCCGTCTGATCGGTCCCAAGGCGTCAAAAGAAGAATCCCTTTCATGCATGACGTCCCAATTTGTAAAATCTTGAGAATCTGCGTCGCTCATCCCGCAGTTTCCTGGCCTTCCTTGCCTCACCTCTAGCAATTCCCCCAAGCGCGTCCGACAGTCCCCTCCGCCAAAATCCTCGCGCCCTTCAAGTAACGGGCCTTCATCTGCTTCATCCGATCAAAAGCCCCAAGACTTGACGGCGACGAAAAAGCCTGCTGCGCTACAGCAAGTCGAGTCTCCCTACTTCTCATGCAAGCCGTCTGTTGAAAAAGTTTTTGCCGCAGCTCTTAGGGTCCTTATCAAACAGATTCTCTCACACTATCACGGCCTGTCAGAAGACGCTGCGAAGCAGAGGGCCAGCCACGATGTGCGGGATCGCCCTTACTTGTCGAGAGACACATTCGTCAAGTTCCTCGAAGACTTTGACGTCGTTCCGGACCTTCTCAATATTTCGAAAGCAGCGACGGTTGGATGATGAGTCTGTCTCTGACGCCACAAAGCTTTACAACGAGTTCTTGCACGATTGTGCCTCTGCAGAGGACGCCATTGCGGCGTTTTTTCGATGCCTTGAGAGCGTGGCCTCGGTGTCGTTTGGCCAGGACTGTGTCGCACTGTTGCTCCAGCACATGCACTACTCAAACGTGCGCCAACGTCCCCTGCGCTGACCCTCAAGGGAGTTGCTATTGTTGAGGTTGCACATCCTTCATTTCGACCCCTCTCGCTCCTTCTTGCGCCCCCGTCAGCCATCGTCGAGAGCGGCTGGAAGCTCTCAGCGGCCAGCGGTGGCACAACCCCTCATGGCGGTGCCGTCGCGTTTGCTCGAACGAAAGCAGAGGAGCGTCTCCTTTCGTATTCGAAACGTATCATAAGCCGCCGCGTCATGCAGCACATCCTGACAAGTGCCGAGAGGTTCATCAATATCAAATGAAACGGCGTTTGATTGAGCAGAGACGCAGAAGTGACGAAGCAACCTTCGATTTGCGCGTCGTCGAAGAAATTGGACAGGTCGATCGCAAAGATTTTGCAATGGGTGCGCCAACGCCACCGTTCTTAATGACCGAAGGACAAAGCACGCAAGGAACGGATCCAGCTGCAGCAAGAGCAGCGAATTATCGACGAAGTTGGGGAGTGTCGTGCGCCGTCCATCAACAAGAGGTAGGGGTGGCGCTGCCGTCTGATGCGCCATCAGGAGGAGCAGTAGTACGCGTCGGGCGATGGCGGTGGAGGATCGGCTGCTTGCAAACGGGCAGGTCTACAGCCTGCGTCGCGTGCGTCAGCAGCAGGAACAGGAGGATGAAATGTCGCAGGGTTTGACGTCCTCACTTGAAGCGTCGCTAATTTTTAGCATTTGGAAAGCCAACCCTCGTCGCAAGGCCCCAAAGTCCAATCCCTCAGCGGCGGCGAAGTGGAGGCGAAGGCCTCTACGAGCTGGCACTGGCAAAACTAAATTCGGAGCGCTCGCGCGAAGAATTGCCGTTGAGGTGCCATCGCGCAGGACCCTCCCTCTTATGCGACCAGAGACTCCGAGACCGGGCAGCCGCTGTTCGTCCCGACCATCAACGCGGTCTCTACGGAGATGGTCAGTTGGGCGTTGTACACATCATCTGTTTTCGAAATCTCGAGGCACCGTCGCTGACTCTGAAACAGACGCGGGAGGGTCCGATCGGGGATGCGTTGTTTGGCCTCGCAGAAGAAATGAAACGGAAGAAGATTCTTCTTGCCATGGACAAAGAGGAGCGCCGCCGAGAGGTTGCGGAGCATGCGGCGCGCTCGATTTCAATGGAGAGCCGCCGCATTGTCGAAGACCTTGTGCGTGGCTTCAAATTTGACATCTGACCACTTAAAGGAAAGGAGAGGCAGGCGGACGCCGTCAGGCGTGCGGCTGACCGCTCCCTCTGTCACCCCCTCTCTGAGCGACGCGTCCGTCGTCCCTGACGCGGCGACGGAAGAGGGCGGACCTGTGGGAATGTCGTCCTTAGAGCCGAGCTTTTCGTTTCGGTGGGAAACCCTTAAACCGAAAGCCTTTTTGCTAATCTGCGGCAGGCCAGCCATCAGCGCGCGGTCCCAAAAGATCGACGCGGAACGGAATCGCCATTTCCGGGGCAGCAACCGCTATGAGAGACTTTTGCAATATGTTCGCGTTTCCACGAGCTAAATCTGATGCCTGCAGAAGGCGGTGTATGAGCGGAAGAGGGACGAGCTGCGGGAACGTTACAAGGAGCACGAGTTCCCGTTCAAGCCGATGCCGTCGGTGTCGCCAATGCATTTGGCGAGGCGCCATGGGTTCTCTGCTGCTGCCGCCATTGCTGATGTCGTTCAGAACATCTCTGGTTTCACGCGAGAAGGACCTGCAGCGGCGGAAGGACAGTTGGCTGCAGGTTGAGCGAGAGAAGCGAATCGAAGAGGAGGTCCAAGAGGTGCAGCGTCGCCCTCTCTGCTCATCGCTGCAGTGCACGTTCAAGCCGTACGTCTCCGAGCGGAGCAGATCAATCGCGAAGATACGTCGGGCCCATTCTTCCATCGGCTCAAGTCGCGTAAGGGGGAGCGTCTGCAGCTTCGGTTGACTCCTCAGGCTGTGACCCCCATTCGTCCTCGTAGTGCCAGCGGCCGCATTGAGCGCGCTTCCGGCGGCTACTCATCACTCGCCCGCTCTCGCCGGGCGTCGACCCCGCGCGATGATACTTACGACGAACTGGCAGGCGCTCGGAATCGTTCATTCCGCCATGACGAAACCATCGTTGCGACAGAGGGGGGTTACTTGAGCGCCTATCGCAAGAGTGTTGGCCGCGAGGATTCTGGGGGCACTTTATTGCTCTCAGCCATTGCATCATCGCCCCTTGTAGAGCCGACGATGAGCACCCCAGCGGTTGCGGCATTACGCAGCCCAGGGACTCGCGGCGAAGGCGAGAATTTGCAGCCGAACCACCACAGCCGTCAGAGGGTCAAGGAGGAGGGGCATGATAGTGAGGCCCTTATCACCGCCAAAGCCCCAGTTGCGTCGCTGTTGGAGCGGCGTGGTCTGCTAGCGAAGGACGCCACTTACCCTCTCAGAGCGCGGCCCCATGAGCTGGTCGACGACGGCTGTTTCGACGTGGCTGAAACTGATTGGTGAGCCCTAGATCGCGCTTTTTGGCTGAGGGCCCCCAGGCTTTGACAAGTACGCGCAGAAATTTGTCAACGGCGACGTGGACGGTCCAACCCTCCTGACGTTACGAAACGACGAACTGAAGCTTTGGCTCGGCGTGGAGGACCCGTCTGACCGCAGAAACATTTTTAACTCTATCCGCGTCCTAAAATCGAGTGCGTGATGGCTGTACAAGTATGAGTAGAGTACAAGAGCTTCATAATCGATTCCATTTAGAGGCCATCTTCAGACGACCCACGGCGCTGTACGACAAGCTTCTTCGCCTGCACGTCCTCTTCGCTAACAAATCGATAAAGGGGCTGTCTTCCAAATGACCATGCGGCGAAGAAACAAAATATGCCTCCAACCAAGCTCAGTGAAATAAAAAGAGCAGTTTTCCTCAGTCCCAGATTCACATTACGCACTTGCAGCGGATCTGATCTTGAAGTCCTCGATAATCGATGTTCGATGATTTCGAAGGATTCTTGCAATTGCTGAAATTTCTCATGTGCCTTACGCAGTTTTAGTTACTTCTGCATAGCGATGGGAGACATGAGTACCTGCCTTTTCTGCAGAATGCTGGCGTTTGAAAACTTGTCCGGGTGACAAGAATGCGCTTGCAACAAATAAGCTTTTCTGCACGCGTAAACGACAGGATTTGATGCATAACTTGAGCTTCTCCAACGTTAGCGTGGCAGCATCCGACTCCTCAAGTCCCAGCGCAGCAAGATGATTTTTCATTATTTGTGATTCGCTCTCTCTGCTGTTTAAACAATATTTTTTAGGGAACCAATTGGAATTAGAGTCTGCTTTTTACAGGTCTGCTATCAATGGAAAACGCGTCCACGGAAAAGCAGCTTAGTGGTTCCTATTGTCGTGTCATTGACACATCAGGCCTGGAGAAAGCAGCGAATTTCGCAAAAGAGCTTGAAGAAGCGGCGGAAAGAGACAAAAAAGTGAGTCGAAATGCAAAAACCTCACCTCAAAGAACCTTATGGAAACTGGAGTCTCCCTAAGGAAAATTCTTGACCTAGTGACAAAGAACGAAATTAATCGAGAGACTTTCGAAGTTTTCTCTCATGTGCCCTCTGATTAGCGGCAGGCTTCGGAGCTTGCTGTTGTTTTAAAACGAGTTCAACAAAGCGTCCAATACGACGAGATCACGGAGCTCATCAAGAAAATTGAACGCAAGTCATCAATCGCCAAGTCCGGAAAACTGAAGAGATGAATATGTCAACACTATGTACACTATTTCGTATCGACACTTGCTCCAAAAAAGTTATCTTCAACCCGTCTCCGCATCATCGCAAACGCAGACTCCTGCACTGCCGACTTCACTGGCAGAGCCCTCAGCGGGTCAATCTGCCGCCACTTCTCCTTGTTCAACACCACCTTCAATTCCTTCAGACACGCCTGCGCCAATGAGAGTCCAGCCAAGCGAACACAGACTTTAAACCGCTCCGTCAGGCCCTCCATCTTCGCCCGGCTCACAAGGATTGGCGACACGAAGCTGTTGTCCGCCTTGCGGAGCATCGCCTTGAAACGCTTCACTTCGTCCCCCAGCACCAACGTGACCGTTTTCCCCGACCGTCCTGCGCGAGCTGTTCGTCCTGCGCGATGGATGTACGTGGAGACCTTGAACGGCGCATCGTAATTCATGACTACATCCACGTCCGTGAAGTCCATTCCTCGCGCCATGGCATCAGAAGACACGATGAGGGTTATGTCCCCTGAGCGAAAGCGCTGGACCTTACAAGTTGGAAATCAAAATATGGATACGGGCTTACGATCGAATGCCGCTCAGATTGAGGGAGGTACGACGAGAACTGCGCGACCTTTGGAATATGCATGAGCTCCAGCAGCCGAAAGAGGCTGCGGGGTGAGAGCGAGCAACGCGGCGCTCGACCGATGGCTTGTCTCAACGGAGGACGTGAAGCAAATGGTGCGGGGGTAGCCGACTTATGCCGTCACTAGTTTCAACAAGAGTGGGAGCTTACAATGCTCGTGCAGGTATGCCGCCATGACCGGCTTCTCGCCAGCATCGCAAACGACCATTTGCTCTTGCCTGCAGAGTCATGCTTGCAAGCGGCTTGGCAAAAACAAGTTGGACGGTGTCTTGAACCGCTCATCGCCTTCATACACGAAGAATTTCCTTCAAAGTTAAAGCGCTTCGACGGCCCGAACGGGTTGAACAACTTCACGGGATGCAACTTCTTCACGTCCTTAGTCAGAGTGGCGGAAAAAAGGAACTTGCGGACCCTGACGACGTTGACAAAGAAAATCTTTTGAAAGTGACCTGCACACATCGGCGACGAGAAAATCAAAGCCATGAGAGAGGGTTGCTTCTTTGTGCGGCTCAACGACGTACTCAAGAAACGACTGGTAGGACTGCGAGAGGAGGCGATCAGCTTCGTCCAAAACGAGAAAGCGGCTGAGGGGTGAGAGGAGCGCATGCGCAGGGGTGTCACAGGTAAGACAGGTTGACTGCTTTCCCAGCGTAACTAGGGCAAGTGAGTAGCCATGAGAGTTCGCAAACATGAGATCCATCAATCGCCCCGGGGTTGCGACCAGAATGTCGCACCCGTCGATGGAGTCGCCTTCAAAATCAACCCTTGACTTCTGGCCCGTGCGGTAGTCGAAAGTTGCAGAGCCAGCGGAGCCAACTGCAATGGCAGTGCGGAGATTGCAGCGCTTGCATATTGCAGAGCATATCTTGAATACCTGACAGGTCAGGGCGGTGGGGCACCACAAACTTGAACAGCCAAGTCTCGAGACGGGAGGACGACAAGAGCGCGCAACAGGTGCATTTGCGAGCGAACCAGCCTGTGGAGTAAGTACAGGGGGGGCGCTTCTGAACTCGTTAATGATCGGGATGAGATAAGCGAGGGTCTTGCCACTGCCGGTCGGAGAGCGCACGCACACGTCGTCGAAGACTTTCGGAAACGTGTCTCCAGTTGCAGGTCTGCGTTGTTAGCGAAAGAGAGCGCCATTGCCTACATGGTGTGTGAAAATATAGCCGCCTGCACTGCGAAGAAGTTGTCGAAGCCAGCTTCAAGGAGGTGCTCTCGGATGCCCTCATGAAGGGAACTTCACACATGAGACTACATCGGAGAGATGAAAACAATGAAGAGACAGGCAGAGTTAATGACTCTTCAATGCGGACAGGTTTCCGCATCCACGCAGGAATGACATCGCTTTTGCTAGAAAAATGAACTGCCTCGGCTGAAACGCCTGCAGCAGCTGGCTCCTCCACCTCTTCAGGCTCTGGACTGCTTGAAATACATGGCGAGGGTGCCTGGATCGCAGAACCTCCATCTTCGCCGTCTGCTTGCGCAGATGCCTCGTCGTGGGTCCTCTTCTTCCCCATCTCCTATACTCTAAATATTATTTGTTAACGGTTGATGGAGCCTGAGGATTACGAGCCCTTCGCGTGGCGCCCCTCTGGTGTCCCAGGCAGCTATGACACTGCGACGCGAGTGTATTACAAGTTAGTTGCCGTTCGAGGGGGTCGATACTTCAGCATTTACGACGGAAAAACCGAATATCGAGTTGGCCAGATGCTTTCCCAAAAAATCGCAGCTAACCATGGAGGCGGGTATTATGTAAGGACCCACAGGATGATGCTCACTGTAAGGTTTGCGAAACTGTCGAGCAAATTGTGAAAATGGGACCAATGCCCAGTGGGTCAAAAATGAAGAAGCCTCCATTTGCAATCGCAAAAGTCGAGGGCGGGGGGCTCACATTGCGCTACAATGAAGCCAAAATTGCAGTCCAGTTCATCAAGCCTCTCGAATTTCGCGTTTTCAGTGGAGACCCCTCCATCTTTTTCCCTTCAGCGAACTCTGAAGCCAAAACAAGCTCGAGGCTGCGAACGTTTTCTCTTTTTCAGGCGAGTCTAACGAGTCAGGAGGCAAGCAGAGACTCTCAAATTGGAGGAAGAAGTGGTCGCCATGGAGCGACGCCTTGCCAGCGTTCGACAGGGGCAGGACACTCGCCGGGTTGAGGTTTTGAGTCGCTTGGGGCTGCTGTGATGCGCAAATGCATCTAGAGGCTTCTCTTTTGTCAGTGCTAGTAAGGTCCAATGCCTTGGATGTCGAGGTAGACAGCTTGTAACGTATCTGCAGATTGTACACACTACAACAAAACTACAACAAGGAGGATCACCGAGAACATTGCGCAACCCAAAGATTCTTCAGCTCCATGACATTGCCTTGATCCAAAATAGCTTGAAGCGCATGTCCCACATGCGGATTCATCGACGACGCAACGTCAACAAAGTGGCTGACAAAGGCGCCCCCGTATGTCGTCTGCAAGGCCTTCTGCAGTTGCGCCAAGTCTGAGAGAAGCTGCGCAGTGAGGGGTGTGACGTCATTGACCGGCAAACAATTTGTGTGACAGCGTCTGATGCCTTCACAGCGGGGTTGGAGACGAGGGCGATGGAGGAGCTCACAACCACCCGGCTGAGCTGCTGAGCGACTTGTTGCGCAGACAACACGTCTGACGGGAGGGCTGCTAGCAGCTTGGAGATGAACTGAATACAAGAGCGATGGGACTGGGGGTCCGGAACGCGCTGACAAACACAAACGCATATCCCAAGAACGTCTCCGAGAATGCCCGCATTTTCTGCGCTGTCACGGCTGCAAAAGAGAAACTACGTGGCGAAATGAACACAGACGCAACCTCAGGGCAGGACGTCGTCTGAAGAAACAGCAAATAGGCCTTGACAACTTCCACACGCTCGCGAACTTCTTCAGACCTCGTGTCGAGTAGCGTCGAGCCGTCCGCAAGAATTTGGGACCTATCGACCACAACTCGATAGAGGAGGGAGAACAATTCATTCGTGTGCGACGCAGCAGCAGCCTGTGCAATAAGGATCATCAAAGAAAAGATTACTTTCCCTCGATTCACGGTCTGATTTAACAAAACAAACGCTTCGACGACGTTCCGCACGTCGGACGTGGAGACGATGTGCCCGACGATGGGAGGAAGCATCACGAAGAGGTCGTTGCCAAGGCATTCGACCATTCTGTGGAGGAAAAACAGCACCTCACATAATGAGAGGACAGGAAAGAATGGGGAGGAGACCTTTCCATGAACGGGAGGGCTCAGAGCGAATGCAACTCGTAGGATTACATTAACAGACTCAACAAACAGCGGCGCTAAAGATGCTGAGCTCTTGGTGACTCCCTTGCTGACCGCAGCAACGCACTCAATGTACATTCCAATCACAACCTGAACTCTTTCATCTTGAGAATTTGACGATAGAGCATCAATTTGCTGCACAAGCGGATTCAACAGCGCCTGCGCCGTCAGCTGCATGACTGCTTCGGCCAACCTGCAGCAAACTTCGCTGCATGTCAACGGCAAGCTGCTCATAAGTTGCGAGCAGCGCAGCTGTCTCAAACAAATTCAGACGATCCTCGTGAGCGAGGGAGGCAAAATTCATCAACTCGTGCACCGCCTGGCCAACTTGCTCTGCATGGACAGCAATTTGTGCTCGAAGCTGCTTCACGAGGCGCAGAAACAGATACGTCGACCGTGCGCGAACAGTCGGCAACGAGCTCCTGGCCCCCCTGTTCCGTAAGGGAGCGACAACAAGGGACACCTCTGATCCAGGAAAGTCCCTAACACGGAGGGGAGGAGCTGAGTTTGGCTTTGAAGCAGACGATGAAAACGGACGACGAGCTCAAAGAAGAGCAGGGCAGAAGATTCTGTTGAAAAGCAGCTTGGGCTATTCAAAATAACAAGCCCAACCATGCGAGACATGTCGCTGTCGGCTGGTCGCATTGACTCCTCTGATTGATCAGATCGGAGATCGTCGTCATGAGAACCTTGAAGAGCCTCCCCAAGCTCAAACAAAAGAAAAACGGCGCCATCAACAGCCGCTGTGGACGACGGCGAGGAAAACGCTTCATGGAGGTACTGATGAGTGAAAGCCTTTGTCATGGACGGCTCCAGCCGAGCGACGTTCTTGAAGATAACACCAATGGATTTCTTTTCAATGCTGCTGTCCCGACTCAGCTTGACTCGCAGGGCATGGAGTATATGGGCAAGCTGATCGCGTTCAGTCGAATCAATGTCCTTAATTCGTTTGAGCTTTAAATTAGAAAACATCACAGTCATCGTCACCTTGTTGATATATTGATTCGTGAAGTCAATGGCACTGTCTGAAATATCTTCATCCTCGCTCGACACGTATCGCAACACCATCGGCATCAATCCAGCAATCATTTTCTTGACAACTGCTGCAACAGTCAGAACCTCCACACTCTTAGTCTAACTGGAGTATCTTGCATCCTGAAGCTGCTCGAGTAAGTTGAGTCAGCGCTACAGCAAACCTTGTCCCAGCACAGCAACAATTCCAAACACAGAGCCGAGATGAAGGATGCTGGCTTAAAATCGTTTTCGTATGAGCTCTGATAGATTCAGCATAAGAAATATGAAAACAGTCACTGAAACGACTGATTGAATCAGCGGCTCTGTGCAGATGCGCTCAACGAGGTCAAGCTTTAACGACGCGTCCATTTTCTTTGAAATGATCTGAATCAAGCACTCGCAGCAGGCGTCGGAGAGATCGGCCCTTCTCAGGCCAGCGGCAAACACACCAAGAAACCTCTCGTTCGCAACAAAGTTAATGTCTATCCACGCTAATGGCGTAAGAAGAGCAACAGCACAGAAACGAGTGTATTTCGCGACGACCTGAAGGCAGAGTTTGAAAACAGGGACGGACACGGCCATAGACGTGAGGACTTTATGGCACAAGTTAATTATCTCGGCGACGGCAGAGAGGCGCATTCCATCTTTCTGTTGACTAAGAAGACTCACAGAAGAGGCTACGATCTTGCTTGCAAGAGCAATCTCTTCTGGAGACCGCTGGAATTCCAAGCTGATCACTTCATCATCCAAAGCAGAAAGAATACGAAGAAAAAAGTCCAGACACAATGAACTCATGGGCGCTAGTAGAAGTAAATCGCTGAAAGCAGAAGGCCAGCGGTCCGGGAAGGATTTCCGAAGTAACACGACAACAACGGAAGCCAGTTTGTTAAGGACGTCTACGGCGGTAAGGAAAGAGGGTGCGATGACTACACGGAGGCTGCTCTGACGTTGACAAGACCCATGAGAAGAGCATTTGGCGGATACCTGCAAAATCGGATTCGGATATCGTCGAAAATCTCCAACAGTGAGAAACACAGGTCATGTTGTGCCCACTTGGAATCGAGAAACTCGTGCATGACCTGCAAACTCCAAAATCGAACCTCTGCTGTTGCTGATCTCAACAGAAGCTGGCTAGAAATCGACAGAGCCTGTTCGGAAGTCCTGACTACCGTGCAAAATGCCATGGCAGCTTCCTTTGTAGCTGCATCAATAGATGGACTTAAACCACACACAATAGCTCTCTCTATTTCATCGAGGCTCATTTCTCCATCAATGCACCCGGACGAGAAACAAGAGATCTTCTCTCGTGGTCAACGAACAGTCAAAATCCAATGGTCGCGAGCAGGCCGTGCGAGCATGCCGGGCTCCAACGATTTTCGGCACCACTAGACGACTTCAGTCGATTGCGGCTACGTCATTGAAGGATTTAGCACTTGTTGCCGTGGTGCTGACCTCATCTCCTGCGATGGACAGCTTGGTTCATTGTAATTGCGTATGTTCTGTGCAAGAAGGACCCACGTGTCGATAGTCACACATACTTTTCGATATTTCGATGGCATTTGTTGCGATTATCAGCGGCGTGGTCGACTCTCAAGTCAGCTTCATCGTGCTTTCCGAACTCAAGTTGACGCCCGAGATGGAATGAGGTTCAATTAATCTATTGCAAATAATCCCACAACCAGAGTACACAAAAAGTCACGAAGCAAACCTCCGCATGTCTTGCATATCAGTGATGCAGCGATTCAAGGGGGGCTTGTAGATACTGCTTCAGCGCGTGGCTCTAAAAAAAGTGAGATTCGTAGGGCATGGAAGCCAACTTTAGCTTTAAGGACGCCAAACTCAACGTCCTGATTCGCAACCAGGCATAGTACCAATGATGCGATCTTTGTGACCAACGCACGTCCTTCCTGGAACGTGTCATTCGTAAGGTGGAGAGTGTACCTCGCAGTCAATCAGAACCTCTTCAATACATTCAGATGATGTTGAAAACTTTCCACTCTTCTCGTAGGATGCCCAGATATTGGACAAAATGGCTGCATTCATCTTCTCCGCTCCCTTCTCCCCAGAAAAGGCAAGGAGTCCACCATCGTGATTTGACAGCCTCAATAGCGTCAGAAAGTAGCTTTCGCTCGGTTACATAGCGCATTTGATGCCTCCAGTTGTTGCTTGAGACAAAATGTCAGGAAGCACCTTTGCTCTGAGCATCGTCGAAAATTATGGAATCTGTAAAATAAAAATCTGTTAACTGTAAAACAGTGCCATGTCCGCAGCATCGACGGAGTTGTTGGCCGCTGCTCACTGCGCCGAAGCCAAATGTCGTTCGCATAACACGGCATACTACACCTGCAAGAAGAGCAATTCTAATCCTGAGGCTTGCATTCCACAAGCCCAGGCTGTGACGGACTGCTACAATCAATCGTACGTTTTCGCTGCACTGGTTGTGACTATGCAGAATAGCTGAGATGAAAACAAAGTGCGCAGCAAGTTTTCAGAAGTATGTACAGTGCCTGGAATCCAATCGTTTTCAATTCAGCCAGTGCAGAGCTGAGCAAACTGAGTTTAACTCATGCGCCAAGTGATGTCTTTTTTTTACTCTTGTATCTTGACCCCTTGCCTCTTTAGGCGAGCTTGTAAAAACTTTCATGAATTGAGAGAAAGTGGATTAGGTGTACACTGATATTCTACAAGGCTATGCAACCAACTCAGGAGTTTCATTGTGCAAGAAAGTTGCAGTCGAGTGGACTTTCTGTATCCATGTGTCAATTCTGCCTCGAACGCGAGATAGGTCTTCTCTATCTAGCGCACGCGGACGCACCCACTCGACCAAAAATACTTCATCGATCGAGTCAATCTTTCCCCTGACAACGTCTAGAGAAAGAGACTTCATCAGGAGAAACTCGACCTCAGAAATAAGAAAAAACGACCAAAAGAGGACTTCAGACGATGGCAAGTTCGTTGCCTCTGCAATCTTTCCGTACTCGAACACACGAGACGTCGCCAAGTTTTCTCGAATCAGCTCCAACAGGGCAAAAATCCGAATCTTTTCGCGAAGGCGTTGAAGATTTTGTGCCAGCACTGGCTACGACGTTAACCCCACAAAAAGATGCAAACTGTTGATGAAATCTCTGTGACAAAGAGAGCGAGTTGCCGATTGAACTCAGCAACATCTCCTTTGTTAAAGGTCTCCACGAACGAAAAGAGCCAACTCCAAGACCCATTCTGTAGGCTTTTCAAAATAGGGTGCTGCAGCTACTTCATGAGAAATAAGTACGAAAATCACACCAATTCGTTGAACTGATAGACCTTCTCAGCGCAGAGAGCAGCAAGGGCAACCTCGGAGCCGATACGCTGCCTTGAGGCCTCATCCAATTGCTCGATGGGAGTATAAGCCAAAAACAGCAGGCTGTTCTTGTAAAACTCCGCCAGATTGCCCAATTGCCGGTTCATCATCGTCACAGCAAGATAGTAGGCCGAATTGACAACAGTGTCATACTCTGCTGAAGAAACTGGAACAACAGAATCATATCGATCAAGGATGAGCCTGCCATCGGATGTGCGCGCCGCTTCGAAAAACGCACTGGCAGTAAACAGGTCGAGCAAAGTTCGGGCATCTTTGTCATTCTTTACGAATTCTGCGTTGCTTTGCAAGAATTCGACTTTGGAATCCACGTCTAAGCCGTCAAAAATATTACAACAACAGATTTGCCATGAAACGATTTCGAAACATCGTTGATGATCTGAACCAATTTAAGGAAGTTGAAGTTGTGTTGGATGGGCTTCAACAATGAGAAGTAAATCTCAATCGCATCTGCTGAGCGAAGGATATCTTCATTTCCAAATAACAACTCAAGTTGAGGAGTCATCTCATGCCAGTGCCTTCAAACGTTAAAAATGTTAGAAACTGCAGGAAATCCCTACTTCATGTTTAGAGACTGCAGCAGGCTGTCGCATAAATGAATCAAAGCTGGAAACTTTGCAGCAACAGACTGAAGAACAGCTGCCATGGACACGTCAACACAAAGTGTAAAAATAAAATATAAGGTATTTTAGACCATTTCATGTCTGCGTTCTCTCGGGCTTTTAGGGGCTCAGGATGCCTGTCATCGTGGTTCCAGATACCTTCTCAGGTCTGCTCTGGCAGCAATGTTGACAATGACGGGAGAAGGGAATGCGAGAACCAGAGCTGTTGTCAAGAGCGTCTGCAACGATAGCTGCAAAGGGGCCTCAAAAGTTTGTTCTGGCTTCTGCGCATGTTGCCCACCCCTTCGTGTTTAGAAAGCTCTACCCAGGCCCTCAGTGTGATTGGTTAGATTTTGTGAAAGAAGAGCACGTCACTTTCAGGTATGAGATCCGATCTGAAACAGGCAGCTTGGTAGAGAGTTTACAATTGTCGCCTTTCTTTGTGCGTCATAGCTCTAGAGATTTGATATGTATCATCCCAAAAAACGACGACGAGATTGTTGAGTTTGTTGCCAGACAATCTTCAATCCCTATTTTTGACGTATCCTCGTTCGTGTCTGGTCAAGTAGGCGACCAACTCCAAGTTATTGGATGCTCTATGGCCTCTAGCGCCGGTTCCAGCGATGATATTCAATCGCCGGAGTGTGTCGACTCGGTTTTGATTGGAAAGTCTTCGTCGCAAGTGTTCATTCGGCCAGCGAAGCCCCTTGTTCAAGGCATGTGCGGCGGCGCTGTAGTGTCGATCAATGGGGGCCTCCATGGCATCCTCGAAGGTGTCGTTCCGGACGCTCAAGACTCGGACAATGAGGTCCGGAAAGAACTTTCTCGTTGTGGCGTCTTTGTAGAAGCCGAGCACATCAATACGGTCATAGATGAGGCAATAAATTCTGTATAAATATTCACATTTCTGATTCACTGTCGTCCTTGTCGTCGATGTCATCGTCGACAAATACTCTTTCAAAACCGTCGGAGATCTTCTCAAACACAGCGTAGAAGAATCCGATAGAGTCCAGCTCATCAAATGGCTCAAACCGTTCCACAAGTTCGCAATGGTCGTCGCTCAGTCCTTGGCTTTTGAGCCCTCCTCGGGTACATTGTACTGGCGGCCGGCAGAGGACGAGCGGGAGACGCTCGAGGGCGAAAGCAACGTTCTTCTCATTTTCTTCTGGCGACACAGAGCAAGTCGAATAAACCAAGCGGCCACCTTTCTTCAACAGGGCGGCAGCGTTAATAATCAATCGTTTTTGATAGTTGGACTGTCGTAGAACAAATTCGTGAGTCAGATCGCAGCGAAGCCGGGGGCGGAGCCCCAAGGCTGAACAAGGGGCATCCAACATGATTCGATCAAAAGAGTTCGCTGGAAACGTCGGTCCATTAGCAGCCTTGCCAATCTGAGCAGTCAGTGGGCCCACAGACTGCAAACCCGATGTTCTGCTACAAGCCTCGTCGAGTCCGCCTTCAAGCACTCGACGCAAGTCAATCCAAACTCCCCAACTACCCGTTGCAATTGCTCCACTTTCTTAACAGACCGATCGAGCGCAACGAGCCGACCGACGTCCCCCATCATCATCGCGATGTGCGACGTCTTTCCTCCAGGCGATGCGCACATGTCCAAAATTGTCTCCCCGCCCCGCGGCTGAAGAATCAATCAACCCTCTCGCCTGCACGACTTCCAATGAATGTCCAGCTAACGTCGAGGGAAGGTTCTGAAGGAAAATTAACTCGCTCATAACGCCATTCAAGGGCGGTGCAGCGAAAACGCGACGCGTCATCACAGCTGCGACTCCGTTGTTCTTTTTGAACACATCGGAGCGACTCTTCGGCGTGAGACGCTTCGGGTCACGGCCATACCAATGACATTACAGCTCTTCCAATGCAAATGACGCCACTTGGGAGCCCATTTGTCAGCAATGGCCCAAAGAGTCGTCCAACGCTGTCAACCTGGCCTTGGGAGTCCTTTGCCCGGCCCTTGAGCTGGCTTGGTTTGAGAGCACCAGTTCGAATGCACTGAGTTGCAGCTGCCCTCAGGATTCTATCATGAATGTCGACAAGTACAGACACCTCATCTCCGGCCACCACTGGCTTGATCAGATGAGCATACGTCAACAAGCCTTTTGGAGAACATCCAATGACACCGGGAACAAACACGTCTGCACCGCGTAAAAGAGATTCTGCACATTTTCGAGAGACCACTATCTCTGGAAAATAAGCAACAAGCAGTCTGAACTTGACCTGGATGCTCCACTGGCACTGCACAGCGAGCTGTGGACTTAATTGTTATCACGTAGGGTAGTAGCCTGCTGATAGATACCTCGTACTGATCCTCATGGCATGAGACTATACCCGCTTAATCGCACTGCTGACGTCGACAGATAGCAAACTAGTTTCGAAGCCACCTCAGATGGATCCGCTCGAAGGATGTTTACCCGCAGAGAAGTGGACGAGGGAGGCTTCACAATGGCTTCTTCTAGATTCGCGAACAACGGGCCATATGCAGTCTCAAGCGCTCGGCGCAAGCACGGCGAGAACAGAGACATGCGGGCCTTTTAAAGAGTATTGTAAAGGGATTGTGGGAGAAAACGGCCAAGCTGAATGAAAGTTCTGGTTCGCCATGATGATGCCGAGTTTGAACTTCTTTGCGGAAGTGGCGGACAATCGATCGGCTGGATGGCCCGCGTTTGCTGTCAGCGATTCGGCTGCGAAGGTCCATGGAGAGTTGAAAAAGGACCACACATCCCAAAAGTGTGCAGCGCTCTCTTCGTGCTGATCTTGTAGGAGTACACATTTGGGGTAATCAAGTCTACAGTGGGCGAAATTCTGAACCCAGATTTGATTATTTCCTCTGTATTAAAAGACGGAGACGTTGTCATCGTGGATCTCAAAGAGTCTCCGATTCCCCCCATTGCCTCCATCGCGAGCTCAGCTCTAGACGGTCTATTGCCACAAATTCCTTCTGACGAAAAGAATCTGTGGTTCCCCCAAGCAAGTCCAAAGTCTCCGGCCTTCGAAGCGTCGAGGGCAGCGCTCATGGTCGGTTATCCTCCTCGCAGCCTCATTCTGCAGGGATCACGTTTAGCACAAGAGAGGGCTATGACGCCACAACGTACCAAGACTTTGACTTTCACGGTATGCAATGAACAGAGCTCGATTTGACGCGGAAGACGTATGGAAGCAAGTTTCTCTCTCTCGCTTCGCTCCAAGCGCTGACAAGTTTTGCGTCGGTGCGCTCAAGTCCTACTTCCGAACCAATTTCGGTCCGTCGAATGGCTCTCACAATGACGTCGCAGCACGACTGACGGAGCTCTTTTTGTCGTTTGCAAGATCGCTCGGCGAAGAGCCGCATGTGCGAGACATGGGCGGCGCGAACTTGGCTGCTTTTGTGCGGGCGTTTCACTTGTCCTCTTCTGAAGTCCACATGAGTCAGGAATACGTTCCTTCAACTGCTGACCAATGAGACAAGATATTTCGGATGAATCACCTCACTTGTGACATCGAAAACGGCCCAGACGTCGAGGACTGCGACTTTGCGGACGTGCGCATCTCCCTCTCGCAGTTCTTTGAGACCCTCATTGCCCTTGGCACCATTGCGTTTCCAGGCCTCTTTGCCCACTGCGATCGCGTAAGGGCGCGGCTCTGTTGCACTGACAATCAGGTCAACCATTTGTTGTCAAGGAACGTGTTTGGGCGAGCCGCTCACGACGTCGAAAACGGCTTGCGGCACCTCATCTTCAGCCCCAGCCTGAGGCAGTCGCTAAAAAACTTGCGGACGAACCTGCGAAAGTACTACAGGAGGTGCCTCAAGCCTGCTGCTGCGGGGAAGAGCGCGACTGTGACAGTCAAGGAGGTATTCGAGATGCTTAAGGTGGGAGGATCGGAAGGGGGCCGTGACGCTGCAGAAATCTGAGCAAATCGACGAGGATTTGACGCCAGAGTCGGTGCGGGCGTCATTTTCGCAAGCGATTACGTTTCAACCGCCAACCAATTCATTTACCGAATACAACGACACAATCTGCGTCACATCGTGCGCTTTCATGCTAATGCCATCAGATCTCGTTTGTCGAGCTGGAGGAGGCACTGTGCCGATGCGCGTTTGCGCGGTTCAAAAACCCCGATGAGCGCGTCGAGCAGAAGGTAGAGTTGTTGATCAAGCGGCTGCTGCGAGTTGTCCCACAATGACGTGGTGTATGTAAACGAATCATTTGCACTCCGTGGGGACGTAGTGGCACCACCACAACCGTATCAACGCCACTGCAGCATCACCAACGATCTCCGAAAGCTTCTTCTGCTTTCTCACCCTGCACATCTGCTCTGCTTTCACAGCTAATGCGTCCAGACCTTCATCTCGACGAGCATCAAAAGCATCGCCGAGCTTCCAGGGCTTCATCCTGCCCCAGAAATGAATGACAAATAGCGATTTCGAAGACTTGAGAGAGTCCAAGTAGCTGGGCTCCATTCGGGCACTTTCCAGAGCGTAGTTGTATCCAAAGCGAAGACGATTGTGATGTGAACTCTCGAACCAATCTCGAAAGAAAGAATTTAAGAAGCCTTGATCGCCGCCATCATAAGAAGGGAGAGACGCAAATTTGGATTCCATACTGAGCAGAACTTCATTGTTAGGCTCAATGACCATGACGCCTGCATTAAAAACGTCTGGAGCTTTTGCGTCTGGAGCGGCAGCAAACCCGCGTATATCGAAGAGATGGTCAATATTTTGCACCACAAGCACGTCAGCGTCGAGG
This sequence comes from Verrucomicrobiaceae bacterium, assembly GCA_027487435.1. Classification (GTDB taxonomy): domain Bacteria; phylum Verrucomicrobiota; class Verrucomicrobiia; order Verrucomicrobiales; family Akkermansiaceae; genus UBA956. The sequence goes on along the minus strand of JAIYDP010000272.1, from coordinate 40,768 downwards.
AATACAATTCGTTCAAACTGAGTGAGGCCCCAAGCTCGCAGTTTTGTGAAAACGGTGCGATAGCACGAAGCAGTGTCGCGATATGGGTTTGTGATTTCTTCAACAAGGAGAGCAGGAAGCTGCAGTTCCGCTAAAACAGAGGCTAAAAGTTCGTCAGGGACCATGACTTGAAGAGGATATGTCGAAGAAACGGACATGAGGGAATTTCTCAAGGCAACGACCCCAGGGATGTATTCCTTCGTGGTGACGAGAGAGACGTACGACCGAGCCATGTTTAAAGACTAATTCAATCAGAAATTTAAGCCATTCAGATTTACTGTTGGATCTGTGCTCGTCGAACATACATTTGAAAATATCGTAACTTGCTCAAGAACACGCGCCCACAACGGCGCAGCACATGAGCAGCCTCTCGCTCCCTTCTGCATTGTTGAATTTCTCGAAATTTTCTCCTCGCCAAAGCCACTCGCCAAGAACGCGACAGGACAGCCATGCTCGCAGCTTTCACTTCCTTGACCTTCTGCAGAATAGCTGCTCTTGACTCAGACGACCAGGCAAAGTGGAAACCCAAACACTGAGCAGCCCGCATGCGCTGCTTTACCCTTCGAATGAACAGCAGAGCCTTTGCTTTGTAAGACCTCATCAAGCCCTGAACCATCCTTGCAGCAATGGCTTCATTCGCCTCCCAAAGCTTATTGTAGATCTTGTTAAACGCAGAGTAAGCGCGGAACGCACACTGGATTTTGACTGCCATCGCCGCACGCTTCCTCTCGCGAAGGATCCGCCGCATCAGCAGCGCCGAGTAGAGCCCCTGCAGCTGCCTCCGCCGCACCGCAGCCTGCACTCCCCTCATCGCGTTTGTCCGTGCCTTCCAAGAGCCAACCACCTGCAGCCGCTTGTTTCGCCTCCGCGCCAAGTGGCACAGCATCGCACGCCCCAAATCTGAAGCGCCGTCCCGCCGCTTTTTCAACGCCATCATTCGCCCAACCACCTGCCGCGCGATGTGCCCCTTCCAAGCGCAGGCGACAGCCTGCGATGAGTCCTGCCTGCGTTGCGCCGCCAACGCCACGAGAAGGTCCCTCCCCTTCCGCGCGACCACAAGCATCATCAAAAAGTAACAGATTTTCATCCCTGGCGCGTAGCGGCGCGCAGAGAACAACCTCCTGCGTGCCTTCTTGCGCCTGTAGGTGCATTGAATCCGCGCCACAAGTTCGTCCCGCTCCGTCGCTGCGATCGCTGCGATGCGCGTCGCCACGGCCATGCGAGCGCCGTCAATAGCCGCAAAGAAGTCTCGCTTCGCTTCGTGTCGCTTTATCGCCCTCATGGCGATCCGCACGGCCTTACTCTGTTGACAAAAATAGCGCGACGCCAAAACGTCAATCAGACCGCGCCCAAGCACCCGCGCGATGACGCGCGATGACAGCACGCGCTCTGCCGCCTCAACTGTCCGCACAGCGCCGCGCAAAAATTGGCGGCGGGCGGAGCGCCCCTTCGCTGCGCGAGTGATCCTCCGCGCGGCACGGGCGCTGCGGATGTGGCGGTAAATGCGTTGAATTAAAAGCGCTGCACGCATGATAATAAATCGGCGCGTTTTGAAGCTGAGGCGGTCAAGAGCCAGCCGCACGGCGCGCTGGATGCGGCGGATAAAAGCTGCTTTTACGTCGGCAACGTAGGCGGAGAGAAAGTCGCGCAAGTGCGCCCACACGATGGCGGTTTCAAAATGGGGGGAGAGGGTCGCGACGGCGAGCATTTGGCGACGGCGCTCCTGAGCTATCAGAGGGGGGGGGATATCGAGAGGGGGGGAGGGGGGGAGGGGTGGTTGACCTCGACGGTCCGCTTGACTTTGATGGCTTCATCGCGAAGCCTCATTCGCAGCGCCTCTTCGTCAAATGACCGCGTGCGAAGCATCTCCGACATCAGAACGGCTCTTCGAGGGGACTTCTCGTCGCCCTCATCAACTTGGACGGTGGGGAGGCGATGGCTGAGATGCGCCGACGAGATGGCGCTGAGGGCGTCCAGCGCAGCCGCATGCGATCCTCCCCGCGAGACGATTTCTTCAATTGCGGCGTCGGTTACGGGCCATTTGAGCTGAAGAGATGCGGGTGAAGATTCCAATCCGAAGGGAGAGGTGAAAGACCGCCGCATCACAGCCGCAGAGGGGGGGGGGTGAGAAACTCGGTCGCGTTCAGCGCCGGGCGAAGGGGCCTTCATTTTGGCGATGGCGGACAGGAGAGACCCCTCCAGCGGATGGGCCTCGGCTTCAGACAGCCGCTCCGGTCGGGTCAAAGGGCCCCCCCCCGCCCAACTTTCAAAAAAGGAAAGAGACGGGGACCGGCGCTCGGGCGTCGCCGGTCGGGGGGGTGGGATTTTGGACGTGGCTTCGCCGGGCGTCTTCGCGGCGGTGACACGCGGCTGCTTGACGCTTGCGGCTTTTGCAGCTTGAGATGGGTTTGATGGGTTGGTATCTTGCGGATCAGCGGGTCCACCGTCTGTGGCGTCAATGGGCTGCTCGGACGGCGCCAAAGGCGCCGCATTGCTGCGAGTTTGTGGCAGCGCCAGGGGCTGCCCCTCATGCGAGGGGGTCCGTTCAATCGCCACACCCTCAGCCCCCCCCGCTGCAGCCTTCTGAGAGGGAGCACCTTTCGACAAGCCGCGGCTCAGCGCCCTTCTGATCCTCCCGCGCATGACACCGGCAGCCGAAGGAAGCGCAGCGCCCGACCCGGCAGCGGGGGGATGCGGCTGGTCACGCTCGGGCACCTCAAATAAAGGCTGCCCGAGCAATTGGGAGGGCACTGACGGGCTGGCACGTGCAGGTTGTGAGTCCTCACAAGGGACATCAATTGCAGCCAAGAGTCGGGGCATAAACCGATTGGCTGTGGCTTGGCCTTTGATGACGTCGCTTGAGGTCGGCGCCACGGCGACAGGCCCAGAGCCAGAGGACAAAAGCGTGGGCGCCGCATGTGCAGCATCGGAGGGCTTTGGAAAGGATTCGGCGGCGCTGCGCAACCGGTGCTCGATGGCTTCTGACGTGAGTTTCGATGATAGGGTCTTCGGCCCTTCGATGCACTCATCAAAAAGATCGTCGATGGGGAGGAGAGGACGATAGCACGGCTTCGCTTCAGAATCCTCTTCGCTCAGCGGCCGCCCCTCATCCCCCCCCTTCTGCGGCCGCGGGGAGACGCTTCTCACCGACGGCACATCCGCGAAGTGGACCCTCTTCTTCAAGGTATCCCCCCCCTTCTTTTCATCTGAAACCGCGACGAGGCGGAGCTTCACGTTGGGCGCCGCCACTGGCTTCACATCGGCGTCAAATACGACGGGGGCGAGATCCCGTTTGAGCCGCACCGCCGCCGACGCAGCGCCCGCAGCGTCACCCCCCATTCTTGCGGCCAGCTTCTGCAAGTCCTTTTCGCTTCTGTGAGGGGGGGGCGGGGCTTTTGAACTCAGCGCACCAGATCGGTGCTTCTGCAAGCGTAAGGCGCGCAGGATTGGCCATCACCTCAGCGAACTCCGCAGCACGCGCGCGCACAGCCGCCACGACCGCGTCCAGCGAGGGCAGCGAATTCGCCTCAATCATTGCGCTCGCTATCTCGTCGCGACACTTCTCCCATGCCCCCAGCCGCTCGTGTGCAACCGACGCAAACAAATGGCTCATCGCGGCTATTTGAGGGCGAGACATGACGAACTTGGCAAAGGACGGCGCTGAAGCGAAGGGATGGACGAGCTCATCCAGGGCATCCCGCGCAAGGCCGTTGATGCGCGACTGCGCGGCGAAGCAAAGGAGCGCTGCGTCAGTGAAACTGCGGGGTCAGCGACAGAACGAAAGGTGCGACGATTCGGTTGAAAGTCTGAGGGTTGCCAAGTTGAGGGACACCGTCGCGGCGACAAGGGGGCTCGGGTCCTGCACGAGTGAAAATATTCTTTTGAGTGCAGACGAGCTGAGAGGCTTTGAGAGCTGCTCGGAAAGCGGCTTCGGCCTCCTGGAAGCAGCGACCTCTGGAGGAGTCATCAAGAAACGAGAGGCCACTTGATGTGATGAGAGAAATAGAGTACCTGCGAAGCGCGCAGCCGAGGTGGCTGTGCGCGATAGCCGTCAGCCGGGCACCCCACACTTGGTCAGCGACTTTGGAAGCGGTCTGGCAGGCGCGCTCAAGAACGTCGACGGAAGCCTCGAGTTGGCCTTGGGAGAGCGACTTCGAAGAAATCTCGAGAAGGCCAGCGACGAGATCGACGACTGACGCTTCGATCTGAAGCGAATTAAACACCTGCTCAGGGTTGAGGACACTTCCTCTGGATCCCCAAGTAGTCCGACCCTCAGCTCCATCGCCCGCTGGGCCATGCATGCCGCCTCAATGGGCTTGCGCTGACCTCGTGAGAACTTGTTGCGCCCCTGCTGACCTGGCGAACAAGAGAGTCGATTTGATTCTCTATTCCATGGATTGCCTCCAACAGCTATCACGTCAGAGCGCTGGCATAGAGGAAGTACGAATGATTCGCGGGCCCCTGTTCTTGACATCAACTGCCCATCAAGTTTAAGATGACTCTGCTCTAATTTATTATTGTTAACCAGATCTTTTCGAAAAAATGCAGCAACCCTAAATCGTTGCCAAAAAGCGATGAAAAGAAAAATCGTAGTGTTAAGGAGTTTCTTGTTGCATTTCTCAGCTACAATTTTTTTTGTTACGACTCTAAATTCTAATTTTAGTTTAATTTTATTGCTTTGGAATCAGACTAACAAATGCATGCTGCTGCGAGAAATGGAGACTTGGACAAGCTTCGAATGCTTCTCAAAGCGAATGGTACCCGTGTCCACGATGTGGATGAGGTTTTATGCGACAAAGGAAATTTAACGTCCAGGTAGGATGCACTGCCCTGCATAAATCTGCTCAGTACAATCACGTTAAGATCATTGACATCTTGTTGGAGCGTGGTGCAAAGATTGATGCGGTTGATAAGGTGTTTAGAAGAGTCTCCTGTCTTAACATTCCAGTATGGAGAGTCTGCACTACGAAAAGCAGTGTTCAATGGCCATGTGGACTCAGCTCGCCGACTTCTTGAACGAGGAGCAGACGTTCGGATTGCGGATTCAGTTATCGTCACATGGAGCTTTACCTGATCGCCACAGCGGAAGAAAACTGTCGTCCACGTCGCAGCAGAACGCGGCCATATTGCGATCTTGAAGCTGTTCCTCGAATTCGGAGCTGATGTCCACATCACAATGGAGGCTTCGTCACATTATTTCAGTTTGCTGATCTCCCTAGGATGAAATCACGTCGCTGCATCTTGCGGCAGCCAACGGCCATACGGACGTTGTGCTCTTGTTGTTGCGCGAGGGTGCCTACATCGATGCACCTGCAGGGCCAGTGAGCGACTCTCATTTGCAGCTTACCCCAGCAGCAGCGCAGCGCAGCTTTGCATTTTGCTGCCGCAGGAGGCCACAGGAAAACAGTTGAGCTTCTGCTGGCGGAGATGGCAGATGCGAACCTCGAGGACAAGCAGCACCGACGACCAAAGGATCTGGCCGATGGCGACGTGAAGGTCTCGTTTGAGCAGGCGTTTGTGAAAACAAGAATTCACCCACTGTCGTGTACAGCCGAGGGCGATGGCGTCCAGCGGCAGGTTGAGGCCTCGCACCAGGCAAACTTTATCGTCCAGCTTCGTACGCGCTTTGGCCAAAAAATTTTCGACCGAACTGGCTGGACATTGGTTTCTGCGACCTTGAAGCTTGTTCACGAAGACCCGTCGCAGGCTGCAGTGATCAATGGCGACGTGGTGGTTGACGAGGAGATTGGCGTGTACTCCGTGACGTACGATGGCTCCCGCGCAGGCCTTTACAAGATGGAGGTGCTGGTGGAGAATGCCCCCGTGGCCGGGTCGCCGTTTGTAATCAACATTGTCGCTGCAAAAATGGATGGGACGAAGACTACTTGGGTAGGAGGTGCCTTCAAGGGGACTTGCGCTGGCAAAGTCGCGGAAGCGATTGTAACGGGGCGGGACCGGTACGGCAATCTTCGCAGTGGCGGGAGTGTCCAAGTGTTTCGGACTGATGGGTCGAACCTCGACAACTGCGTTGTCGACGACATGGGCGAGGGAAGGTACAGAGTCACTTACGCAGCACAGACACTGAGTGCTCACATTCCTCTTTCTGTTCTTCTCGACGAGACGAACGTTCTCGACGGCTCCCCATTTGATGTGTTCATTTTCCCTGCAGACATCTCGACAAAGCTATCTTTCATCCAAGGGCGCGCTATCAAACGCGGCGGCGTCAGGCTGCCCATGAAAGTTCAAGTGCACGCCGTGGATTCTTTCAAAAATCACCACGTGTTCGGCGGAATTAATTTCCACGGCAACGCCGTCGGACCCGAGACGTTTGTTGTCGAATACAAAGACAACAAAGACGGGACGTACACAGCATGGTTCACGACTGACAGAGCGGGGCTCTACGACGTCTCAATCATGTTCAACGGCAAGCATTTGACCGGGTCTCCATTCAAGACGCAAGTGTTTGGTTTTGGCGATGCCCCCGCCTTTGTAACTCTGCAGAGCCCCCTGAGTGGGAGGAGGAGGAAGTAGCGTTGTGGATATCGGAGCTTGGATACCCTGAGTACGCAGATGCGATCAGAGAGCATCACATCCTTGGGTTTGTGCTGCCGTCGCTATCAAATGAGGACTTGGAGAAGAATCTTGGAATCAAGTGGGCTGGCCAGAGAAACCTCATTCTCGGTATTTCCATCGAATGTACCCTCACCATGCAGGTGCGATTCGAAACCTTATGTTGCCTAATGTCGACTACAACCTCTTCTCTTTTCTCGACAACACCTTGTTGTGTCAGCTTGGAGTGTACGACAGCGGCACTCGAAACAGGGTGCTCGACGCAGCGCGGCTGCTGAGGTACAAAGAATTGGGGAAGGATCCTGAGGAGGAGCTACGACTTGTCCTCGTGGGAGAGATCCATCGATTTGCAAGCCTTATGTCTGATCGGCTTGAGAAGTTGACACAAGAAAGAGTGGGACAAGCCAAGATGGTCATGCTTCAATGTAACTCTAACTGTGCAGGAGCTAATCAGTGCGCAAGCGTACGGAACTCTGTCGACTCCAGACGACGTCCAACGCATTTTGCACAGCACGGAGAGGAGGATGATCGTCGAAATTCAACAAGTTGTTTGTTCATCCGCTAGCTGAAATGTCCAGGAATGCAAAAATCTTGCCCATAATCTTGTCGATAAGTACCACAAGAGCACAACCGAGAAATATTCGACACTCCCTGAGATTTTCCGAGGTTAACAGAAAAGTTAACAATCTGTTGGAAGTTGAGACAATAATGAATGGGAGACTCCTCTCAAGCTGCGTCCGAGAACTCGAAATGTTGTAATCCGAAGCTCTCGAAGTGCTTTTCAGCAACGTTGTCCCGAGTTGTGGACAGCGGCATCGTCATGATCACTTTCAGCTCCGTTTGCTTTGCGACCATGGCGTATTTCGTAAAGTTGGTCAGCGATCTCCCCTTGATGCAAGTGGTTTTCATCAGGAGTTTCGGCTCCTGGATATTTGTCCTCCTCCATAATGTCCTGACGAAGCGAGTCAGCTTATTTGGTCCTCGTGGTCTGCGGCTCTTGTTGATGTTTCGTGGCACGTGCGGGTTTTTCGCAATGAGCTTGTACTTCGTGTCAGTCGGAATACTTCCCCTTCATGACGCAGTTGTCATTTCTTTCGTCTCTCCTTCCTTCACTTCAATTTTCGCTGCAATATTTCTCAAGGAGCCACTTCGAGGCCCTGACGTGTTTGGGTGCCTCCTCGGTCTCGTTGGTGTTGCCCTCATCGCGCGTCCGTCGTTTCTTCACCTTTCCTCTGATCCAAACGATTCTCTCAGCATTGTCGGCGTCCTGCCTGGTCTTGGAAACGCTCTCCTCTCCTCCGTCGCCAGCATTCTGACGAGAAAGATCGGCACTCGAGTCGAGGCCTATGTCCTTGTCAATTATTTTACGTTCCTCTCCATGTGCTTCTCCGCCCTCTCTACCCTCGGCCTTTACATTCTTAACAAGACTGGGCACGTTTCGTATCCACCACTTTTGCCCATGACTCCAATGCAGATTGCCAACTTCGTTGCAATTGGCACGATCGGTTATTTTGGGCAAGTGTGTTGGAACCGTGGAGTTCAACTGGAACGTGCAGCGACAGCGGCGACCATGGGCTACACCCAAGTCGTTGTCGCTTTCTTGATTTCAATGGTTGCGCTGCATGAAAAACCAGTGCTGCTCAGTTTCGTCGGCACGGGCCTCATCATCTTGTCATCTCTCACAGTTGCATTTCGCGAAACGTTCCTCCGACTTTTCTCATGGCAGACGATCCATGATTCGTATGTGCGATGCCTCAAAAAAAGGCATCGTCCAAAATCCCTTGTAAAGGATTCAGAAGAGCATCACGATTCTCTGTAGGTATGTAAATTGAGCAATCGAACCCCTTCTCTTTAATGGCCGAACACACTCACCACGTCCCAAATTTACAACACCTTGGCGAGGTATTCGTTGTATTTGGTCTCAAACCACTTGATGCCATCGCTCTTGAGAAGACGATGAGTGTTGCCGATGACAGACTTGGCATGACGGCGACGGGACACTCGGAAACCAGGGCGAGCGAGAACAACGAAGAAGTCCATACCGTAGATACCAGTGCTGGGGTCGTATTTGATACCCAGGTCAATGTGCTCCTGGATACCGAAACCGAAGCAACCTTTCAGCAAGTCAAAAGAGAATAAATCAAAAGGAAACCAGTGTCAGAGAAATTCTTCTTGCGGAGCTCGAATTCCTTCACAAGCAGACCCTTGTGCAAGATCTCCTCAGCCTTCTGCCCACGGACAGTTACGTAGCAAGCAATCTTTTCATTCCTACGAATGCCGAAGCTGCGAACAGTGAAGCGAGCTGTCAGAGTAAGCACGCCACAACGAACACAAACCCTTGGAGAACACAGGGGACTGGCCAGTCAGCTGTTCAAGCACTTTTGCCGCACGAGTCAGACGATCGCCGCTCTCACCAACGGAGATGTTGATGACAAGCTTGTCGATTTTGATGTTGCGCATGGGGTTGTCAGCACCTTCGGCCTGCAAAATGAGCATACCCCTGCGAGAAACTTTGCCATGGTTATGCTGGGGGGGTTCTGAACCGTCAGTAGAAAGCTAGGAACCACAAAATTTCTGACAGAAAGGGCTAATTTGTACATTTACGATGAGGACGAGGAGAAGATTGAGAGTTGAAAACGTGCCCGTGAAGGCAATCTTACTGGCTCTTTTGCTCTTTGTAGTCGGCTCAGTACTTCTCATTGTTGGATCTTGTGTTCTCACTGGTGTCATTGACGCTCGGTATTACTGGCCAGAGTCCTCCTGGCAAGCCATGTCAATTAGCTTCATTGTCCTTGGGTCCATCACTTTCCTACCAGGAGCGTACATGACCAGGATTGCGTACTGTGCGTATCACAATCGAGAAGGATACAGTTTCTCTCAAATCCCCGCGTTCGAATAAAGTGGAGGAAAACAATGGATGGCATAGATGTACATTGTATCAATACAGCTCAGATTTGGTTATAGTTAATTGTTGTTTCAAGCTTCTTGAGATCAGCCATCTGATGCTGTCAAGACACCGATTCAAAGCTGTCTTACTTTCCGAACTGCCTTCATGAAATCTTCTTGGGTGACATAGTCTCGCTCTGCTCTTATTGCAAACATGCCTCATCAGGTCAAGAGAGACAGCAGGGGTCATAACCTGCTTCTGTACAGATGTTGCGCATGTCCGCCCCATTAAATCCTTCTGCCAACTTCACAATCGCATCAAAATCTGCGCCGTTTCGTCACACAGGAACCCGACAAACCGATATCTCCATGTTTCGCGATAGGGGCCGAATGAATTTTAAGAATTTCTAATCGAGACTGCTCATTCGGGAGAGCAATCTCGATCTTCCTGTCAAGGCGTCCAGGTCTCAGTAAGGCAGGATCCAAGACATCGGGTCTATTAGTTGCCATGATGACTTTAACTCGTTTCAATTCATCAAAGCCATCAAGCTGGTTCAGCAACTAACTCAATCAGATTACTAAATGTATCATCTACTTCCATGAGAGTACGTTGAATCTCGCGATCAGCCGAAGTTCCTTCAGAGAATCGGCGACCGCCAATTGCATCAATCTCATCAATAAAAATAACACAAGGCTCATGATCCTTTGCATACGCTGTGCAGTGAGAAATGCAAAAGAAATGAAATACTAAACATTTCTCGAATCACTCGGGCACTCTCCCCAATGTATTTGTCAACAATTGCAGAGGCAACAACTTTAAGAAAATTTGACTCCAAATTCGAAGCAATGGCCCTTGCAAGCAATGTTTTTCCTGTTCCTGGTGGTCCATACAGCAAAACACCTTTCGTAGGCTTGATACCGACTCTCGCAAACAGCTCAGGATTCGTGATGGGCAGTTCGACAACCTGTCTAATCAAAGGGGGGAAAAGGATCAAAACCTCTCGAAGTTGTCTAATTTCGTTGGAGAGACCGCCAACATCAGAGTATGCGACGCTACCTGGGTTTTCCTTCGTCATATTGAACACAGTGGGATCGACTTCGCGAGGAAGCGTTCGCATGATTGTGAGTGTTGTCATGTCCAGAGTAACTCTAGTTCCAGGTGTCAACTTTGACCTGTCTACTTTGCTCCTGCAGCCAACAACGTAGCGAGGCCCACTGGATGCCTTCACGATAACTACACAGTAAGAGAAATAACAACAGATAATGTGACATTTTTCCTCATCCAACTGGCGCAGAACTTCGCCGATGATTTGGCCAACGCTTTGCAAAGCTTTCAGGTCGTCTTCAGTTTTGTCGTATTGAGAATTGAGCGTCTTCACCTTCTCACGTGCTACTGTTTCAGAAATACGACAACAGAACAAGAACCTGCTCCAACACGTGAGCTAACTTCTCTATGCTCCAAAAGCTTTCTTCTGTAATCGCTCAGCGACTTCTCCCTCGGATCAATCGAAGCCATGGACACGTAATCAAGTGAGATTAACAAACTATTGTTACAAAGAAATTTGAGTGGAGGATGCATGACTTGGATTGTTTTATTGTTTGCAATAATATCCGTCAATGGGTGGGTTCTCGATGTCACGAACTCAATCGAAAATCCTACGATTAATCTGTCTGATCGCTTTCGGGGACTCCAATGCTTGGTACGAACGGACTCATCATTCCGAAAAGATGCTTGCAGATTTTTCGCACATGTTGCGCATTTCCGCCTCGCCTATCGATGCTGCCTCATCGAACATGTCCTTTCTGATTCTTTTTTTGGCCTCTTTTGTAGCATTCATTTCTCTCGCCAGTTTGGGGATGTCAACCTCAGTTCAACTTTGAGTCGACGATTGCAGAAACGTGCCTCAGAAGGATTCCCTGATCTTGATACTGTAGATGACATTAACTTATTTTCAGCACTCTCAGTGCTGTCTTGGCATGCCCAAGCCATTCTAATTGCACGAGTGTTGAATTCTGACTTTCGTCCGTTGAGACAGACCGACCACGGCCGCTCTATCACGGTTGCCGTTTTGAGTTCCATGCCGTTTAGTCATCCTCATTACAAGATTCAAGAATTCTTGGTCAGAAATCTTCGCAATCATGTAAACCTCATCTGTTTGTCATTCCGCTCGAACGAGTCTTTGTCTTCGCTGTGTCCTCAGAAATTAACTCTGGACCCTCAAGGTATTTCGCGTTCAGCGTCTCTCGTTTCTTCACTTCAACTAAGTGTCTTGCTCGACGTTGACTCCTTGACTCTGACCGAGCATCGGTTGCTTCTGTCACAACGCGTGTCCTATCTGCAGATTGGTGGAATGGGTTTCCTTGGTCCATCTTCAATGCATATTCATGACTATTTTCTGACGGACAAAATATCGCTGCCCCCAGAGTTTGCAAGCCAGCAGTCGGGCATTGCCAAAAGCTTAGTTTTCCCCTACAATATCGTATCATTGGTCGAATGGATTCATGCCTCTCGTAGCGGCAATAAAGGGGGGCTCAACGATTCTGAATTTCGTGTCGGATTCATCAATCAACCTTTCAAATTTTCTCTCGAAGACTTCAACATACTATCAGCTCTGTTGGCTCGCTGCCATCGTAGCGCCGTGACCTTCAAAAGCTTCCCGACCATGCATCCTATGCTGCCAGAAAATGTAGGGAAAGCATTCGACGCAGTATTGCCTGGATCATTGTCGAGAATCACATGGACTCCGTTTTCAAAGACACTGACCTGTACGCAGTTAGCGTCATCGTCAGTTGTGTTCGATCCGACAGGTTTCAGCGGACATAGCACGTTTGGTAATCTCTGACAAGTTTACATTCACACGCCTTAGCTGCAGCTTCGATTTGTGGAGTTCCTCAGGTAACAACATGTGGCTGCTCACCTTCAACTCGAGGAGGATGCTCAATCGCCATGGATTTCGGAAACAGCAAATATGTCATGAGAAATGCTGACGAGTTGGAAGCGCTGCTGATTGTTCTCTGCCACAAGTCGAGTCCACCCCGCGACGTCTTCGCTCTGCAGCCAGACATGCGCCCTGATTTGGTGTTCTCAACAATTCGAGCCATTTTAGAAGTTGACCATTTGCGCTCATTTCACGTTGTCATGGGTCATTTGTGACTTGTCATCACGCCCGATCGGTCGAATGGGGAACACGTTTACAGCGACACAATTGACAATAAAATTCTCTAATTTACATATCTGTTATTTTGCAGATGTCTGGCTCGGAGGTGACAAAAGTTTCCGTCACGCCCACACCGTTGCCAAAAAAGCAAATATTTGTTCTTTGCTGTGTTCTTTTAACTGAAAGTAACACCCGATTCTTATCGCTGCTGTACGACTGATTTCTACAGGCCTCTCAGCTACGTTCTTGTTCCCTTTCATTCCTTTCTTGGTCAAGTCTTTCAATGTTGCCAAAGACGAAAAGAGCATTGGTTATTATGCGGGAACGATTGCGTCCAGCTTCATGCTTGCACAATTTTTGAGCAGGTCATCTATACACATCTCCATTAACTTCTCAGCTTTCTTTGGGGACGATTTTCCGACATTTATGGCAGACGGCCGATTCTTTTATTAGGCGTATCAGGAAATGTCATCACTACCATTCTTTTTGGCCTCAGCAGGAGCCTTCCGTTTTCGATCATTGTGCGAGCTTCCTGTGGTCTTTTGAATGGTTTTATTCGTCTCCACTACTCTCTTACTTTGCAGGAAATATCGGCGTTGCGAAATGTTATATGGCAGATATCACTGATGAGACAAACGAAGGTCGAGGTATGAGCGTAATATCCCTCTGTTGGGGCATTGGAGTTATTATCGGTCCAATGGTTGGTGGCCTCATGTCTGAGCCCGCAACGAAGTACCCCTTCCTCTTCTCCCATAATGGCCTTTTCGGTCAGTTTCCCTACCTCCTTCCCTGTTTGATCATTGCGTCCATTTCCTTGGTTGGCTTTATGGTCGGGTTGAAGCATCTACCAGAGCCTCCAACTCGACGGAAGCGAAAAGCTCCTTCAAACGAAGAGATTTCGGCTGTCGTTGTCATGGAAGAGTCGTCAGAGTCTGGGGCGGTTATTCCTGAGGGTGGCGAAGATGAAAAAGAAGAGGTGTCATCACCGCAATCCGACGAAAAGAAGGAGATGGAGTCGTTTGATGGCGTAGAGCTTCTGCCGACTGCAACGGAAAAGCCAAAGCGGAAATGGTTGTCCTGCCTTCGGAGGTCGACGACGTACAAACAGTTTGATGACGAGGGGCCATCAAAGAGAACATCCGAGAGCAATTGGGCTGCTGTCAAATCTAAGAACGTCATTTGTTCCATTCTCGCGTATTGCTTGCTTCGGCTGACCGCCATCATGGTCGACGAAGCGTTTCCGTTGTGGACAAGCCTAAGTTCGAAGGAGGGGGGGCTTTCGTTTTCGTCCCAAGTTCGGTCTCTTGTTTTTTGTCTAACTTGGCTCAGGAGATCGGATATTTTTCAATCGCAGCTGGTACCACCCTCGTCCTCTGGCAACTTTTGGTTTTCTACCGAATCGAGAGGCGCTTTGGTGCTTTGATCCTCTTTCGCTTCGCTGTGCTCATGAGCATCCCAGCCACCATTGCATTGCCGTTTTTGAACTCGTTCGCCAAAAATGCAGGTCAATCCAAAATTTTGCTGCCAATATTGCTCGTGCTCCTGATCATTTTCCGAGTATGCTGCTTCTCGACAGCGTTCACATCGGTCATGTTGATGGTTTGGGCTACTTCCTTGACCGCATGCTAACGTTTGCAGATAAACAACGCTGGGCCTCGCTCGCACATCGGCACCGTAAATGGAGTCTCACAATCAATGGCAGCCCTCTTCTCTGCTTTTGCTCCAGCGCTCGCTGGCTCTCTCTTTTCTTGGTCAGTCAGCAGCGGCATGCCATTTCCATTTGACTTCCACTTCGTCTTCGTCGCCTGCAATGTCTTCCTCCTCGTTTCCTTTGGGTTCTCCATGCTCCTTTCCAAGAACATAATTAAGAGGACGCAGTAGTCCCCTTTCGCTGTAGTGCTGCATTTTTTAGTTGATGTACAGTCGTGTCGCGTTTCCCGCCGCTAGTCAACGTCAAAGTCAGGGGGACACTGGCGACAACATGAGGTCCCTCTTTGCCTGCCTGCTGCTGGCGTCTGCCTCTGACGCGCTCTTGAACTGTTCATTCTTTGTCGACGGAGCGGCAGGAAGCGACGATTTCTCAGGAAATTCTTCATTTCCGTTTCAGAGCCTCTCCCGTGCGTTCATTGCGCAGGACGCGTGCGATGAGCTCTACGTTACGACCCAGTCTCATCTCTTGCACGTTTCCACCCCGATTTCTATTCGTTCGGCCTTATTGACACGCGTTTGGGTGTCTTCTTCAGACTGTGCGGCACCCACTTCTTTGTTTGCCCTCAACGGCCTGATCCATGCTGGAGATACCCCAAACCTTTCGATTTCTCTCAATTGCGTCAGCATTTTCAACTCCTCTGCTCCCGTTATCCACATACATAGAGTGTCCTCACTGGCGATTGACTTTGCCAACTTTGATGACATTTCATCATCAGCAATCGTCATGAACTCTTCCCAACCCTCGACTATCTCCATCACCAACTCAGTCTTCACAAAGTGCTCCACTTCAGGCCATGGAGGCGCATTGTTTCTCAACAACTCCTTCGCAACGATGGCCATCGCCAATTCCACGTTTTCTTCAAATTCAGCTTCAAATCGAGGTGGGGCTGCTTTTCTCGCAGGATATGACGTATCCATCACATCTTCGACCTTCTTGGACAACTCTGCGCTTGTTTACGGTGGGGCAGTCTACGTCAGAGCAGCTTCATCTTCTCGTGTCTCGGATTGCGCCTTTTCAAACAACGCCGCGACCGCTGGGGCTCTGTTTATGGACGACGATAAGGACGGCGTCGCTCTGCTCTTGGGGTCCACGTTCACCAACAACGTCGCAAGAGGCCCAGGCGTTGGTGCTGGAGGAGCGCTCGGGCTGGCGTCGAGGCAGGGTTTTGTTTTTAATTCTACTTTCTACAACAACTTCGCGGAAAAGGGCGGCAGCGCATTTGTTATATTTAAAGGGTCATGGACCTTGCGCTTACTGACAATTTTAAACGGCGCTGTTGGGGACTCGTTTGTAGGCGCCATCATCCTTCAAAATTGCCAAGTGGTGGCAGCAAACCTCATTTTTCGAAACAACACCAGCTCAAGGGGGTCCGCGTCCTCCTCCGGCTTCGTCTTGGCTGGCGCAACCCTCCTCCTCTCGAATTCCTCTTTCGTCGCGTCATCTTCCCACGCCATCAACTGCGTGGGTGGCGCAGCGCTCGTCACGTCTTGCAGCTTCTCCTCGGGGAGCGACTCAGCCATCTCTGTGGGGGAGGGTTGCATTGTGCAAGTCGAGGGGTCCAGATTTTTGTCGAATAGAGCTTTTGTTGGGGCGGCGCTGACCCTCAAGGGTGGGTCTGTTAACGTAACAGATTGCCTCTTCTATAACAACTCTGCTGCAACCGGAGGCGCTATCTTTGTCGGGTTTGGCCTCGCTGAGTCATTTCTGAGTGTTCGCAATTCGTCCTTCTTGTCGAATGTTGCGCTCAATCCGAATCAGGGGGGTGGCGCCATCGTAACCCAGAGCTCGCATGTGATTATTGACGAGTGCACTTTTGACAGCAACGTTTGCGGTGGCAACGGCGCTGCAGTTGCGGCGCTTATCTCAACGACAGCCTATTCGCGGACATTGTTCATCAACAGCATCGGGGCTGCGCTTTTTATTCAGAACGGAGTCTCCGACATCACTGCCTGCGCGTTTGAGAACAACACGGCAACGCTCCTATCCTCAAGCTGCCTCACGACCCTCACTGCCAACGTCTCGATCACTGCCTCCGCGTTCCGCTGGAACCGAGCGCTCATTGCGCCGCAATCGTTCGGCGGGACTCTGTCCTTGTCTGGCAGCACCATTGCGATGCGCTCATGTGCGTCTATTCGTATTTGTTTGGCTTACTCAATCAGGCACTTTTTCGAACAACTTTGCGTCGACTCAGGGGGCTGCCGTGGCGAAAACAGGCGGAAGTCTCATCGTTGAAAATTGCCATTTTGAAAACAACACTTGCTCTTCATCCGGAGGATGCATCTATAGCGCAAGTGGAGATGTGAGAGTGTCGGACTCTATTTTCAGGAATTGCAGTGCAGTGTCGGGGGGGGCCATCGCTGCGTTCTCTTCCTTGTATCTCAACGTAACTGGGGTTGTGGTTGAGGACTGCTCTGCAATACTGAGCTCTCTAGACCGATCCACGACTGACGGAGGAAGGGGTGGAGCTATTCTTGCTGTTCTTATTAGATTTTTTCATGTGCACAATTGCACGTTTTCGAGGAACGTAGCCGCTTCAGGAGGTGGCGCATTGTACGTGGAAAGCCTCGATGGCATAGGTGGCACATCTGTGATCTCGTCCTCAAGATTTTTGAGAAATAGTGTTCTTGAAGTACAGGGGGCCGGTGGAGCGATCGAAAGCACTCTTGAGCTCAAAATTCTGGTTTGTTTATCTGTTTGTTTATTGATGGGAACAGGATTCCTCTTTCACCGAAAATACAGCTTCCTTTAACGGCGGTGCACTTTCTCTCACAGTTCCCAACGGTGCGACGTCATCTGCAAGAGGATGCAGCTTCTTCCGCAACTCCGTTGTTGGTGATTCAGGGACTGGCGGAGCAATTTTCGCGCAAGCCATTGGCTCTGGCCCTGCAGCGTTTGATTTAAGTGGATGTACTCTCGACAGCAACTCTACCCCCAGAGGCTCTGGAGGATCAGTCACCGTCGTTTCGCTCTCTTTCAGCGCGTTTGACTCAATGCTTTTGAACTCCCATTCGCTCTCAGGAGGCGCTGTTTTCTGTCAATTAGCAAGCGCCCTTCGATTTCGCGCTGTCTCCTTTCGTAACGTGACTGCAATCAGCGGCTCTGCAGTCGTTACAAGTGCGCGCACAAACCTCTTTGAGGGCTGTGTATTCGACACTGAGGGGCCCAATCACGCTGTGACCATTGATGTGCCCACTTTCATTTTCGCCCCATCACCCGCATATTTCTTGGGCTGTCTCTTCCTTGGTATGGCCAATTTCTCCACCATGGCGCCGCTATCGTTCGACACATCAGCCTTTTGCACTCCGGCGCTGATATCGTGCCCCATCCCCTCACAAATCAACCTACCCCCTCTTGCAACGACCGTCAGTCTGTCCTCCAACTGCTCTTCCACTCTCCTTGTCCCGCTACCCCCTCCTTCACTATTTGCCGCCGCCTGCAGCTGTGGGCCGTCATCCTCCCGCGTTCGCCTCCAGCCCTGGCCCACCTCTGCGATGTCGGCCACCCTGAATCTGAGCGCCATATCTGGCCCTGCTGTGTTCGAAGGAATTGTCGGCACAATGCGGACAGGGCGGACAGTCTTAAACCGCGGCGAGGCAGTCTCGTTCGTTCTCTCCCACACGGACTTTCCGCTTGTGGACGGGGAGCCAATCGAAGTTGGCGTCGAGTTTCTCGCGCAGTCCCCTTGTTGTGTGTCCGCGACAATCGACTTTGCCCTCTCTGAGTTGGACCTCACCCTCACCCGCATCTCCCTCATCGATGGCTTCATCCCCGTCACGGGCGTGCTGACGACTTTTGCGCTGCAGTTCATGAACAGCATGGGCCAAGCCACTGCAATCCGTGGCAGCGGCTTCTCCATATCTTCCCCGAATTTACAAATTTCCTGCCCTGGAGCAAATGAGACCCTCGCCACAGCCCTCATTTGCTCTTTTTTCACTCAGTCAGCAGGCCCCCATGTGTTTCTTGTCCGCGTTGACGCATTGTCCGGACAAATAGGACCCGTTGTCGTATTTTCGTTTGCAGGCATCATCACTGGCGCCGTCCTGATTGGCGTTATCGCCCTCGTCCTCCTTCTTTTGTGGGCGCGAAGGCTTTACCTCCGGCGGCGAGAGCATTTGATTTCAAACATCCTCAAGAATTATGCGTCCCTAGGCCGCAGCAGTGGGGACCCATCAGTCGGCGATTTGATCGATCGGTCATTGCTCATCAAGTTTGAAGATATCGAAGTCTTGCGGGACATTTCCTCTGGCGCGTCTGCTCGCGTGATGTTGTGCATATGGCGCCGGACAAAGGTCGCGGTGAAGCAGTACTACGGCCTGACAGAGCGCGAGGCTGCGGAATTCATCCGCGAGGTTGGCGTTCACAAGGGCCTACGCCACCCCAACATTGTGCAGCTGATTGGTGATGCGCAGCGACCGCCTCTGACCGCGCAGGAATCGTGCAGAAGCCGCTGTGTGTCGTGATGGAGTTCATGCCGAGGGGTTCGCTATTTGCGATCCTGCAGGACCACTCGACGTCGTTGCCGTGGCTGATGCGCCTCCGATTTGCGCTGGATATCTCACGAGGGATGCATCACGTGCATGAGATGCTGCTCCTGCACAGGGACTTGAAGAGCCTCAACGTCCTTGTCGCAGAAGACATGCTTTGTAAAGTCGCAGACTTCGGGCAGAGCCGTGGCGAGTCGACGACCCTCACGGCGATGATGGGTGAGCTCTCTGTCCCCCCCCGCCGCACGCGCGCTCGCATCTGAAACCGCAGGGACTTTACTTTGGTGCGCCCCCGAGGCGCTGAGCTCGGAGGGGCACTACACACGCCAAGCGGACGTGTACAGCTTTGGCATCATCATGTGGGAGATCCTCACTCGCAAGACTCCATACGAAGACTCAACAGACATCCCAAAGGGTCGGTTCAAGGTCATTGAGTACGTTACTAGCGGGGGCAGACCAGTTGTGCCACCGGACGTACCTCCTTGGTACAAGGACTTGATGACAAAGTGCTGGGCAAGCGACCCAAGTGAGAGGCCGTCGTTCCACGAGATTCTTGAAGGCATTGAAGCACAAATTGTTGCTCATGGGGGCGATGGCGCTGGTACGCTCCAGCTTCAGACAAGCATCAGCATGAAGGAGATGCATCAGGATGCTAAGAGTGGAATCTTAAGCTCGATAAAGGGCCTCGCGGCAATGTTTGGGGACCCCAAAGCGGGTGACGCTGGCATCCCCCTGCTGCCTCGAACGTCTCAATAATGATTTGAGACCTGTTCAGTTAGGTTGCAGGACCCGAACGGATGTGGCCAGTGATGTTGATGTAATGTAATGTAATCTACCCTCAGTTTTGTACAGCTTTCTCTCTCTTGGCGTTGGAGTGGGGCTGGGCCCCATGCAGAAAAGGAATCTCCAGTGATCCAAGGCGGCTCTTTCAGCTTTTGGCATCTCAAACAGCGCCCCGCACCCCTTCTGAGCGTGATGGAGGATGTGGCCACATCACCAAGTTGTTGGCGGCCCAAAACCTCAAGTTGCGCAAGAGCGGCCCCCTTTGAATAACATCTCCAAACGTTTGGGGCGAAAAGAGAGGCGATTGTGTCCTCGAGCGTCGACGTTTGTGCGACCGACACGAACAGGTCTTTAAGTTATGGGCGCCAAGGCCGCCGATCAGAGTTGCCCCGTCGTGACTCAACGAACGCGGCCCAAGACTTGAAGTGCTGCCGTCGCTTCGACAGGTCGCGCCTGCGGAGGCTTTTGAGCGTCTCGACGTCGCGCCAAAACTGAATGTCTTTCTGCCGTCGCCACGCCACGAAGTGCTCCTTCTTCACCCTTTGAAGCGACAAGTAAGTGCGGACACTTAAAGACCTTTTGAGGCGCCAATGATGTCGCGCAAGGCCCAGCCAGTGGAAGAAACGCTGGCGCAACTTCCACTTCCGAGGGGTCCTGACGAAAAGGCTCAAAACTCGACGCTGGGCCCGCTGGACTTGAGAGAATTCAAGGAGAGTCGAGAATGCAGACGCAGCCAGCTTTGCGGACCTCCTCGCCACGAGCGACTCAGCCGAGTGGCTCCTGTGTCGCACAAGGTGCCACTTGGTGAACGCCAAACGGGCGGCCATGACATGTGACGCTCTTTGGCTGCGTTTGTGCACAAGCTGAATGGCGCTGGCGTAGAGGCGACCTGCTCTGCAGAAATTGAGAGCAGGCGGGGCTTGGGGTGTGAGGGACTGAGGCGGGGGGGGTTGCGCTGCGATGAGTGCGGCGGAGACAAACTTGGCGAAGATTGGGTGCACAAGCGCCGAAAGCTCGTTGCGGGTGCGCGTGAAGAAGCGCCATTTGAAAAAGCAAGACATCAACTTCGAGAGGACGGCCTTTCGGTTGGCGCTCCTCTGTTGCGACTTTGATGCGAGGACACGTGCCGTCCACTGTTTGAGAGCTCTCACCTGAGCCCGCCTCCGCAACTGGACCTTCCACCTCTTGGAAATCGCCTCCGTCCGCCACCACCGCACGGCCCTCGTCGTTTGCGCCAGCAGCCTCTCCCATCGCCCTCTTTCAGCCCATTGAACCACCGCTGCGTCGTGGCGAGCGACAGAAATTTGAAGCTGCCATCGGCGCCACACCTTTCGCGCCGTCTTGACAAGCGCCAGCGCACTCAGGGCTTTGTCGGCAGTGGCGAAAGCTTTCGCGTTGCCAATGGTTGGCCCCAATGTCCTCCACGCGCCGAACACTTTCGTCTGGACCTTCTTGTGCCTCTTCGCTGCCATCATTTTCTCCACGCAAGCGGCCAAGCTGTCACTTTCAACCTCAGCCGCCACGGCACATCGGGCAAAGAGCCGCCAACCTTGGAGGACCGACTTCCTTGCGAGTTGTGAGATGACGTGGTCCGACGAGTCCCTCCCGCGGCAGCGCCCCCTCCAGCGTCCCACCAAAGTCCTCGCGAAGAGTTTTCTTCGCAGCTGTGCGACAGCCCCGCAACTTCGCTTGCAGAGCCGGCGGTACCGAGCGCTGGACGCGAAAGCGCTCCAAACGAAGATGCAATGAGAAAAGGACCGCAGCAGTCTCAGCCGCCGCGCGAAGGCAAGCGCAGCGGCGTCTGAGGCGTGGGCACGCGCTTTGCGGACGCCGAAGCTGCGGAGCGCCGCTAGAGCTCGACGAGTGAGTGCCGTTGCTTTGAGCTTCAAAAAGGACACGACGCGGTCCGTTCGGAGAGCCTGCGCTGTGCGCGACGTTGTTTCCCAGGCGAAAAAAGACGGCCCGACGACGGCAGCCGCTCTCCGCATCGCGGGCGCCTTTTTGGAAAATGAGCTGACGAGCCCGACGGTGCGCTTGCGATCCAAGGCGATGGAAGCGACAAGACATTCCAGCCGCATCAAAGCAAGAAGGCTGCGACGCGGCATGGCGCCTTGATGACATCGCCAGCACGCCCACGCTTTGCGTAGGATCAAATGCGTGGCGTCGATGTCTCTTCTCGACCAGAGTGCGACAGCTCGAGAGGTCCAGGCGTGAGTCCTCTGCCCGAGTTTGGCCTCGTTGTCCAAAGCGGCGCGACATCGTGCGAGTTCTCGGACCAAAACGGAATTGGTTGTCTTCGCTGCCGAGAATGAGTTTGAAACTGCAGCGAGAGCTCTCTCTGCCGCAACCAACCGCTCATCTGATGTGATGGCGCTGCGGCGCAGCGCAAGAGCCTCGTCAATGTAGGACTTGAGGCGGTCTGACAAAAAATTTGGATCGACGCTGTGCAATGGCGCAGGTCGGATGCCTTCAACGCTGCCGAAGGGGGCAGTCAGTGCTGGCGTTGATGTAAGGCTTTCCGTTGCGAAAGAAGTTTCATTTTCGGCACAGAGACTCATTGGAGCGGACCCGACCAAACTTAAACACCCAAATGTTTACTCGTTAGAAATGACACAGGGACGAAAATGTTTTCCACTTGATCTTAAAAGTTTGGTTCATAATTCAAAAGCATGACGTGAGGGGCATATTGACCATCGGCAGAACAGCGTCAAAGCATCTCGGCGTAGTCGGCCTGGCGCAAAGTCAAGTCTCGTTGCGCCTTGATTTTGGAATGATAGTTTGAGCACTCAAAGTTGCGGCACTGCACATGCACATCCTCCTGCCGTGTTAGGTGGGGTAACGCTTGGCATACGATCCCGTTCGAACATTGGGTGCAGCTCTCCCAACATTTCCGAAGCTCCGTTTGCGATTCTTGAATCATCCCAACTTGCAACAAGAAGCAATCGTCTCGGTCCGCATCACAAGAGCCGCAGAGACCCTTTTTCAGCGCGATGCCTCCGCATCCAATGCATTTTTTCTCCACACGGAGGTAAGCGTAGAGGGCGCCAGTTCGCGTAGGAGGTCTCGGCTGCCTCGCCCTGTTGGAGAAAAGAGAGTCGGGGAACAGAGCCGAGTCAGCGTTCGGAAGAAGGGGCTCAAAGAGCTTAATGAGAGGCCCCTTGAGCTGATGCTTCACGTACCAATCAACGTCAGCAGCACCGCCATCACGGCTGAGTTGCAGAGGGTCTTCCACCGCATCGCTCAAATTCTTTCCACCGCAGCCGCTCTTGACAACAAAAAGGACGCGATCGCCCGGCTGTGGAGCCGTGGCGGAATCTCTTTTCATCATTCTTGCAGCGAGAGAAGCATGTGGCGTCTTGGCTTTGTAAGACTTGGCGAGGCTCTTGGACATGATGAGGTCTGACGGCGGAACTCCGTTCTGCATGAGCGTGCGGACCGCCTTGTGCACGGCATCGACAGCCATATCAACGCTGCCGCGAACAAGAATGCGCTCTAGGCACTCGTTGTACAAGTTCCTCGCCAGTAAGCAATTCTCTCGGCGTATATTCTCCAAGCCTCGAGAGTCAATGCGCGGGGGCACATTTTCCGCCGGGGCGTAGAGGAGCCCAGCGTACCTTTTCTTGCAGAATAGAAGGAAGGGCGAATACACCTTTTCGAACTCAAGCTGGATGGGAGGAGCAAACAATCTGGAGGCAGCAGCAGCAACCTCCGCGCCGAATGCCCTTGCACAGCTGATGCCGTCTGGGATTTGAAATGGGGCCGTTGAAACGGCAGTGCCATTCAGAACGTTCGGACTCTTGGCTTTGGACAGAGTAATCATGACAGAATCTGTGTCACCGTACACAACGCGGGGACCAAACGCTGCGAGAGTTGGGGGCAGCTCTGCTTCAATGAAAGCCTTGGTGCGGAGGATCATTGACCGACCAATTGCCGTGACAGCTGCAGCAATAGGAATGCAGGGCAAGTACCCATTGGCAGCGCCGCAGAAGCCATACAAGGAGTTGCAGGTCACCTTCAGGGCCAATTGGCGGCTATTCAGGAGGCTTTTTTCAAATCCAGCACTGTTCTTCATTTTTTCTTTTGCTCGCCGACGAGCTGCCAGGAGGTCCTCCAAAATCGATGGGAGCAAAGCTGTCTCGCCAGACTTTAAGAAAGACACCTTTGATGGAGCTTCAGTACTTGAAATGTCGACTTCAAACAATTCTACTCCAGATGGAGCGTCTCCGGTAACAAGGGTTTCGTAGCTGATGTTGTGAGCGATCATTATTGACGGATAGAGGGAGGCGAAGTCAAGCACAACAGTGGGGTCAAAGTAGGCGCCCTTGGATGCGTCAATGACTGCGCCGCCGCTGTACTCGCTCTTTCTGCTGTCGTCATCGTCAAATGCCTTTCTTTGAATTGGAAGAGAGAACCCTCTCGCCAGGGCCGCTCTGGCGATGCGGCTGAGTACTTTCACTTGCTGCCCTTGATTCAAAAGAGCAGACAGAGGAGCGCCCGTAACTCGAGCCATCTCCACAAGTTGGGGAAGAACTTCCAGCTTTTGAGCGATAGCGCAAATGTCGGCGGTCGCGCGTATCAAGTAGTCGACTGCACCGGGTCGTCCTTCGTGTGACGACAATAAATGCGCGACGTCAGAATTCGACAGGACCGGCCGGAGTGTTTCCAGAACTTGTGCTGTGACGTGCTGAAGAGAGTACGACGTTAACTTGTGCTCCCTTGCGATGAGATGCTGCAGGACGATGTGGACTCGACCTGGCATGCTTACAAGCAGCGACGTCTGCGTGCCAAACGCTCTTGTAGTGATTGATTTCTTCTTTGTTGAACATGGATGACCACAAATACGACCGAGGGAGGGATCCCCAGATGACTCCGTCGTCACTGCAACACGCTGTGCGATCGCTCCAAGCGTTTCGGAGTCAAACGTAACGACAACATCGGGATCTAGCTTGATGAAGAAGTCTTTCCATCGTCGAACCAGGTCTCTCTCTGAGCTGCAACTCACCATGTTGACATTATCAGGGCATTTCGTCTCACCGATGACGAATACGTTTGTCCTTGTCCGAGCTTCCTCTGTAACGCGAAATGTCACAGTGGTAATAGCAAGTAGGCTTGAGACCTCCAATACATCTCCTTGCCGAGTTGAGCAATACACTGCAGCAAGAATCGTCACCAGCATCGGCGCAACAGTGTCAGTGAGGGCATTGTCTTCCGGAAGCTGCTGCACATGATCAACAGACGCAGACACCTCTCGGCTGCAGGAACTGATTCGATCCTTGAGAGGCACATCACAGTAGCTTCCAACAGGAACTGAAATCCATGACGCTCCTTCAACCCCCCGCTCCACACACATCTGCATGGCAGGATCGAGAAGACCATCAAAGAACTCAATGCGAGAGAATTCTTCTGGAAGAGACTTGATCTTCGGCCCATGCTGCACTTGAGACACCATGGTGGTGTACGCGATGGTCGAAGAAAACATGAGCTTGACATGCTCGGCAGGAACACAATGGGCCCCAAGTATATTTCGGCGGCGACTAGTGCTGTGATGTACCACACCACTCCCCGTCGCTTTCCGAAGAGCTGCATCAACTGCTTCAATGAAAGTAAGGACTTGAATGGAATCCCAGCCAGGAGGAACTCGAAATGATATCGAAGGGAGAAAGCCACGAAGCCTCAAACAAACACTTGTACCAGCCGTATCGACTCCATAGAAACGACAAGCTTGATGATTTCCTTCATCTGCGACTTCAACGTCGATCTGCTGAAACACGCATTCGCTGGGGCGACCACGTAAAGAGTTTGGAGAAATACGAGACCCGTTGCAATTTTTCCGCTGCAAGGCCACCGGAGCTGGATCTTGAGCAGAAGAAACAGTTTGAGCAAGGAGTTTCGGACACGCAAGTTCAGTGGAATCAGTCTTGAATAAGTTTTGAACACAATCAACAATTTCCAAAAACTTTGTTCGCTTCTGGTTCTCAGGGCTTGTAGATGGTCTTAGAGACGGGGTTCTTTTAGAAGGCAAGAATTGAGGAATGGTGACAGCACGAGAGAGAGTCGTAACATCGCAAGGCGAACGTGAATTCGTGGCCTGGAACCTGTCAGAACAAACATTTTGGTAGAACCTGATCAATTTGTCTTTCTATCTTCTTAATCAAGTCATCTGAGATAGGAGCATTCGAATTCTTCCACACTACACCTCCCTGCGTTTGGTTAACAAGTTCTTCATCATCCATCCCAATTTGAAAAATAACAGCAAATATCCACATTTTTAATGGGGGGAAAAAATGAAGAAAAAAAAAGAGAGAAGTCGTACCATTTTGGACATGAGAACCAAGAAATCAAACGCTTTTGCGATGAACTGTTGCAGAAAGCTTCCCAAGAAGCTTCATAATGACTGCGCTGCTTGAGCCCATGTACATCTTGCCGAGGGTAGACCCTTTATTGATTCACACGGCTCTCAAATTGAAATCAAACCTTTCGCTAAATGAATAACGTACGTCAAGATGCATTTCGCAATGGCCGAATGTTCTTTTCGGAAGGGCGAACTTTGCTCAAATTGAGCGCCATTTTTTCAAGCATTAGTTTCACCTTACAAGTGGTGCGCTGGCCCCTTCAATTGTATTCCCGAGAGCTGCTGTTCTCTTGTGCCCGATTCTACTTTATTCATTTTGCAATGCATTCCTTTACACATGTTTGAGTACAAATTGGTTTGCACCCTCTTTCAAATAATAAATATTCATGCACAGTCCACTCCCCCCGTGCAATCCGCAGTTGACGTTGAGGGACCTATCAGAGGGAGGGTGCTCCTACACCACAAAACGGCGACCTTTCGAGGCCCTAGCATGGCGGACTCTCTTCAACGGGGGCTGGCCGCACTTGAAAACGATGTTGCTTCGGCAGATGGAGAATCCGAAGATAGACCTCTAGACAGTGGGGCTCCCAAACGCGTTCGCGTGGCTCGTGCATGCGAACCCTGCCGGAAACTAAAAATTCGGTGCGACGGGGTGAACCCATGCGTGCAGTGCCTTAGGAAGGACCGTGAATGCTTGTACAGGCCTGCAGAGGTACCTTCGTTTGCAAGCTCTTGGAGGGGAGAAAACTCAACAGAGCTTGATCGGAGTCCCAATGCGCAACCGGATCGTCAAGCGCTGAGGTCCGACTCTTTGACCGCTGAAGAGGGACCGCATCCATCATTGGCACAGAATGCTTCTGACAGAGGCCATATTGGAGAAACGTCTGGAGGTAGCTTGATGTCCGGGGTTGTTCCGAGTGACGTCAGGCGCGTGAGCCTACCAGGGTTTATGTCATCCCAGTCTGGGCTGCCTCCTTCAGGCGAACTCCCATCCGACACGGCCTCCATCGAGCCATCAAGTAGATGAAACAATTCGTTGTTGTCTCATGACATAGACTTCGTGACGCAGCCCTTTCAAAAGCATGCGAGGCCGACGGCTCGTGACGGCCGAGGCGCGCCAAGCTCGCAGATTCTTGAAATTCCAAAGTTTCGCCAGCAGCCGCGTCGTGCTTCCAAGGCAAAGACTTTTAGGGCGTCTGATTCAGAGTCAGAAGAGGAGCCGAACTCGGAGGGCATGCCGACGGTGAGGAAGAGCAAAGGCCCCCCTCCATATGTCCCTGAGAGGTCTGATCGACTTCAACCGCGCCCCCGTTTTCGCGCAGCAGTCCCTGGCTTTCCCAACTCCCAAGGAAGAAGACAAGCCCATGTATTTTCTCCTCACAACGTCTCAGCTCAAGTCCCAATGGAGCTCTCACCAGCAGCTCAGGCGGTCCAGCTGCCCGATTTTGGCCAATTTTCCAACACCCAACCATTTTCGAGCTTTCAAGGGTTTCGCAACCGCGACGGGTCAAGCTTCGAGCTAATGAGTACTTCCGCCCCCTCTCGATTGCAAACTGAGTGGCCTGCATTTCGCAACAGTTTCGTTGCATCATTGGAGAGGCCGCACGCCACTGAAATGGCCCTCAGTGCAGAGCAACTTGATTCAAGAGGCCACAACATGACTTTTTCGCCGCAGGCTGCATCCCAATTTCCCACACGACATAATTTCACCACTCCATCGCCCAGATCTCGCGAAGGCGATGAATGGAGGGCTCACCGTTTTGATGGACGTGATTCAGATGCTCTTGCAGGATTTGGCAACTCCGCCGCAGGATTCTCCTCCGACGGAGTCCCGGCATCGCAATCTGATTTGCTCTCACAGCCGTCCGTTCGATTGTCGGCGCTTGTGCCTTACGCCCCGCGAATGTTGGCGCCCGTTCGTGCCCCTTCCTTTGGTTCCCTTTTTTGTTCATGCTCTGATTGAACAGACACATCAATGCTGGAGAGGGAGGTCCAGAAATTTGGGGTGTTCCCAACGAGGGGCAGCGTCCTGCCCCCTCTCGACGAGTCACGGCGCGGAGTGGCACCAGACGTGCCCCATTTTGAGGAGCCGCACACAGCCGAGATCGCTTGGGACGCGTCGGCACGTGCGGCTGGGATGCCATGGCGCAACTAGCAGGTAGAGAGGAACTACTCCACATTCATTCGAAATACTAATACAGGAGAGCCGCTTCAGAGCACACTTGAGAGCAGCTTCACCTCGCCGTGGCTCGTGGACGACGACAGCAGCGTCGCAACTTTTGCCCTCCACGACTTGTCACGTTGCGACAGCACCGACGCATCTCCACCCTGCCGACTCAGGCGACTGTTGGACGTGGCGTACGTGGCTCACAATCCTCAACCTATCCTCGACAATCCCGTACAGTTCGTCCAACAACGCAACAAAGGGTCCGATGGTGCTCCCGAGTGATGCGTCCGCTATCGGGTTACAGATTCAACTTGAAATCAGCGTCGCACCCAGCCGCTGGGATAGGAGGAACTCATAAATGCCGACGCGATACGGCTCGTCTATTTGCAATCCAATCTTTCCCAATGCGGCCAGCCCAACTTGGCGGATCTTCGACGTTAGTTTGCGCACATCAACCTGGGCGCACTCCTTGTCGGCCATTTGCTGCAAAGTGCGTCAAGATTGTAATGAGAGCTTCAATGCAGCTCTCCCCTCGCTGAA
The DNA here is from genome assembly GCA_027487435.1 of Verrucomicrobiaceae bacterium. Taxonomy (GTDB): domain Bacteria; phylum Verrucomicrobiota; class Verrucomicrobiia; order Verrucomicrobiales; family Akkermansiaceae; genus UBA956. The sequence goes on along the minus strand of JAIYDP010000272.1, from coordinate 12,078 downwards.
GCGTAAGCAGCCGCAGGAGAAGGAGTAAAAATGACCATTGAGAGGCCTTGTTGGTGAGACTGAGGGGAGGAAAAGGCGGCCGGAGGAAAATCTCTTTGGAGGGAAGAGTCGTCAAAGCAGAGGAGGATGCCCTGATGACCGAGCAACCAAATGATAGCCCTGAACAGGTAAGGCGCTGTTCACATGAAGGAACATTTGAAAGAGCGACGTTTGCGAAGGAGTCATTGCTGATGGGGCTATGTCGACGATATTGAGAAGACTTTGCAACAAATTGGAGCGAAGGCTTGGGGCACAGCGACGGAGTGTCTGCATGAGGCACAAGAAGACGGAACTGTCGACATTGTCGCGCTGCTGTGATGTCCACAGGTTGGCGAGTGACAGCACAGGTGCTGCGACGGATGAAACAATCTGAGAGTCACGTGCCTTCTCCAACCCACAAACCGGAAGCTTCTCATTCAGCTCCGCAAAAATGGCGGCACAGCAAGACGCAGGCAAGCTCTCAAAGCGCAGTTCGCTCTCAATTTCCTACCGCATGAGCTGACTGACCCCGTGCAAGGATGACAGGAAAGACGTCGCCAAGGCCGTTGGCGTCATTATACCAAATCAAGCATCTGATGGCCTAGCAATGAGCTGACAGGACATCAACGATGGACCATGGCGGCGAGAAATGAGGACCTGCTTGCACGAAGGCTGCGCAAGGCCGTGTGCAACGGTTCAAACGGATTGGCGCCACTTGTGACATCAACAAACCCCTCAGATGACTTGGCGATCGCATAGGCCCTCAACAATGTCCTTAAAAGTCTCAAGACCTGAAGCCATCAACCAAAACAACGTCCAGCCGAACGGCATGTGTCATGGCGTTGTTGTTTGGGACAGAGACAAGCTTCTTCATCCTCTCGGTCGCGTACTGAAGGCACGTTGAGTTGCTGTTCTGCAACGTCAGAACAGACAAAGCGACAGCAACCATCGAGGACGTCGCAAACTTGTGCCAACTGCCATTCACAAGACACGACGCAGCCTCAAAAAAGACTCTGTCCGTTGGATGCGCAAGAAGTCTCGTCAGGGCTGACGTGAAGCTTTCCTTTAGGCTAGCTCCTATTTGATTCGAATATTTGAAAACGATTGCGCTGCAGAGCCTGCACGTGTCACCACGCAGCTGGTGCTTAGCGACTTGACGAGATAAACAACGGCGAGCGTGTCGGTGAGCGGGAGCTTCGACATGGCAGTCTCTGCGACGGAAGGAGCCAGCCGCTCCGCCACAAGTACGGGATCTTTCTGGACGAGGTCGAGCATGAGGCCGAGCGAATGGCGCAGCGCAATCGGATCTGTGCACCGCACGCCCTTTCGAATTAACCGACACGAACAGGAAATAAGACATTGACGACGAGGTCGGAAGGAAGGCCGCCGTCACGGCACAAAAACGGCAGGACTCGCGCAGCGCTACAAACTCAGCGACTCCCACGAAACGGCCACCTGTACACCCCATACAGCTGAAACGCCTTGTCGACACTTAACGTTAGGATAAAAGGAAACGAAAAACCCAGGCGCAATCGCCTTCGAGAAAATGGACTTGCGGCGGCCTTTTCCTTCCGAGTTAACGTGCCAACAACAGCCGTGCCGCCTTCCTCTGCGTGAAGTCGCTCAAGTTCTCTTGCTAAAACGGCGATAATCTCAGACACTGATCCTGCATCTGCTGCGAGGTTCGCAAACGTGCGCAATCCCAGTACCCGGCGGCCTGCAAAGTCAACTCGATCATAATGGAGCGAGAACCAAAGTGCTCTGATAGAGTCTCCTTTTCCATAACGGCTATGGCTTGGACGGCCATATTCGGATCAACGTCAACAATGCGGGTGACGAAGAAATGAGCTAACCGTACGATCTTCCTGACGGGTCACACCATGTTTTATCAGCAACAACGTGTCATCCAGAGAAAAAAGATGCAGTATGGCGAGGAATTGCGCCGGATCAGATCTGGTGCATTAATACCCCAGCTAGAAGCCACACTTGTAAAAGCTCAACCCCCTTAAGTTCGTCACAATCTTCAGAGGACGCTGTTTGTCGATGCCGCTTTGACAAATGTCCTGAACAGTGATTCGTCTAGGCAACATTGCTGTACTTTAAATTCTACCAAAAGGTCCACATAGGAAGAAGGCGCGGCTGCTGCCAATGTGCGATTGATCAGTTTGTCATCATCCATGGTGCTCAATTTTCCAATATATTATTCGTTACATCTTCGACGGAGCGCACACAATATAAAGTTGTTGTCCCAACCTGAGAGAAATCTGGGATCCTGAGTAACACGTCATGCCTTTCTATAATGCAGCCAACACTCTAGATGAGTCAAGAATGACAGGAAGGTTGCAAGCACCTCAGAGGAATAAAGTTGCGTTGAAAACACTTCGCAAGGGCTTGTTTCCAGTTGCTCAACCTTTCCCTTCGAGATCAGCCGCGAAATAGAGCGCGCATACTTTCACAATTTGAGACCTCTCGAGCCACAGGAGCTTTGCTTTCGGCCCCCCCACCCCTTCGTACAGGCGCTGTATTTGTGCGACGAACAGGACGTCATAAGAGGGAGGAGGACGCACGAGAACGTAGTCCATTAAACTAAAAATTCGACCACGCAGTCTGAAGCACACGCTGGGAACAACCCATTGAAAATCCAACAGGCTGTTTTCTCTTTGAGGTCAAACACGCCCCCCCACGATCACTCCTCTTCGTCATCGACCTCTCGGTCAGGCCAGTAAGCTGTTCGAGCCATTTGAGTCATGGAATCAACAAATCCAGGAGCAGCGCCCTCCTTCGCATGCGAGGGGCAAAAAAATTCGAACTCGTCCGAAAAGACTGTGCCCTCCAGCCTGTGATGTGACTCCCCTCGAGGTATTAAAATTACATGCGGGCACAGTGATAATGATAGCTCCTCTTGCATTGCTTCGAGAAGCAGCCCACTGTAGCACCGCAGCTTCTGCAGCCAGCGCACTTCTGAACAGTCACCAGTACCCCCCCCCTTCTAACCGTCTTCTCCCCCCGTCGAATCGCTTTGTCAACATTCTTCCAGACACTAAAACTTCAGCCCAAGACCACCGGATGTCACTTCCGCGTTCCGTTGTGCTCCACGAAAGTCTCTGGGCTCCACTCCACGCAGAATTGATGCGCGTACGTCGACTTCATCGCCAACACAACAGACAGCTCTCCCGCGAGAGGGCACGACTGCGATCGGCCACACAAAGCGCAACAAACTGAGCTTTGATCGGAGTTTCCATCGCCGTGAGCAGGACACGCGGCTGAAAAAGTCGCCAAGCTCATTTGCCACCCTGCAAAACTGGAGGGTCAGTCGTGGCCTTGAACAACAGACAGAACACATCGGAGATGCGCCTTTCCCCTTCCACAACGAGCGCACGCCAGTGACGCACCCCATCCATTGCAAACAAAGCATCTCTGTCCGTCATTAAGCAAAAAGCGCCTCTCACAAGTTTCCGAAGTGCCAGCACCGAATCACCCGTCCTTGTGAGTCAATCAAATTTGCAGGAAGTGACAACAGCGCATCTGGAAAGCCTCTGCTTGCCCAACGGGCGCATTCGACATGCAACCGACCCAAGGGTGTATCTTGTAGCTCTCCTTCGATGTCCGACGATGAGACCCCCCCACAAAAACAGGCACCAGCGCTCGATCTCTCCTCAAGAATTTGCACAGGCACCGTTTGCTCCTTTCGGCGCCCGCTCGCCCTCTTCTTCTGGAGTGTTTGATGGGCTCGATGAAGGACATATGCGAGAGGATATTTGCTGTCTCTGAAACCACTTGCACTGAAATAATCGATGACGTACTGATAGCGAAGAGCTAACTTCAGGTTGGAACGTTTCGCAACAGAAAGCACGTCAAAGTCCCCCTCATCACAAATAAGGCGATGGTGCCCATCAATCAGCGTCCCCCCCCCCGATTGCAATATCGATACAATCAGGCTCGCAATCTCAGTCCTCCCAATCGCAACAGACCATTTCCCTTTAAAATGACGCTGCCCGGCTTTCCGCCGCCACTCTTCCGGCCGGACCTCCCACGGGCTACCCGAGAGTTGCGATGCGGCAGATATAGAGGACCACTCAAAAGGCTGTGGGGACACAATCGTACCGGATGCCACACAAGCCCTGACGTATTCAGGACGGACAATCCAAATCCCCATGGCGAGAGCGCAGCAAAGCTTCTCCGTCCGGCGATGCTCTCCGACAATGAGGAGGTCGGCATGAGGGGAGAAGCGGTGCCCTTCGACGACGGAGGCCCCCAAGGAAAGGAGCTCTTTTTGAAACTGCGACTGCAAGGGCCTGGGGTCTCAACATGAAAAGCGCATCACAAACTTGGAAATGCCGCTCATCATGAACACCGACATCACCTTCGGGATGGCGTCACCATCATTCTGACTTTGCTCCGACAATTCACTCTCGGACGACACCTCACGCACTTTGCGCACTGCTAAACCTTCGGGTTTTCTCAACAAACGAGTTTTTTTCCTTCGAAAGATTTCGAGCTCACGTTCGTCGTCATTTTGCGTCAAGGCTTGCGAACTTTCGACAAAAGGTTGAAATTTCCACTCCCTCAAACAATTTTCGAGCCAATTTTCATCGACGACTTGAGCAGCACTTGAAGGAGGAGGCGTTTGGAAATCAAGGGGTGGCCTGCTCGGGACAAGGCGAAAATCTGCAACGTCGATCTCGGATGGGTTGTGCAGGGTTGCCACGCGAATTGCTTCTGCGTAATACTTGTACTCGAAGCCACGAAATCCTTCAAGGCTCATGTGCTAAGAATCAGCGAGAAAATGGAGAGAAGAAACCTTCCCAGCCAATCCAGGTACTCCTTCAGATGATGGAATTGGCCTGAACAGCGCTCTTTCAGAGACAGGAATTCTTGAATTCAGCCATATGCACATTCGGATATACAGAGGAGTAACTTCCACTTGATTGCCTTTGGGAAAGTAACACACGTCAAGCGCCGCATCGCCAACGTCATCAACGCGCCCCCCTTCAGCGCGAATAGAATCCAAGAGGGTAGAGATCCGGCACTCCTCATGCACCCTAACGCTCCATCCTCTGCATGGTCACCAGAACGGACGCACAGCTTACGAAAACATCCCCTTCACTTTGTGGTATTTCGCTGTTATGGAAGAGGATGCCAATAGTTTTCCTGCGTTTTCGCAGGCCTCCATGGACCAGGTTGTGATGAAAGAAAGAGCCTTTTCACAACTCAGGCGGTGTCACCTGCATCTTCGCCCTCACTACTTGACTTTCCACCAGCGTCGCAGCCAGACCCAGACGCACTGACACGGCAAATCAAGTCAACAATATTTGCCGCCTCAAGGCGCGATGTAGCAACGCAAGGTGCTTGCGCCTATCTAGGGGCCTCAATGGCACACTTCTGCTCCGGGTTGGCTCATTTTCGAGCACGGAATTTTACCATGGTCTGCAGCCGGAAATCGTTCTTAATTCGAAGGCATTTGAAGAGTTTGAAAAGGCTCGTGGGAGGGTGCGAGTTGATTTCGATGGCAAGAAATTTGACGCCAAGGCTCTGAACCATGTCACGCAAGTATTCATCTGTCCTGTTAAGGCCTGACGTGGTAGTGCAAAATGTATGAGAGCGCAATGTCCTCCTTTTCGAAATCGGATAGCCTTACGCCAAAAGAAATGCAGTCGCAATTCATTGAAGCTACGAAGGTGTCGCTGACAGACTGCACTGAACGCGCAGGCTGATGACACCCGCCCTGACGTTTGGAACAACATGGCGATTTTGCATATCGCAATTAAAAAGGTCCTCTTCCACATTTGCTTTCTCACAAGTTGCAGTTCGAAGGGTCTCGGATGATTCTGCTGCCAGTTGTGCAACACTTCCCAGAGTACCTTGACGCTGTGAATAACTTGGGCGTCTGTGACATGTTTCTCAACAACGTTGTTCAAGCATTTGTCTCCATTGACGTCAAAGTTTTCCGACGCGACAAAGTATTTCCAAGCTGTGATTGCAAAGGACTCCAGGATTGTAGATGCCGTCAACAATTACGCCGTTCTCCTTGTCATTCAGAAACAGTGAGTGTGGTTCAGCAGCCGCTGAATCCCAGAAGCTTCTCCTACGCAGTTGAACTCTTGGAGAGGGTCGTGGACACGGACTCAACCAAATCGCATGTTTGGAACAACCTTTCCATTGCGTATTTGGGCGCTGGCAATGTTCAGAAAGCTTGGGTAGCTTTGAAGAACTCTTTGGCTTTGGATCCTGATCAAAAGATTCTCCGATGCAACATGGCTACGATGCTATCAATCACCGTAGCAAGCGAAAAGGACGCAGCGACGAAGAAAGTAACATTCGAAAAAGCTGAAGATTTGTTCGGGCACATCATGAAGGAGGCTGCGTCGTCGTCTGTTCAAGCTGGTTGCGGCCTGTGTGCGGTTAACACTTGTAGTCGAAGGCTCTGATCAAACCAGATGTACCTCGACCACAGCGAGTCTCTCGGCCCATCTGAAATTGAGGCCACGCGGTCAACCTGCGAGAGGATTCTTTCCTTTTTATCTCCCAACGCGCAATCCAATCCCGTGTTTTGGAACCAACAGGGTCTCTTGCAGCTCCAGTCCCAAGCAATGACTGCCGCTGTTGCATCTTTTTCTCAAGTTTTAAATTTGTTCAAGTCAGCGACAGCCGCATATGTGAATCTCGGTAATTTCTCACAGCTCCTTCCTGAGACCAAAGGGATTGCACTTCAATTGAGTCGTGACGCTCCCTCCGCAGAGAGGGTGTATCTCGATGGAATTGCAGCCATTCCAGACGCCTATCAGCTGCTCAACAACTTAGGATGTTTGTACAGGCAGAAAGGGCAACACGCGAAAGCTCTCACGGCACTGCAGCAGTGCCTCGAGATCAAGGCTGACTACGCACCAGCTTTCAACAACCTCGGGCTTCTGTAGTGCAGCAGCATCTTAGTCTTATTATTCAGATACATTGCAATTGACAAGCAGCAAGAAGCGATGGCAATGTTCGAAAAGGCTCTGGTTCCTCTGCCTCGAGGCGTCTGATTTTTCAGCATTTTGACCCTTCGCTTCATTGCGCACGCAGCAACCTGCGCAAGCTGGATGTTCTCATGCGCAGAGAAGCGCAAGTAGACGCGGCCTTGCTGTTCTGACCCACAAGGCACTGTCGTCATTTACAGGGGCTGCGATGAGCAGTCCAAGGACGAGGAACATCGTCATTCAGCACGACTGACGTTATTCTATACAGCTACTGTAGTTTACAAAATATACATTACAAAATTAATCTGTCACACATTGAAGGACTCGCCACATCCGCATTGGCCTTTTGCGTTCGGATTTGTAAACGTAAATTCAGACTTCAGCATATCATCCACGTAGTCCATCTGTGAGCCAACTAGAAACATGATCGCTTTGGGATCAATGTAAACCCTCACTCCTGCGCACTCAGACCATCACGCCCGCTGTAAACCTCTCTCTTCAACAATCTCATCCAGAGCATTTTTATTGGAGTCATCAACATAGTTGATGACATATGAGAGCCCATTGCATCCTCTCTTTCTCACTCCAACCCGGATCCCAAGACATGGAGATTCTTTCATCGAAATAAGTTCTTGAATTCGAATACTTGCAGCCTCTGTCTCCGCCATTAGTAAGTCAATGTATGCAAAAGAGGATTACCAAAGTCAGCGGAGCTCTTCGTACTCTGTTTGTAGCCAAAAATCTCCGAAAAATCTGGAGCAGAAAAGCCATGCTCTATTTTCTCATCCACAATTTTTGTTAAATGTCGACACAGATCCCTTTCTTTGTGAAGGCCTGGTTGTTTCTGTCTGCAGTAATCGTGATCTTCGATGCATCCTATGTCCTCTTTAAGCTTGCGGACAGCCCATACTTTCAGGCGTACCAGATTTATGCTTCAGTAGACAAGGCGTACAGCAAGGAGTTGTATGATGGGTCGTTCACCCGAGCACAATCATGGCTCAATCTTGTTGAGGCTGCCATCGTATTCATTGGCCTAGCAACTGTAAGATCCCTCTGCGATTTTATGACATTATCAGCTGTCCTCAAACAAGAAGCGTGCGGCTACAATTCTGTTTTTCTCTGCAACCGCAACGATGATGAAGACTGTCTTATACTTCGTCAATGAAGGTTCCAGTGGATGGGCAAACACGAAGCATAACGATACTCCAACGTTCGTTGTCGTCTTCATTATTTTGAACGGGTTTCTTTGCCCTTGTTGGTGCTGACCACGCAGTCTATGGATTGCAATGCCATTCTTCTGCTGCATCGCGCTCTCCAATTTTCTCTCTCACTCTGAATCCATTGCAGCGTCGAAAAAGAGGAACTAGTGCTTTTGTGTTTTAGTTACTCTTACAGTACAATGCTCCCCTGGATGTTGAATGCCGACGAGTTGTCTGTACATTCAGAATCAAAACAGAGACGACCAACATAGGATCGCCTTTGACAACCCTGTCAAAGGCAACTTCAAACCTTGAGATGAACATGGCGAGGAATAGGATCAGCTCATTGTTGGCAAAATTCATTCCTGGGCATCTGTAGAGACCCGCTCCTACCGCTTCTTAGAGAACAAGCTCAATTCTCACCAAAAGGAACATAGTTGAAGCGCGTCTGGCGAGATTCGTCTGGGGACATGCTTTCCTCCTGTTGACGTAAGCAAGTAAACGAGTCTGCGCTGAACGGCGATGAACCGATCTGGACGGAACACGAGGGGATCTTGAAACAACGACCCGTCCGTGTGTGTTCTGAGAAATCAAACAACCGACCAGTCAGGTACAAGAGCGGGCAAATGCAAACTTCTTGCCCGGCTTCTATCGTCACAGGCCCTGCCGAAGTTTCAAGAGTGACGGGTTTTAGAGTTTTCCGCCTGCTGCATGAGAGTCTGAGGGGGAGACGAGACAATGCAATCCCAGGGGCATGCAGGCGGAGCGTTTCTTTCAAGCACCGGCGCAAGTGACTTAGCTTTTGGATTGTCGTGTAATCCAGCTGACCGATTACACCATTCACCTCCTCTCTTGCTTTTCGCAGCTCCGTCGGACAACTGTACAAATGCTGTATAGCCCAAAATGCCGCAAGAATGGAATTAGCTTGGGAGGCCCACAGCATCGTCAGCATGAACGTTGACGGAGAAGCGGATGGTGGGATGACTGTGAGCAACGCCTTGGCGACGGAAGAGAACGAATCATCTGTCCGTAAGCCGAGGAGGGAAGCAAAGACCTTCAGGGTCTGGAAGATTTTCGCCCACGAGCATGTGAAGGAGTCTCTTCTTTCCTGACACAAACTTCGTCAAAAAAATGTGTGGAATCGGTGCTGCAGCCATCTCAAACTGACTCTCCATGTCAAAGAAAGCGTCGAATGAGCTCGGGCAATTGTCCAAGAACTTCTGACCGAAGATCGATGGCACAGATGCGGAAAAGATGGCACGTTTGCAAAAGTTGAGAAGGTCGTGGCCGGAAAGATCCTCGATTCTAAGTTTTCAGCGCGTTGAGCGTTCCGTACGTGTCAAATAGCTCCTCAAAGTGGCTTCGCAGCAATTCAACGTGAGATTTCATCGCCATCGGAGACATTGCCATTCGCGAGGTGTCCAGCAGTTTCTGATGGTACTGAATGAACGTTTCACGACTGGTTCCAAATGCTCTGCTACATTCAGTTCTTTTATTCGCCGAACAAAGTACCGCTCGGTGAACGTTTGCACTGCCTCTTCGAAGCTCATGGTCGATTTGTCGCTCTCGAAGAATATTCCGTAATACTTCACGTCGCACAAAAATGTCATTTTTCTACCGGCAACCAGGAGCGAGAAGACATCACCATGAATCCCCATTTGTTTCTTCAAGAAAGACACAGCATCTTTTCCAAACTCGAGTGCAACTCCAACAAAAGGAATTCTGCCTCGCAGAAGGACAGGGCTCCCTTCCCTTCGAACAACTGAGACAATCGCTCGTTTCAAAAGAGCAGCTGAGATGACAGCAGCAACGATAATGACGACCCAAATCATGCTGAATGGGAAGGAATAACTACCAAAGTTCGTAGAATTTAAAAACATTTGTTTACAATCCACCCCGGCTTGGCGCTCGACTTGCCCGCACTTGTGAATGAAGAACCGATTCCAGGGAAGCAAGGAACTCAGTCGCATTGATCGTGGTGCTGTTCTTGTTCGAAAAGGCGGATATGAGTTTGGTGACAACGTCGTCAGACAATTCGATTCCGCACTTGTGGATAGCTTCAAGAATCCGAGATTTTTCGACATCGCGAGAGCTCTGAGACAAGATTTCAGACTTCAATTTGCTGATTCTGGTTCTTAGTAGCAAAGAAGAGTCCTGACTCTCTGCAAAATACGATGTTCGAGGCCGTGACATTTTCATTCCACTTTCGGACCCAATCCGCGAGATTCCATTGTCTTCCTCAGCAAGATCTGTGTCAGATACATTGGCATAAGCAAGTATGTCTGAAAGCATTTCCACGGAAACCTTTCCAGTGTCGTCCAGACATAGGGAAACAAGGTACTCGATGTCAGAGCTACTCATGATCGAAAAGGGAGAAGCTTGATCTCGCAAAATCTTTGAAGCGAAAGCCTTGCTGACGGTTTTGTGGCCGTGCAAGAGTGCCATGACTGAATCCAGGGCGGAACTTGAAGAACCGATAGAATGCCCTGCTGCATGCTTCGAAGCTTGTAGATCATCAGGCACAGCTCGGCTAATTCCAAGACGACAGCATTCCAACTCATATTGAGTCAGCATGGCCAGGAACCTATCATAATTGTAATTTCCGTCTTTGTTGCAACTTTTTTTGGCCAACGATACCACCGCCGAGTTCATTTTGATGCCTATTTCTTCCACAATCCGGTTGAACACAGCGCTGCTGACGAGCCCTGTTTAAATTACAAAGAAAGGTTCACATGAGGACAAACCTGTGAGAGCCGGATCTGCTGCCTTGAACCTACCTCGATGAACCCTTCGAAGACGGGTGATTCGATTGAAGTCATGAAGGAACTGCTTTTGATCAAACAAAACGTATCCTCCTGCGCCCCCAAACGACGTGGGTGGTCGTGACGGAAGAGGTGCAGTGGACTGCGGTCGTTGAGGCAGGCTCGGAGTGCTCATTCGCTCAATTTCGGTCGACCTTGGCGCATGCGTTGCGATGGCATTTCGAACCTCACTCAGAATCCTCCCGAACTCGTCTCGTTCCGCTCCAGTCGCTGACTCGTGCAGCCACCTTAGTATTTCTCCAAGCCGAGAAGGCTTCATGATGGATCTCTCATCAGAGCCTCCAGGATGATCGGTCTTCAGGAAGTCGTGGTGGTGAAGACTACTTCTCGAGTGAGAAAGTCCTCCTTCCAAGTCAGCAAGGATACTTACGACAAGACCATGCGACTGAAATACCCCTGGAGTCTTCAACCGTTCGCTACATAACGCAGCGAGCTCTTTCTTGTTAATCTGGACGAAGTCTTACTTGGGTTTAGGACAGAACAAGCCGTGAAACAGACCTTTGTACGGTGGAATCGGTCGGCCGAACTTGTCCTTCTTGATCTTGTATGACTTCGACTCTGTCCGCTCATACAGCCATTTCCCTTCCACGAGCTCCTTGATTGGAGGATCTCCGTCTGTGTTGATTGGTCTTGGAGCGAGCTTCATGAAGGCGAGGGCCTTTCCCCGGTGCCTTTGCTTTCAGCAAATGGGATTACAGATGCCATAAATACTTGATCAAACTTTGAGGATCCGCACCATCCAGTGGGTCTCCTTTCATCATCTTTCTGTCGGCCGTTAGTTGCTCAGGATGAAGGTAACGTCATCAAGGGAATGCCATTCCGATCGACAGACTGCCTCCAGTCATTGTCCCACGGAATGAGAGTGTCAGGGAAATACTTTCTTCGATGAGGAGAAGTCGACAGAACAGGCATGACCAATCAATCTTTTCTCAAGGTCAAAGTCACTGTCAACATCAAGAAGTCAGAAAACCACACTGGGCATGTAAGCCCCTCGATAAGTGGAGAAAGCAGGTCGGGGAAATGGTTTCGGGTCCTTCAAGATTGATAGCATCCGCTGCAATGATCTAAAGTATTGCCCTTGAG